>CAZOES010000042.1:0-27429 GCA_964578865.1 uncultured Gemmatimonadaceae bacterium | reverse complement strand
CGGTTTGCTAAACCGTTATAGGGTTGAAAAGCCCTATCGAGGGTTCGAATCCCTCAGACTCCGCTGAAAAAACAGTGGGCTAGTGGGCTAGTGGGCCAGTGGCTCCGTGCTCACTAGCCCACTTGCCTACTAGCCCACAAAATCACGGGACCCGTTCGCGCGGCTGGACCTATGCCTATTCGAGTTCGTTTTGCCCCTTCACCGACTGGTTACCTCCACGTCGGCGGCGCCCGCACCGCGCTGTTCAACTGGCTCTTCGCGAAGAAGACCGGCGGCACCTTCGTGCTCCGGATCGAGGATACCGACAAGGAGAGAAGTACCGACTCGCACACCCAGGTCATCCTCGACGGTCTCAAGTGGCTGGGGATCACCTATGACGAGGGACCGTTCTTCCAGGGCGGTTACGGGGCTCGCCATAAGGCCGACGCCGAGAAGCTGCTGGGAGAGAACCAAGCCTATCGCTGCTTCTGCACTCGTGAAGAGCTGGAAGCACAGCGCGAGGTGGCGGTCAAGAACGGCTCGGCATTCCGCTACGATGGCCGCTGTGGCCGCCTGAGTGAGGCCGACATTCAGGATCGGATGAAGCGCGAGCTTCCCTTCTCCATCCGGTTGCGGATGCCGAATGGTGAGATCGCGTGGGAAGATGCGGTGCATGGCCGGATCAGCTTCCAGGGTCACGACCTCGACGATTTCATCATCCTCCGGAGTGACGGGACCCCGATCTACAACCTCGCCGTCGTCTCCGATGACATCGAGATGAAGATCACTCACGTGATCCGGGGCGACGACCACATCTCCAATACTCCGAAGCAGATCGCGATCTACCGAGCGATGGCCCAGCCAGAGCCCATCTTCGGTCACGTGCCGATGATCCTGGGCAGCGACGGGAAGAAGCTCTCCAAGCGGCACGGCGCGACCGCCGTCGGCGACTACCAGAATCAGGGCATCCTGCCGCTCGCGATGCGGAACTTCCTGGCGCTGCTGGGCTGGTCGCCCGGCGGCGACCGGGAGATCATGGCCGAGTCGGAGATGATCGAGCTGTTCTCGCTGGACGGGATTCAGAAGAAGGCGGCGGTCTTCGATCTGACCAAGCTCGAGTGGATGAACGGTCAGTATCTTTCGGCGTTGCCGGCCAGCCAGCTGCTCGCGCCGGTGAAGCGACACCTCGAAGAGATGGGCCTTGGCAATGGAAACCGGGACCTTGCTCCCCTGATCGATGCGGTGAAAGCCCGGTCCCGCACCCTGCTCGACATCGCCAGCCAAGTTGCAGTGCGGTTGGACCGGAACAAGGTTACCCGAGACGCCAAGGGCGAGCAGCTGGTAAAGAAGCTGGGCGACGCCTTCGGCACCAACCTCCGCTCGGCCCACTCGGCGCTCGGCGCCCTCAGCGATTGGACTGCGCCCAACCTCGAAGCCGGACTCAAGGCGCTGGCCGAGAAAGAAGGCAAGAAGCTGGGAGATATCATGCAGCCGATCCGGGTGGCGCTGACCGGTGGGACGGTGTCGGAGCCGGTGAATGAGCTGCTGGCGGTGGTGGGCCGGGAGGAGAGCTTGGCGCGGATTGCGGCGGCCGCGGGGGTATGAAGGCGCTCTTTGGCCTTGTTGCAGTTCTGGCCGCCTTGCCGCCTGACCGCCTTGCCGCCCAATTCATCCACCAGCCCTTCCCCATCAGCCTGGTCTTCACCGGCGACATCAACCTCGGCACCCGCACGCTGGAAGAAGGCATTCCCCCCGACAGCGGCCGCCGGCTCTTTGCCGGGGTCGATTCGCTGCTGAAGGGCGATCTGGTTGTCGGAAACTTCGAGGGAGTCTTTTCCGACTCGGGCGAGTCGGCCAAGTGCGCTCCCAAGTCGACTCGCTGCTACGCGTTCGCCACTCCGACCTGGCTCGCACCCCGGCTCAAAGAGGCCGGCTTCACCCATCTCAACCTGGCCAACAATCACGCCAACGACTACGGATTCGATGCCCGCCGAGGCACCGAGGACATTGTTCGCGGGATGGGGCTGACTCCGTACGGCCCGCTGGACCTGCTGGCGATTACCCCGGTTGAGCGGGATGGGAACTACATGCTGGTGGGTTTGGTGGGTTTCGCGACCTATCCCCACGCCTACAACCTGCTCGACCTGACCGGCAGCGCCGACATCGTGCGGCAGATGCGACCGCTGGTCGACATCCTGATCGTCACCTTCCACGGCGGAAAGGAAGGTTCGGCCGCGGTGCGGACCCCGAGTGCTCCCGAGTTTCTGGCCAAGGAACCGAGAGGCAACCTTCGGAAATGGGCTCGAGTGGTGATCGACGCGGGAGCCGATGCCGTGGTGGGCCATGGCCCCCACGTACTGCGCGGGGTGGAGTTCTATCGGGGACGCCCGGTGTTCTATTCACTGGGCAACTTCGTAACCTACAAGGGATTCAATCTGGAAGGACCGCTGGGGCTGACTACTGCGCTGCGGCTCGACCTCGATGCGACCGGCGGCTTTGTGGCTGCGCGCATGCCTTCGCTGATCCAGCGCCCCGACAGCGGCACGGCGCCTGACTCCCTGCGCCGAGCCACCGCCCTGCTCCGCCGGATCACCCGGCTGGACTTCCCCGGCACCGGGGCGAAGTTCGGGGACGACGGGTCGGTCACGTCGCCCTGACCTGGCGTTCATGTCAAGATCGTAAACTGCCTAACATGAGCATTCGGTGAGTTCACAAAAACACTTCCGAGCTAGATCCTCACGCCTTCAGTTGACCTGGGCGTGAACCCTTCGTGTCTTCTCCGTGTTCTTCGTGTTAGGCTGTTAACGGGCTAAGCCTTACCCCAAGCGTTCGACAAACAGAAAAGGGCAGCCGCGAAGGCTGCCCTGTCCAGTTATTACGCTGCGCAGCTTAGGGTGCCCGCACCCTGGGAACCTTCCCTCGACTGCCCGGCGCCCGGATGGTCACGTCGTCCGAGTTGGGCTGGTAGCTCATCTGGTTGATCGGCGTCACCGTCGTCCCATTCAGTTCGAACACGGTCCAGAGAGTACCCGGCTGGTTCGGCACGAAGAACTCCCGGTTCAACGCCCCATTGATAAACAGCTGCACCCGGGCACCCGATCCCGCCAGCGCCGAGCTGGGGTTCGCGTCGCTGTCGGTGTAGTCGTGCACCGAGAAGCGGTACACCCCGGCGAACTGTTTCGTTAAGGTGATTGTCTCCGGTCCAAACCCGCTGGTATTGTCGATATCGAGCTGGGCATGGGGAAGGGAGTCCTCCCGCCCCGGGTCGCCGAAGTACACATGGAACCGGTTGCCAGTCGTGCTGTCGGGACCGGTGAAGTGGGCATCGAGATCCTCGGGGGTGGCACCCCAGGTCAGCACGATCCGGGCGACCTCGGCCCCTACCGGTGACAGGTTGATCTCGGGAGGATTGGCCGTCAGGTTGCCCAACACCACGACCGTCACACTGCCGCTGACATAACCGGTGGCAGAAGCCGTGATGGTGTAGGTGCCCGGCAGAATGTTGGTAAAGAAGTAGACCCCTTCCACATCGCCGGTGGTAGTGGCCAGGGGTGTCCCGGTGGTCGCGTTCACCCCGGCTCGCAACTCCAGGGTCGGGTTGCTGACCAGATTGCCGTTGGTGGCATCGCTCACACCACCGGTGATGTTGCCGACCACTTTGGTGTCAGGAGCCAGGGGGATGGTCGGGGCCGTAGTGGCTCCTCCGGTCGCGTCGGTATTGAAGGCCACCGTGCTGACATAGCCATTGAGAGACGCAACCAGAGTGTAGCTGCCCGCCGGGATCGGCGGTGTGGTGTAGGTCCCGTCAGTACCAGTAGTGACCGTCGCAATGGTATCGCCGGCGCTGCTGACCACCTGCACCGTTGCTCCGGGCAATGGGCCGCCGGTGGCTCCATTGATCACCGTGCCGCTGATCGCCGCGGTGCCGGTGCTCACCACCGAGACCAGAGTCGAGTCCTTCTTGCCGTTGGGCGTGGTGGCCACCACATAGGCGGTACCGGCAGCCGAAGGGGCCGTGAAGTGCCCCAGCGCGTTGATCCGCCCGGCCGATGCCCTCCAGTTGAGGTACACCGTATCGATGGCAGTGCCGAAAGTGTCCACTGCCGCCACCGTGAAGTCGATGGTTCCGCCGGCCTGCACCACCGGCCGGGCCGGGCTGATCGTCAGCCGATTGACGTTGCTGCCGGGACCGAGATAGAACGGCGCGGGGAACTGGGTGCCGCTGGTGGATCCGCCCCGGGTGATGATGACCCGCTGTTGGGTGGTGAAGAGCACCCGTCCTGCCAGAGTATTGAAGTCGATCCGCACGTCCACCGTGTCGGCCGGATTCTCCGATGGGATCTGGACATTGAGGTTGAGGGTGCTCCGATTCACATCGAAGTTGAAGCTGTGATCGTACACCGTGGTGGGAACCCGTTCGACATCGTTGGGATCGGGCTTTGTGGCGACCACACGGATCTGTTCGACCACCAGACCGGAGAAGCTGGCCAGATTGGCCGGGATGGTGAGCTGAAGTGTCCCGTTGTCCTGGGGACCATAACTATCGGAAGTGGCGCATCCCGCCAGGGAAAGCGCCACCATCGAGACCAGCAGTTTACGGGTCGGCATCATAGTGATCTCGGGCTTCACCTTCGTCGGAGACTGGCGCCGCCTGTACCCGGCACCGGTGTGATGTAGTTACCCCGGACTACCCCCTGCCGGATGGTCACCGGTCCACCGGTCAGCTGGATCTTGCTGATGCCGGCCAGGAGATTGGTCCCTGCCACATCGAAGAACAGCGGAGAATCGTTGGGCCCCAAGACCATCCGCGAGGCACAAACGTACCGCAAACTGGATACGCCCGTCAGCAGCGGATTGTTGCCCAGCGAAGCGCTGGGGGTCACGAAATACTTGTTGGAATCGGCTGGATCGGCGGTACGGCAATCGAGAGTGTCGCCCACGTTCTGAAGCTGAGAGCCCATCGCCGCCAGGAAACTGTTCTGCAGATCCAGTCCGGCCTGCCCATAGTAGAGCAGATGTTCACCGATGAAGAGGATACGCCCACCCTCTCCGGCGAAGCGCTTAAGGAGGATGATTTCTTCCGGGGTGAACTGAATCAACGGCATCCAGAAGATGATCATCTTCACGTTCGGCGGGATGGACGAGATCGGCGAGTAGAAGTCGAGCTTCACGATGGTCTTGCCGGTCCCGCTGATCACGTTATCGAAAGTGGCCTTCTCGATATCGCCACATTCTCCATCGCTGAAGCAGGGTGAATTCCGGCTCCGGTCGGACCAGATCACCGTGCCGCTGGCCCGGGGGCCGGTGCCGTTGAAGTTCACCAGATTCTTGACGAAGCGGACGTTGCCCGCGCCCTGCATCGCGGTCAGATCGAAGATATTCTCATCGTTGATAACCACGATGTCGGCCCCAACCGTCGGGACTGCTCTGAGGATCACCGTAGCGCATCCCGAGGTCGGGAGGTTCGCGGTGACGTCGCGGGCGCAGATCTTGAACTTCGAGGGACTCGGCACCGTCCCCGGCGCCTGATAGAACCCGTCCACGTTGATGCTGCCGAAGGTGGCGTCGCCACCATCAACCCCGTTCACCGACCATACAAACTGGCTGCTCCGCTGCGCTCCCACCGTCACCCGGAAGACCTGCTGGCCTCCCGGAAGCAATTCAATCGAATCGGGACTGATACCAAGCGGCTCAGTACCGAGGATATCGATGAAGGTGGTCCCCTGCACCCCGTTGGGTGCGGCTGCAGTGACGGTGACTCGCTTGGTCAGCCCGGTGGGGGCAACGATATGGCCCCGCGCGTCGATGGGGACCCGGGGGTCGTCCGTGGCCCAACTCAAATAGAAGAGAGGAACGGCAGCCTGGTTGGCGTCCAGCGGTGAGGGATCAAAAGTGAGTTGCGCCCCGGCTGAGAGCACCGAGTCGATGGGTGAAAGCGAAATGAACGTGATATTGCTGCCGGGGCCGACATAGAACGGTTGGATCACCGGCGATGGGATGCTGGCACCGGGACCGACGATAACCTGGTCGGATCCCTGGAACAGCAAGGTGCCATCGGCCGCGAGGTAGTCCACCCGCAAGCCGATGGTGTCGCCTTCGCTCACCAGCAGGTTGATACTCGCCTTGACGGTATTCTGATCATCGGCAAACCCCACCGTGGTGGAGTCCAGCGGGACCGAGCTTTCCTGCGAGGGAAAGTCCCGGTACACCACCAGCTTGGCCTGAGTGAGTACCAGACTCGGTGCGAACCGGGAGAGCGATGGCGGAGCCGGCAGTTGTACCGCCACCTTGCCGAATCCCATGCCGCCGGAGCCGGCCGGATCGTTGCAACTGGTGGCAGCCACGATCAGAACCAGCGGCAGTAGAGATCGTCTTACGGTCATACCATGACCCCGCTCCGGAATCGCCAGATCCGTCTGAGTAAGTCGTCGAGAAAGCCCTGAGCCACGAAGGCCTGGACCGCGGTCATGGTCGACTCTGCGTCCATTCCCCACAAGAGGGCCCGTTTCGGGTCGCCATCGAAATCGGTCTGCACGTAGGCCCGCTGATCCTGGGACCAGGTCACCGGTACCTGTTGAGCCAGCTGGGCCGAGAGGCCGTTCACCCCCGGCCCGCCCACCGCAATCGAAGGATTGAGGTGAAAAATCCCGTTCTCCAGAAACCAGGTGTCTCCTACCACTACGGCCCGACGAAAAACCTGCCCATCGCTCCGCTGGTCGATCTCCTGCTTGAGACGGTAGGCCGTCGGGCGATCCCGCTCCTCGGCCCGGATATCCGAGCCGGTGACGATTACCACGGTTTCGTCGGTGTCGACAAGTTTCATATGACTAAGGGCTGAAAGCTAAGAGCTGAGAGCTACACTGCCGGAAAGCAGACCTGGGCTAGGGGCTAGGGTTCACTGCCGTAGCTCTTAGCTATCAGCTCTTAGCCACACGCTAATCTCGATGCAGAGAAGAATCTGGCCTCTCTCGCTGGGCCCGCTCCAGTTCTTTCTCGTAGGCTTTCCGCTCGCGCAGTTCCCGCACCGCCTGCTTGAATTCGTCCAGGGTGGTTGAGCGCGCCGCCGCCCGGCGAAGATCTTCGGCAATCCACTGGCCGTTGTGGTCCAGCGCCCGCTGCTCGTTGATCCCGGATGGAAGCGGCAACAGGGCCAGGACCGCCGCGGGAATCTTGAGCCCCGCGATGTAAATGTTCTTCGAATCCAGCCCGAACTTGCTTCCTCCTACGGTGGTCGTCCAGTCCGGCATCCTGACGTGGTCGGCCCCGGGTTCCACCGCCATGGAATCGAGGTACCTCTGCACTATGGCGGTGACCGCACTGTCCAGCAGCTGCTCGTGAGTCCGCTGCAGCCGCTGGGCCAGCTCCTTGGGCGGCAACGGCAGCGGACGAACCCACAGTCGCCCGGTGCCAAGACCGGGAACAATCCGGCCGGCGGGGCTGCGGGGAACGCCGCCGGTATCATCAGGCAGGTCGATCGGTACCGGGTCGATCGGCCGAGTCTCGACCGGCTCAGGAAGCGGCCGCACCGGCGGGATCAGCACATGTGCCCGCCCGATTCCCCGCTCCTCCAGTGGCACGTAGAACGGTGTCACCGAGGTCCTGGCCGGTTCAGGCGAGGGCAGCGGGATCATCACCACTTGCCGGGGCCGGAAGAGTTTCGGGAGCCGACCTTCGATCACCACGAAGAAAAGCAGACTGTGAACCGCCAGGCTGACGCCAATGGCGAGCCAGCGGCGTCGCCGCGCTACAGAGTCGCGGTCAGGCAACACCGGCACCACTCCGGGCCCGAAGGCGATCCAGTGTCTTGCCCAGCCGGCCCACGGCTTCCCTCAGCCTCTCCGGGCCGACTGTGAGGGCAATGCGGAAGAAGCCTTCGCCTCCGGGCCCGAAGCCGGAGCCCGGAAGCACCACCACCCCGGCTTCTTCCAGTGCGGTCGTGGCGAAGGTCGCAGACGGCATGCCAGCCGGCAATGGGATCCACAGGTACATCGTTGCCCGGGGACTCTCGAGCGAGAACCCGGCCGATTGAAGCGCTTCCACCCCGGCGTCTCTTCGCCTCGAGAGCTCGGCGATATTGGGCGGAATCAGCCGTTCGGCATGATCCAGGGCATAGGCCGCCGCCTTCTGGATCGCCAGCCAGGGACCGGTATCCACGTACGATTTGACACGGGTCAGCGCGGTGATGAGTGGCTCAGGACCGGCGGCCCAGCCGATCCGCCACCCGGTCATCGAGAAGCTCTTGCTCAGCGAGAAGAACTCGACGGCGATATCGCGGGCGCCGGGAATCTCGAAGATGCTGGGGGCCCGGTAGCCGTCGAAGGTGAGATCGCAATAGGGATTGTCGTAGGCGATCACGATCCCCCGCTTGCGACAGAGATTGACGGTCCGTTCGAGATAGTCTCTCGGAGCGATCGCCGAAGTGGGATTGTTGGGATAGTTGAGGAACACCAGCTTCACCCGCCTGAGCTGCGCCTCGGGAATCTCCTCCAGCTCCACCAGATAGTTAGTCCGAGGGGTCAGAGGGTAGATCAGCGGTTCGGCCCCCGACAGGATGGTCCCGCCGATATAGGCCTGGTACCCCGGCTCGGGAACCACTGCCGCGTCGCCCGGCTCGAGGATAGCGAGAGGGAAGTGCGACAAACCTTCCTTGGAGCCGATCAGCGGGAGGACTTCCTTCGCTGGATCGAAGCTGATCCCGAACCGACGACCCATCCAGTCGACCGCCGCCCGCCGGAAATCGGCATAGCCCTGCTGGAAGCCGTACTTGCTGAGCGCGGTCTCCTGCACCGCCTGCTGCATCACCTCGATTGCTTCGGCCGGTGGGGGATAGTCCGCGTCGCCCGCGCCGAGATCAATCACATCGACGCCCCGGGCGATCAGCTCGCGCTTGCGAGCGGGAAGCTGAGCCAGCGGATAACCGGGAAGCCGGGTGACGCGGGAGGAGGCCATGGGGAATGGTTCAAGTAACCGGATTGCTCAGCACACCCACACCGGGGATTTCCACGTCGACCCGATCACCGGACTTCAGCGCGGTGGTACCGGCCGGGGTTCCGGTGGCGATGATATCGCCTGGTTCCAGCGTCATCACCCGGGAAATGAACGCGATCAGCGTCGCGATGTCGAAAGCCATGTCGCTCGCCTTACCCCGCTGTACTTCCTTGCCGTTGACCCGGCCAATCACTTCCAGCTTCCGCCAGTCGAGTCCCTCGACCACTTTGGGTCCCACGGGACAGAAGGTGTCGAAGCCCTTGGCCCTGCCCCACTGTCCATCGACCTTCTGCAGATCCCGCGCAGTGACGTCATTGACGCAGGTAATGCCCAGCTTCAGCCGCTCGGCATCCTCCCGGGAGACGTTGCGCAACCGGTCCAGCACCACCACGCCGATCTCGGCTTCCTGCTCAACCTTCTGGGAATCGGCCGGAAGGACGATCGATTCACCGGGCCGGATCACCGCCGACGGCGGTTTGAGGAAAATCATCGGCTGGGCCGGCATCGGATTGCCGAGTTCCTCGGCGTGAGCCCGATAGTTACGGCCGACACACACGATCTTTCCGGGGCGAACCGGGGTCATACGTTGGCTCCGATCCCATGACGGGCAAAGAAATCTTCGATTCGAGTGCGGACTTCGCTCCACCGGCCGATGACCTTGTCGGCCCGGGGAAGTCCGCTCAGCACCAGCGGACCATAGCGCTTGGTAACCACGCGCTTGTCCAGCAGCACAACGGCACCGACGTCGGTGCGAGTGCGGATCAGCCGGCCGAAACCCTGCTTGAGCTTGAGGGCAGCGTGGGGCAACAGGTAGGACATGAACCCATCCTCGCCCTGCTCGGCCAGCCGTTCGAGCCGAGCGGCGGTGATCGGCTCGGAAGGGACTTTAAAAGGTAACTTCGTCAGTACCAGGCTGCGGAGCGCGCGGCCCGGGACATCGACCCCTTCCCAGAACGAATCGGTCCCCAGCAAAATCGCCCGCCCCAGATCCCGGAACCGCCGCAACAAGGTATCCCGTGGCGCCTCTCCCTGCACCAGGATCGGCCAGTGTTCGCCGACCATGGCGCGGAGCTCCACCGCGGCCCGCCGGAGGGCCCCGTGACTGGTGAAGAGCACGAACATCCCCCCGTCTGATGCATGAGCCAGATCGGTGACAATCTGGACCACCGCGCCGGCATGCCCTGGTTCATCTTCGCGCGGGTCGGGAATATCGTTGGGGATCCCCAGGATACACTGTTCCAGATAGTCGAACGGCGAGGGCAAGATGGCCCGCTCGGTCACCGGGGAAGGATCGATCGCGAGCCCAACCCGGCCCTCCAGAAAGGTGAACTCTCCACCGGCGGCGAGGGTGGCGCTGGTCAAGGTCACGGTCTTGAGCCTATCGAAGATCAGCTCGCGGAGGATCGGGGCCAGATCGAGGGGCACGGCGGCCAGCAACAGCTGGGAGCCCCGCTGGCCAGTCCGCTCCATCCAGCGCACGGTTGGAGGACCACCCCCGGCCGGCCGCAGAGCCTGATTGAGCGCATCGGTAGTTCCTTCCATCCGCCGCACCACCGCCCGCAATTCCGCCAGCAACTGCTGACGCCGCTCGCTCAACTCGGTGCCTGCCATCCGGTCGGCGATGGTCTCGATACTGTCCTTGATGGCCCGGAATGAGAGAAGCGTCTGATCGAGTTCACGCTGCAGCCCGTCGGCCCAGATCTCATCCTTGGTGAATTCATCGGTCAGCCGCATAACCCCGCCATTCTCGGCCTCCAGCCGAGTGTGCAGCCGCAGGATCAGGGCATCGCTGGCGCGACGGGCGTCGATGACAGCGGGCATCATTCTTTCACGAAGGAGATCGAGACTGGCACGACTGAGCAGATCGCCGGCCGAGGTGAGGTCGGTGGCGAGAGTGGGGATCAGGCCTTTGCCGTTGCGCTCGAAGCGGCCCAGCATCCGGCGGATACCTCGGCTGGTCACCTGGGCCCCGAGATGAGAGGCCGCCACGTCCTCGATATGGTGGGCTTCGTCCAGAATCAGCCGGTCGTAGGGCGGGAGCACCGCCGCTTCGCGCCAGTTGTCGGAGGCCTTGCGGACCGCCAGGTCGGCGGCGAGGAGATGGTGATTTACTACGACCACATCGGCTTCGGCAGCTCGGCGGCGGGCTTTGAAGAGGAAACAAGGATCGAAATGGGGACATTGCAGACGGGAGCAGAGATCGGCCTCGGCGCTGACCTCGTCCCAGACTTCGGTGCTCGGGGTGACCGGTAAATCCGCCAGAGTACCGTCGGCGGTGTGACCGGCCCAGTTCATCAGCCCCGCCAGCTCGTCGTACTTGTCCGGCTCCAACAGCGAGCGTTGGGCACCCACCGCCTGATGCAGGCGAGCCAGACAGAGATAATTCCGCCAGCCTTTGAGTAGGGCGAAGGTCGGAGCCCGGTCTTCGGTAGCCAACGCAACGTGCAGGAGCGGGAGGTCCTTACCGACCAGCTGTTCCTGCAAGTTGATGGTGTTGGTGCTGATAACGGTGCGCTCGCCGCTGGCCTCAGCCCAGGCGAGGGCCGGCACCAGATAGGCGAACGACTTTCCTACTCCCGTGCCCGCTTCCAACAGCACCACCCCGCCATCGTTGTAGGCATCGGCGATGTAGGCGGCCATGTCCCGCTGGCTGGGCCGGTCCTCGTACTGGCCCATCGCCTTTGCGATCGGCCCTCGCTCCCCCAACCGATCCACCACACCCAGCGGATCGATCCGGACCTCGGGCTTGGATTTGGGAACCTCGACCACGACGTAGAGCTCGTCCCCCTCGTTGTTGATGATCCCGAAACCGACTCCGCCGTCATGCAACCGGGCGGCCACGTTGAGGTCGGGAATCGACGGCTCCAACATCCCGCTGGGGTGATTGTGGAGCATCATCTCGCCCTTGTCGGCCACACCGGGCAAGGCCAGCACCCGGTCGACCATTCCCCGGGCAACCACCCGCGCCGCCACCAGAGTGCCAGCGGGATCGACCGTGGCGACGAACGAAACCTCCCGACCGCCGGCCTGGGCGATCTGGGTCTTGAGGTACACGGAAACGCTGGGGGAAATTCGAGACAGAGCGCTTATGGGCTAGGGCTGGAGGCTGTCGGGACATGGGAATGATAAGGCGGGAAGGGTCCAGGCGGGTATCCAAATATTTCGATCATCCCTCCCCATCGGCGAGGCGCTCCAGCTGTTCGACAATCGGAACCGCTGCCACCACCGCGAGCGCGGTGGCCGGATCCATGACCCGGGACCACAGCACCGCTCCATCCCGCGCCCGCAGCAGGTGAACCGCTACCCGGCGGTGTTGCGGCTCCCCTGAAACGGTTCCGACCAGGAGATACTCGGCGGCCTTGCCGTTGGCCTCGGCTTCGCTGCCCTGCAGGACCAGGATGCGGGAGGGGTCTGCACCGGCGATGGTTTGGCGGATGGTAGCGGCGGCCCGGTTACCCATGATTCCGCAGCCCTCCGCATCGGTCAAGTTGGCGAATTGAGTCACCGCCAGGGTAATGGTGCGGGGCTGGCTGCTCCAGGCCAACCCCAGGCCAACCGCCGCGATCAATAGCATCGCGGCCACAACCCGGTAGTGAGCTGGGTGCCTCCCGGGCCACCGGCTGACCGGGGCCATGAAACGGTAGCCACGGCCCCGGAGCGTTTCGATGTACTCAGGATCTTCGGCCGGGTCCTCCAAGGCGAGTCGCACTTGCCGAATGCAGAAATTGAGCCCCAAGTCCGCCTGGATGTGACGCTCACCCCATAACTCACGCTGGAGTTCCGTACGGGACACCAGTTCTCCCGGGCGCCGCACCAGCAGGCATAACACCGTGATTGACTGCGGTGTAAGGGGAATCCGCCGGGTGCCTCGAAAGAGGTCGCCGGACTGCAGATCGAAACGAAAAGGGCCGAACCGGACCGCAGTCGGGCGGCTCACCTGACTCTCATACCCATCTCACCCTCCGCTCATTGATTGAGGAGTTCAGGGATGCCTGTTTGGCTGAATGCCCACACCCTGGAGCTCCCATGCTGGCAGTTACTCTTCTCGCTTGCGCGTTGACCCTTCAAGATCCACCCAATTCCATTCAAAGCTCCGATACCTCCCGTCTCGGTCCGGTCCGGGAGGCACTGGTGCAGGCGGTGAGAAACAAGGACGCCCAGGCCCTGGCCGCCGTGTTCACCGTCGATGGCGTGATGGCCCGGGGTAACAGCGGGAAGAATCTCCCCACCAGCGGCCGTCAGGCTATCGAAGAATTGTGGCGAAAGGCTTTCGCGGGCATGGAGGGGCCCAACCCATACCGGGTCAGAGTCCTCGAGGTGGCGATGGGGAAGTATCGAGCCCTGGAGCAGGGCGAGTTCGGTCCGGACGGGGGACCCTGGGTAGGCAGCTACGTCATCCTGTATGAACGGCAACAGGATGGCGGCTGGAAGGTAGCGTACTGGAAATTCTACACCCCACCCTCAAGCTAGGTCTTCAACTCCTTCTTCTTCGCCGCCGGGAAGAGGACATTGTTCAAAATCAGACGGTACCCCGGCGAGTGCGGGTGGAGCGAAAGATCGGTTGGTGGATCGCCGATCTGGTGCTGCGGGTCTTCCGGATCGTGGCCGCCATAGAAGGTCCAGGTGCCCTGCCCCAGCTCGCCGTGAATGTACTTGGCCCAGGGTGCGCCGGGCTCGTCCGCCAGGACCGTCACCGAGGGCTTGAGGCAGCGCTTCACAAACGACGTGGTAAGACCGTAAAAGTCGGGGATGATGTCCCGGTGGCACTGCACCAGCATGGTGGGCACCGGATCGATCTTGGCGCTGAAGTTGAACAGCTTGAAGGCACCCAGTGGCTGTTTCTTGTCGATGCTGTTGACCTGGTGCCCGTCGATATCGGAGAACGACGGTACGTTGGGCGACAACTCCAGCTGGGCATTCTGGAATGCCAGGGACCGGCTCCAGTCCATCTTGCGGCTGGCGTCAGGGTCCATCGGGGTGCCGTCGGCATACGACGCGGCGATGTCGACGTTGTCGCTGGCCAGCGCCAGATCGAGGGTCTCGGTGGCGGTGCACATCGCAAAGAGGAAACCGCCCCGCTCGACAAAGGCCCGGATCTCCCGGGCAACCTGGCGCTTGTCGGCCGGCACATTGGGGAAGCCCAGCCTGGTCGCCATCTGCTGGTTGCGCTGCACCATGTCGGCCAGCCAGGGCGCGCCGGCATAGTTCAGGAAGAACTTGGAGTACTGGCCGGTGAAGTCTTCGTGATGGAGGTGGAGCCAGTCGAACTTGGTCAGTCCCTTCCCCACGACTTCGCCATCCCAGATCTTATCGAACTTGATCCCGGCGTAGTTCAGTACCATCGTCACCGCGTCATCCCAGGGAGACGCGTTGGGCGGCGCATACACGGCGACCTTGGGTGGCTTCTCCAGCGGCACCGCATCGGCATTCCCCTGGGCGATCTGAGCCCGGAGATTGACCAGATCGCCATCGCTCATCGGCTCGGTTGTGACTCCGGCCAATGCCGCATCACGCGCGGTACCGGCATCTCCCGGAACCACGAAGGCGCCGCCCCGATAATTGAGGAACCACTCGGCCTTACCGCCGCGCTCGAGTACCCGGAAGGTCACCCCGTAGGCCTTGAGGTGATCGCCCTGCTTGTCGTCCATGGGAAGCAACAACCAGGCAGCGGCCGGGCGAGGGAACCAGTGCAACGACGGAGCAATTCCCGCTGCGACTGCCGCTCCCGCCGCGCCCTGCTTCAGGAACTCTCTTCGCTTCATGTCTCCGGCACCGCGTGTCTGGCCTGGTCCAGCAGGCGGCGAGCCTGGGGTACCAGGGCGCTGGTGGGATAGTCGAGAATCATCTGCTCCAGGGTGACCCGGGCATCTTCCCGCCGCTCATGAGACAGGTAGAGCCGTCCCAATTCGAGCAACGCGGCGGCGGCGGTGGAAGCGGACTCCTTGACCGAAGCGGCCTTCAGCAATCGCTCCGCATCGCCCGCCTGATTGATCGAAGCATAGATCCGCCCGGCGAACAGTTCCACGTCATGCTGCCCGGCGTCAGCCGGCAAACTCGACGCGACAGTCTCGAATCCTTTCGCAGCCTTGGCACTGTCCCCTCGATCGAGGGCCCTGAAGGCATCGCCCAGCGGAACCAGGGTATCAGGACCGATCGGCTGAATCAGGGCGAGCAAAGCTGAACGTTCAGTCGATTCTTCGCGCGAACCGGCGAACGGTCCTGCCTCCTTCCACAACTCCGAAGTTCCTTTCAAGTCACCGGCATACAACCGGAAGCGGCCCAGTAGCGCGATCGCATCGACGCTGCTGTCGGATTGGAGCAGCGTCTCGGCCCGGGCAATCTCGCCGGACTGGGCCCAGCGGGCCGCCACCGATCGCCGCAGCCGGAGATACTCGTCCACCGGGAGGGTTCCCTTGTACTGATCCAGTTGCTTGGACGCGTCTTCGACCTTCCCCTCGGAAATGAGCAGGTCGATCAGTGTCCCGGTGGCGCCGGCCGCCACTGCCGGAGCGGCCTGAGCATCCTCGGCTACCCGCGAAAGCATCCGCCGAGCGGCAGCTCGATCGCCGGCAGAGACATAGGCGCGGGCTGCGTCCAGCCGATAGCGGGCTCGCTGGGGAGGATTGACCCAGCGTTCGGCCAGCGCCTCCATGGTGCGGGCCTGAGCCAATTGATAGGGCTGGGTGTTCTCGGTGCGGACCTGTTCGAGGAAGGCCTGCAGGACATCGATCTGCTGGGGCGGATTGGGTGGCAGCAGCTTGGTGAGAGTCTCAAAGGCACCGATGGGGTCGCCCCAGCGGGCTCGGAGATCAACCGCGATGCGGCCCGCCTCCTGCCCCGGTTCCTTCTCCAGGGTTTTGAGCACTTCGGGCCGGATCCGCTCGGGAGCCTGAACCAGAGTAGAGGTCGCCGATGACCGGTAGCCCGGCAGCTGACGTACGGCGGCAGACCACTCTCTGGCTGCAGTGGGCCAATCGCCTTCGGTAATGGCCAGCTGGGCGGTTTCCGCGGCGAGGGCATCGGGCTTGTTGAGCTTCTCCCGGCCCAGTTGATACGCTTTTCGCGCGGTGGCCCGATCACGCCGGCTCAGCGCCGCGGCGGCCCATTCCCGATACGGCGTTTCGTCTCCCGGCATGGCCTTGGCCCACAGCTCAACCAGACGCGGCAAGCTGTCGGCCATATCCGCCGCGGAGTAGACCCGCACCCCGATTGCATAGACTGCCGCAGCCGATGGATTCACCGCGACGGCCCCCTGCACCAGCGGCACCATTTCGGCTACCCGATTGATCGGGGTGAGCGAGCGCTCCAGCCCCAGCAGGGCTGACAACTCACCGGGCTTGGTCTTGAGGACGGTCTTGTAGATTTCGGCGGCCAAGGCGTAGCTGCCTCTCCGCTCCAAATCGAAGGCACGACTGAGTGGATCTTGCGCCTGAGCGACGCTTGGCATGAGAAGAAACGTGAGACGTAAGACGTGAGACGTAAGCCGTAACCAGGCTTGGACCCGTCTCCCGTCTCCCCTCTCCCGTCTAACGTCTAACTTCTCACGGCTCACGGCTTTCTCGTCTCCGCCAGTCTCCGGAAATATTCCACCACCCGCCGTCTCTCCTCCGGCGACAAGGCTTGCAGTTCCTCCCAGGAGGGATACCGGAGCAGGGCGTCGCCGTCGTTCAGGCGACCACGTAGAGCTGGCGGGAGCCGGAGGCTGTCATCCTTGCCTACCGTGCTCTGCCGTTCCTGCTTCTCGTCTTTCTCTTCCCCTTGCAGGGTCCGGCCGGCATCGAGCATCCGGCGGAACAGCTTCTCCTGGCGCTCCACGGTCTGGCGATCCAGCCGGCCGGCTTCGAGGCTGCGAGCCAGGTCCTTGGCTTCCTGAGCCAGGTCGGCGGCGCCGGGGATCTGCCCCCCGGCCCGCATCCGCTCCAGCCGTTCGGCCAATGCCCGCTGCTGAGCACCGAGCTGGCGGAGCTGTTCCTGCATCCCGCTGCTGCCGCCCATCTGGGGCAGCATTCCGCCGGCCTGCTGGCTCATGTTGCCCTGTTGCTGAGCCATCTGCTGCATCTGCTCCATGGCCTCCGCCAGACCACTTCCGGAGCTGGAGCCTTCAACCGCCCCCCGACTCCGGAGCATGGTGTAAGCAGCGGCATTGAGTGCATCGACCGCTTCAGCGGCGCGGCGCCCGGCCTCGCGGGCATTGGGGGCGGCACTCGAAAGGGCATCCAGTGCCTTGTCCATGTTGTCCCGGCCGGCGGCCAAGGCGACGCTCGATTGCTGGGAGACCAGCGCGTTCTTCCCGGCGATGGCTTTCATCTGATCGAGCAACCGCTCTACCCCTTCCTGGATGGCGCCCTGCTCCGAGCGTACCTGGGGCGAGACATCGCCTCGACGGAACGAATCGCTGACGTCGAGTTGCCGTTCGGCCAGCCGGCTGGCATCGGCCAGGGCATGATCCAGCGCCTGCATCACCTCCTGGCGCCACTCTTCCTGCATCCCTTCGCGCTGCATCTCCAGGTTCTGGCTCAACGGGTCGAGCTGCTCCTGGGCCTTTTCGCCTTGTCGCTGGGCCTGCTGTTTCTGCCCCTTCTGGGCCGACTGACTGGCCTGCTGCATCTGCCTGGCAGCCTGCTTGGCCTGCTCGGCCGATTGCTGGGCCGCCTGTTGCTGCTTCTCGCCCTGCTTGGCGAGATCGGTCGAGAGCTTCTGCAGAGCGGCACCCAGTGAATCGGCGCGGGCCGCCAGCGCGGCCTCTTCCTTGGCCGCCCGGGTACTGTCCATGGTCGGCACCTGCTGGGTCCACTGCTTCTGCTGCTGCGCCAGGTCCTTGGCTTCGGCAGTCAGATTGGCCATGTCGCCCTCGATGGCGGCGCGCTCGAAGAGTTCCTTGCTTCGCTCCAACGCCTCGCGCAGGTTCTTCTGCGCCTCCGCCAGTTTCTCCAGCGCATCGCGAGTCCGCTCGGGATCGAGATCCTTGAGCGCCTGCTGCAGCTCGGCCAGCTTGTCGCGCAGCTCTGGAGTCAGGGCCCGCTCCAGCTGTTCCTGGATTTCCTTGAGCCGCTGCTGCCAGGCGGGGTCGCTGAGACCGGCGGCTTCGGCGCTCTTCCGCAGCTCTTCCAGCGCCTCCTTCACCTGCTCGGCCTGCTTCATCAACTGTTCCTGACTCTCCGAGACCTTCTCGGCCCGCTTGGCGTTGTCGTAACTCAGCGGGTCGTCGGCGGTGCCTTTGTTATCGGCGGCCCGGGGCCGTTCGCGGGAGAGATCCTCGGTCTGGCGCTCCAGCAGCTTGCTCTGCTCGGCGATACTGTCGAGCCGCTTGCTCACCTCGCTGGAGGCTTCCCGGGCCGCCTGGCGAACTTCACTCAGAGTCGGGAGTCGAAGGACAAATTCTTTCGAACGGGTGGAATGGGCCGCTGGTGCGTTGTCGGTGACCCGCACGAAAAACCGCACCGTGTCGCCCGGCAGCAGCCCCCGTCCGTTCAGGTCCAGTTCATAAGGAAGAATCGCCCGCCCCCCCACACCGTCAGGCAGCTGCACGTTCTCGGTGCGACTGGGATCTTCGAAGCCCAGCCGGCTGATCCGGCGGCTTTCCAGGACTACCCGGGTGAGCCCGTGGTCATCCTGCGCATCGATGACCACGGGGAGCTTGAGACTCAAGGGCGCGAGAGTATCCGATCCAGGCACCGGCACATCCACCCGGGGCGCGCTATCGGGAACCGTGATAATTGGAATGCGAACCGTATCGCCAGCCAGGGCCGCTCCGGTCGCGGTACGGAGCGCCAGACTCCACACCCGGCTGCCGCTGGGAGTGAAAACACCGTTGAACCGGTTGCCCTTGACCGAGAGCGTCGCCCCAGACCCTGCAGCGTTCCAGCGAGCCGAATCGAGCGCTGCAGTCGCCTCTCCCACGGTCTCCAACCGGGTGCCTTCCGGGACAATCACGGTATCGCCCTGGGTAGGAATCGGCTCGTCTTCCAGACTGAGATAACGGGGATAGCGCGCGGTAACCGAGAGGGTGCCGAGGAAGGCCGGGATCCGCACCCGTACCTGCAAGGTGTCGGAGCCGCGCCCGCCACTCGTCAACCGGACGAAGAGATCGTTCTCCAGCGGGCCGAGGGTGGTTGTGGTGCGGCCGGTGGAGTCGAGAGCGAGGCCCTGGCCTCGCCACTGCTCGCCCGGTGCCCGAACCCAGAGAATGGCGCGCTGGCGGCCACGAGCCTGAATCTTCACATCGACCTGGGCACCACGCTCCACTTCGGTGGCACTCAACTGAAGGCTGATCGGTGCGACCGTCGCCTCCCACGCGTCCGCGGGATGCCACAGCATTGCCGGCGCACCCCGGGTCGGACGGGCCGAACCCAGGACCGCCGCTCCCGCCAGAAGCACGATGCCAGCCTGAGTGGCCCGGCGCCGGAAGGGAGCTGCGATGGTCGCCACCAACTGCGGCGCCCGCCCACTCAGCTCGTCGGCCTGACGCTGATCGGCCAGATCGAGCAGCGCTGAGCTGGTACCGGCGACGGCAGGCTCGAGATGGCCGGCCAAAGCGCCTCGGCGGAATCCCAGCCGCTCGATCTCCTCCGCTAACCAGCCGGGGGAAAGCCGACCCAGACTCTTTCGGGCCGCGAAGAAGGCCGCTCCGAGCAGCGCCAGCGACACGCCCCAGGCGGCCAGCACCCACCAAGGCTGGCCGAACCAGCCGAGCCGAGCGGCCCAGGCCGCCACTCCGAGAAGCAGAGTCAGGCCGCCAACGATCGCCCCGGCGACAGTCAGCGCTTCCAGCCGCCGAAAGCCACCCAGCAATCCGTGGAGCACTGACCCGGTGCGACTCATTGCGTCCCCCCAAACCCGGTTGCGTAGGCGAAGAGATTCACACCCATGCGGAGCGCGGCCTCATGCTTCTCGGGTGGATCCTTGTGAACTTCCTGATCTTCCCACCCATCGCCCAGATCACACTGATAATCGTAAAAAACTGCCAGCCTTCCGTCGAGAAAGATTCCGAAGCCCTGGGCCGGCTTCCCGTCGTGCTCGTGGATCTTGGGCAAACCCTTGGGGAAGTCGTAGATCAGGTGGTAGACCGGATGATCCAGCGGCACCTCGACCAGCGGATGGTCGGGGAACAGCCGGGCCATCTCCCGGCGGAACGACTCGTCCATTCCATAATTATCTGACGCGTGCAGGAAGCCCCCCTGCACCAGCCAGCGGCGGAGCGTCGCCAGTTCGGCATCGCTGAAATGCACGTTCCCGTGCCCCGTCATATGAAGGTAGGGCACCGTCCAGATCTCGTCGTCTCCCAACTGGACGACTTTTTCCCGGCTACTTACACGAAGCCCGGTTCGCTCGCTGATCGCGCCCAGCAGGTTGGGCAGACTGGACGGATTGGCGTACCAGTCTCCGCCTCCGTCGTAGTGCAACCGCCCGATGGTCATGGTGGCCAGCGGCCGCTCCCGCTCGGAGGCCGGCCGGACCTGTCCGCCCGCCATGCCCGCCCCGCCCGCCAGGAACAGCAGGATCATTCCACACTGAAGAGCGCCCGTCTTGTTCATGGCAGCGACGTTACGATCCGGTAAGCTTCGTTGCGAGCGACGCCGGTGTCGGCCACCAGCCGCTGGACCACTTCCTTGCGGGAGAGACCGGTAGCCAGAAGTTCAGCCGCTCGGACGGCTGTGTCCTCCGGTGCGGGAGCTTCCTCGCCTTGGGGACGGCCCGCGATGACCACGGTGATTTCGCCCCGCGGGGGCACTGCTTCGTAGTACGCAGCCAACTCACTGACGGTTCCGGGCTTGAACTCTTCGTAAAGCTTGGTGAGCTCGCGGCATACCACTGCTTCGCGATCGGTCCCAGCCACCTCGCCCAGATCTCGCAGTAACTCCGCAACTCGTCCCGGCGCCTCATACAAAACTACGGTCCACTCTGAATTGGCGACCTGCTTGAGCAGGCGTTCCCGTTCGCGACCTTTGCGGGGAAGAAACCCCAGAAACAGATACCTATCGGCCGAGAGCCCGGAGGCGGAGAGCGCGGTGCTCACCGCCGAAGGGCCTGGAATTGGTACAACGTTGAATCCCGCCTGGCGAACCGAGTGCACCAGGGTCTCGCCCGGATCGCTCACCCCAGGGGTACCAGCATCGGTGACAAAGGCGACGTCCCTTCCGTCATCCAGAATCTCCAGCAGGGTGTCACGCCGTTTTTCCGGCGAATGGGCGTGGAAGCTGAGTACGGTGGGATGGGCATCCAGGTGGCTCAGCAAGCCACGGACTCGGCGGGTGTCTTCGGCCGCAACCACCGGCGCGGTTCGCAGGGTTTCTTCGGCCCGATGGGACAGGTCACCCAGATTGCCCAGCGGCGTCGCGACCACGAAGAGGGTTCCCTTAGCCATGCCTTAAGGTAAGGCTTGAAACGTGAAACGTGAAAAGTGGGCTCGGTTTCTGGCCGGCCCACTTTTCACGTTTCACATTTCACTTTTCACGCAGTCACGACATATGCTGCTGGATCTTCCCCTCGAGAATCGTCTTGATCCGGGGATCGGCGCCGATAACCGTGTCTACGTGCTTCCCGTCCTTGAAGAACATGATGGTCGGGATCGAGCGAACATTGAAACGCACCGCCGTATTCTGATTCGAGTCGGTATCGAGCTTGGCTACCTTCAACTTGCCGGCGTACTGATCGGCCAATTGATCGATCACCGGGGCGATGGCCTGGCAGGGACCGCACCAGACCGCCCAGAAGTCCACCAGGGCGAGTCCCTTGAGCTGCTCGATCTCGCTGTTGAATGAAGAGTCAGTGACATTGACGATGTTCGCGTTGGCCATGCGTGGCTGATCCTTTCAGCTTACCTTGTGTCGGCGGAGGCACTTGCCCCCGCCTTGGCTGTATCCACCTCAAAACTCAGCGGCCGACCCGTGACCGACCGCCCTCAAATCGCTCATATCGGCGTGGCGGTCGAGAATATCGAAGCCGCCCTGGCTTTCTATCGAGATGTCCTGGGCCTGACCCCGGGACCTGTCGAGCGCTCCGATGGAGCCCGGATCGTATCGCTCCCGTTCGGACCGTCGGAAGTCGAACTGCTCGAGCCGGAAAACCCCGAGAGCCCCATCGCCAGGTTCCTCGCCAAGCGGGGGCCCGGCATCCACCATGTCTGTTATCGGGTACCCGATCTGGATCGGGCCCTCGCCGCGGCCGCGGCAGCGGGCTACCGGCTGGTGGATCAGGTGCCCCGGGTCGGAGCCGGCGGCCACCGGATCGCCTTCCTTCACCCCAAGAGCACCGCCGGCATTCTCATCGAGCTGACGGAGTAGGACTCAGGACGCCTGGCTGCTGCAGGGACGGGCCGGTGCCCCTGCCTGATTCAGGTCGATCGCCGATACGATCCAGCCGTACTTGGCGGTGTTGATCACCGAGAACGGCACTTGCTTCACGCAACTGTTGCCGTTGGGATCCCTGCGGTCGAGATCCACCGTGACGGTCATCCGGTCGCGCGAAGTGGCCACCGGGTCCATCCGGGTGATCCGGAAGCCGGAACCGCGCAGAAACGACTGAGTGACGGTGAGGCGTTGCTGGTGATCGGCCGGCTGATTGACGATGGAGGCGGGACCTTTGCCGGTCCCCCAGTAGCGGCCCATCCGGGTGATATTGCTGTCGGCCACCGCCTGCATGAAACTTCGCACGGCCGCATCGGGCGTCGTGGCGGTCTCGTTGGGCCCCGGCTGCTGACTACCGCCGCCACCACACGCGACCGCCAGAAGCAGGAAGGGAAACCATCGCTGGGTCACGGGGGTGCCTCCGCTCTGGAGTGAACTCGCGGGGAAGTTAAACGAGGCTTCCAGCAACGGGCAATGAGTGAGATGCGACTCTACATCAACATCGACCACGTAGCCACCATCCGGCAGGCGCGGCGGACCGACGAACCCGATCCGGTTGCGGCCGCGGCGATCTGCGAGGAGTCCGGCGCCGATGGCATCACCGCTCATCTGCGGGAAGACCGGCGCCACATGCAGGATCACGATATCGAACGGCTGGCCCGGTCGGTGAAGACCGTGCTCAATCTGGAGCTCGCAACCAGCGAGGACATCGTGGCACTGGCCTGCCGGCTCAAGCCCTTCCAGGCCACCCTGGTTCCGGAACGCCGGGAGGAGATCACCACCGAGGGGGGGCTGGATCTCAGTCGCAACGTCGGCCGGCTCCATGACGTGATCGAGCGATTGTCGGGAAGCGGGATTCGGGTGAGTCTCTTCGTCGACCCCACCCGGGACAGCATGGATCGCTCAAAGGCGCTTGGGGTGCCCGCCGTGGAGCTTCACACCGGACGGTACGCCCATTCGTGGCCCAAGGCGGATGCGGCGCTCGCCGAAGTCGCCGACGCTGCCGCCTATGCCCGCTCGCTGGGACTCGCGGTCCACGCCGGCCACGGCCTGACCTACCGAAATGTGATGCCGATGGCAGCGCTCAAGGACATCGAAGAGCTAAACATCGGGCACAGCGTGGTGAGCCGGGCCGTGATGACCGGGATGAAGGAAGCTACCGAGACCATGCTGAAGCTGGTGAAAAGCGCCCGACCGAATTGACCGATCTCAAAGGCCTGCATAGACTTGAGCATGACCCAACCGCTCGGCATCGACGATTTCTTCGTCCTTGAGGCAGGCGACTACCTCGATCGTCTGGCCAATCTTTCGGGCAACACTACCGCCCCCAGTGCCGACGAGCTGGTGCGCTACACCCGGGCCCTCCGGGGCAGCGCACTCATGGCCAACCAGCAGCCAATCGCGCGAAGCGCCGGTGGGCTGGAGCAGCTGGTCCGGGCCTACCGCGATGGCCGGCGCGGCTGGGACAATGAGCTCGGCTCGATGGTGCGGGAAGCGGTCGATACCCTCAGGACCCTGGTCGAGCGGGTTCGCAGCTGGACGCCGGAGGACAGCGCCAGGGCCGAACGACTGGGCCTGCAGCTGGAGAGCGCGGCGGGCTCAACCACCAAGCCGGCACCGGCGACGGCGGCGCCGCCGAGTGAAGCAGGAGTTCGGGCCTTTCTGGCCCGGGAGTCTGCCGCCCTGGGCAGTGTGCTCGATCAGGCCGCCCGGATTTTCCAGACCGGCACCGCATCCCCCGATACCCTGCAGGTCGTGCTCCGTCGGATGCAACCGCTCCGCGGTCTCGCCGCCTTGAGCGACTTCCCTCCCCTGCCTGATGTGCTCGACGGTATCGAACGGACTCTGGTCGGCGTCAGCCGGCTGGAGATTTCCCCGTCCAATGGCGGCGAGCGGCTCGAAGCCGCGGCCCGGGCCTTGTCCCGGGCGGCACGGGATATCGCTGATAAAGGAAAGCCCGACCTCGAGGCCTCCGAGTTCCGCGGGTTTGCCACCCTGTTGCTCGCATCGGAAGACGAAGAACAGCCGGCCGTCCCGATCGAGTCGCTCTTCTTCGAAGGCGAGAACGGCATCATTCAACGGGGTACCGCGCCCCGCGGCGCGATGGCCGGAAGCATGGGTGCCGCCTCGGTAGTGAGCCGGGGCGAACATCTCTGTCAGGCTGCCGATGAAATCGCCGAGGCAAGCACCGCTACTCAACGCGATCTCCGCCTCCACGTGCTGGTCGGCGATCTCAAGACTCTGGGGAGTGGTCTCCCGGCCGGGCTCGATGTTGCCGTGGATGCCTTTGGAGTTGCCGCCCGCGCGGCAGTAGCCCGGGGCGCGGCGGCGCGTGACCCGGGCCGATTCGCCGGTCTGATCCGCGATGCCGGTGTTCGGCTGCGGGGCTTTACCGAAGTAACTCAGCCCGCCAGCCTCATTCAGGCGTTCGAAGCCCTGATTGCCGAAGTCGACGGTCTCGCCACCTCCGCCGGTGCAGTACCGCACGCGGCCATGAGCCCGGTGGCCCCGGCGGTTCAGGTGCCGGTGGAAGAGCCCGAGCCGGTGGTGGAAGCCCCGGTTGCGGAGCCCTACGACGACGAGTCGGATGTGGTCCCGATCGAATCGCTGGCGCCGGACGAACTGGAGGAAACCGAACCGGTAACAGCCGCGCCAAGTATCGCGACCGTCTCGACGGTCCCGACCATCACTGTCGACGACGGCTGGGACCTCGCCTCCAGCTATGCCCGTTACGAAGCACTGGTCTCCGGGAAGTCCGCGACACCTCCGGCTCCTGCGGTGGTGCCCATCGAGACGATCGAAGAGACGGAAGCAGCCGAAGAGATCGAAGCGATCGTCACCGAGGTGCCGGTGGTTGCCGTACCAGCGGCCGTCGCCGCGGTTATTGCTGCACCGGCCCTTACCGCGGTGGCCAGCGCCGAGACCCCGGTGGTCGAGATCTTCGATATCTGCTATCGCGGCCGCCGGGCCCTCGAGCGGGCCGATGCCGTACGTCGTGAGATCCTGGCCTTCGACGATTCCCAGCCCGGCGCATCAATTCAGCCGCTGGTGGACGAACTGCTCGACCTGGTCGAGCTCGCCCTCGTAGACTGATCCTTTGACCGCCCCCGCCCCTGCTCCCGGGCGGCGCGCCCCTGTCTGGCAGATTCTGATTGGGGTCGCGCTCTCCGCCGTGCTGTTGTACTTCTCGTTCAAGAACGTCGCATTTCACCAGGTTCTCGAGTACGTGCGCACCGCTCGGCTGCTGCCGATTGTCATCGGTGTGGCCCTCGCTACTGGGACCTTCGCCTTGCGAATCTTCCGCTGGCAGCTCCTGCTCAAAGGCGACGACGGCCGCCAGCTCGGCATGGGACCGCTCTGGCATTCGATCGCGATGGGGTTCATGGCCAATAACACCCTGCCCCTGCGCATGGGTGAAGTGGTGCGAACCTACGCGGCAGCGCGACTCACCGAGACTCGCTTCACCTCCGTGCTCGCCTCCATTGCGGTCGAACGGCTCTTCGACGCGATGACCGTGATTTCCCTTCTCGCCATTGGACTCTTCACCACCCACCTTCCCCAGAGTGCAGTCGCCGGGTTCGGGGTTCAGCAGATCGTGACCGTGGCGGGAGCCCTGGTGGTGGTTGGATTGCTGGTCGCCGCCGCGGTGGTCGCGTTTCCCCTGGCGGCGGAACGGACCATCCGGAAGCTGGTACCATCAGACAAGCTCGCCTTCAAATTGATTGGGATGATCGAGGGAATCCGGCACGGGTTCTCGGCCCTTCGCTCACCGGCGCGGGTCGCAGGGGTCCTGATCTGGTCTTTTGTCATATGGGGAGTGTCGGCGGTTTCATTTTACGTGATGCTGGGAGCATTCGACATTCATAATGTTGATTTCTCGGGTGCGCTCCTGATGCAGGGCCTGATCATGTTCGGCATCGCGGTCCCTTCGACTCCCGGGTACGTCGGCGCCTTCGAGCTGCCGATCATCGGGGTGCTGGCTCTCTACGACATTCCCCAGAGCCAGGCGCTGGCCTACGCGCTGACCTATCACGTCACCACTTTCATTCCGATCACGCTGCTGGGCGCCTGGTCGGTCTTCCGCACCGGCGTCGGTCTTCGGGCCCTTCGACGCGAGGGCATGTGACCCCTCCGGTCACCCTCCCTGCCCGGGCCAAGCTCAATCTCTTCCTGCGGGTTCTCGCCAAAGAAGACGACGGCTACCACGGGATTGAAACCCTCTTCTGTCTGATCGACCTGGCGGATGAACTCACCGCCGAGCGCCGGGAAGGACGGGGAGTCACCCTGACCGTCGAGGGCGCTGACTGCGGACCCGAGGCCGAGAATCTCGCCACTCGTGCCGCCGCGATGGTCCTCGAGGCCACCGGCAACAGCTGCGCCGTTCATCTCACACTCAAGAAGAAGATCCCCATCAAAGCCGGCCTGGGTGGCGGCTCCAGCGACGCGGCCACCGCACTCACCCTGACTAACCAGCTGGTCAACAACGCGGTGCCCCGCCACGAGTTGCTTCAATTCGCCACTCGGCTCGGCAGCGACATCCCGTTTTTCTTGAGCGGCGGATCGCTGGCCCTGGGCTGGGGGCATGGGGAGCGGCTGCTCCGGCTCCCGCCGCTGCCGTCGGCGGCGGGTCTATTGCTGATTCCCCCGATCGGCATCAGCACGCCGGAAGCCTACCGCCAGGTCGACAGCACCAGGCATGGCAATGCCAAGCGTGGCGCGGTCGCGCTCGACCTCGACGCACTCTCCACCTGGGGCAGCGTGGCTCGCCTGGCCGGCAACGACTTCGAGTTCGCGCTGTTCGGTCGCCATCCCGAGCTCAAGAAGGGCTTCGAGGCCCTCGCCAATACCCATCCATTGTTATGCCGGATGACCGGCTCAGGGTCGGCCCTGTTCGCGATCTATCGGAATGCCCGCGAGCGGGAGGACGCCCGGATGCAGCTGAACCCGAGGATGGGGCAGGCCGTCCCGTTCGAGACGGTGGGGTGAGACGAGAGACGGGAGACGGGAAACGAGGAACGAGGAACGCTTCTAGGAAGCTGTAGGCTAAGTTAGCTTGTAGACCGCTGGCCCCTCGTCCAATGGCAGGACATCAGACTTTGGATCTGAGAATGGTGGT
>CAZOES010000041.1:0-27446 GCA_964578865.1 uncultured Gemmatimonadaceae bacterium | reverse complement strand
TGTTTAACGTGGCTGCAATAGGCGGCAAATCACCACGGAGCGGTAGATCGATTGTGGGACACATGTTACGACAGGAGACGTATTTCGTCAAGCTCCGGCCGGCTTTTTACCCTGACCTAACGCAACCTTTTTATCATTAGGGGCGTCCTAACTAAAGTCTGGCCGGACCTTTCCAATCCCATTGCATAAGGACCCCCCTCAATGCCATCGCTCCGTGGTCGTGGGTGGCTCATTGCGGCGGTAATAGTTGCCGTCGGCATTCCCGGCGCCTGGCTGCTGGCACGCGACACCAGCAGCGCCGAGGCACCGGTTCTCGCCAGAGTGAAACATGGCGACTTCGCCGTCTCGGTCACCACCTCCGGCGAGCTGCGAGCCAAGAAGTTCGTCCAGATCACGGTACCGCCCAACTCCCAGCAAGCCGAGATGTACCAGATGAAAATCGCCTCCATCGTGGCCGAAGGCACGGTGGTCAAAGAGGGCGAGGTGGTGGCCGAGCTGGACCGAACCGGTATTGCTTCGAAGATGGCCGAGGTTTCTCTGGCCCTGCAGAAGGCCGAGGCGGTCTACGAGCAGGCCATGCTCGACTCCACCCTCAACCTCTCCAAGGCGCGGGAAGAGATCCGGACCATGGAGCTGGGGCTGGAAGAGAAGCGGCTGGCTAAAGAACAGGCGGTTTACGAGGCCCCCACCATCAAGCGTCAGGCGGAAATCGACCTGGAAAAGGCCCAGCGGGCCCTGGCGCAGGCCAAGTCGGACTACATCACCAAGACCGAGCAGGCCCAGGCCAAGATGCGGGAAGTGGGAGCCGATCTCGATCGCCAGAAGAACAAGCAGAAAGTGGTCGCCGACGTGATGCAGGGCTTCACGGTGAAGGCCCCGGCCCCTGGCATGGTGATTTACTACAAGGACTGGAACGGAAAGAAGCGGACTACCGGTTCGCAGGTCTCCTCCTGGGATCCCACGGTGGCAACCCTGCCGGATCTCACCCAGATGGAGTCGGTTACCTACGTGAACGAGATCGACGTTCGGAAAGTCGCCGTGGGGCAGCACGCCAACATCTCGCTGGATTCCGACCCGACCAAGAAGCTCACCGGGACCGTCACCGCGGTCGCCAATGTCGGTGAGCAGCGGCCCAATACCGACGCCAAAGTTTTCGAAGTGAAGCTGGTGATCGACCAGCCCGATACCACCCTTCGTCCCGGTATGACCACCGGCAATGCAATCGAGATCAGCCGGGAAGCCAACGCGCTCTACGTCCCGCTCGAGGCTGTTAACAGCGAAAACGGAGTGCCATTCGTGTATCGGCAGTCCGGCAGCCGGGCCACCAAGCAGGAAATTGAGACCTCCTCGATGAGCGACGACGAGGTGATCGTCACCAAGGGTCTAACCGCCGATGATCGGGTGATGCTCACTCCCCCGCACGATCACGACGGGATGGTGCTGCTCCGACTCCCCGGCTCAACCGCTGGGGTGAAGGCCGGCGGGGACACGGCCCCGTCCGGCACCCCCTTGCCGGTCCACGCCGACTCCCAGAAGGCCGCGACCTCGACCAAGAACCCCGCCGCCGCGGCCAAGCCAGCCGCCGGACGGAAGAGCTGATGATCCGCTGGGCTGATCTGGTCACCCACGGCGGCTTCAGTCTCCGGATTGCTACCGAGGCGGTTCGGCACAACCGGCTGCGCGCCGGCCTGACCTCACTCGGCATCCTGTTCGGGGTTGCCTCCGTGATTGCCATGCTGGCGATCGGGAAGGGGGCTGAGCAGGAGATACTGGAACAGATGAGGCTGCTGGGCTCGAACAACGTGATGATCTCGCCTCTGGTGATACAGAAAGACGAGCAGATCAAGGACGACACCCAGAAGGACGTCAAGAAATACACCCCTGGTCTCACCTATTCCGACGCCCGCGCGATCGCGACGATCATTCCCAACGTCGATGTCACCAGCGCCGAGATCGTGGTCAATACGGTTTTGACCCGGGAAGGGCATCGCCGCTCCGGCAAAGTGCTCGGCGTCGATACCACCTATTTCCGCCTCACCAACCTCGAGCTGGCCCGGGGCGGCTGGTTCACTCCCGATCAGGTCGAAAAAGGATTTCCCGTCGCGATCATCGGGCAGGGAGTCAGCTCCCGCTTTTTTACCACTGAGGATCCGATCGGCCGGCGGATCAAGGTAGGTGAAATCTGGCTGACGGTGGTTGGAGTGCTGCGCGACCGCCGGGTCAGCACCGAGACTGCCCAGCGCCTGGGGATCCGTGATGCCAGCATGGATGTGTACGTCCCGGTACACACGATGCTGCTCCGCTTTCGCGATCGGTCGAGAGTGACCCAGCGCGATGTCGAAGTGGCCGCTTCCCGCGACGATGACGACAAGCCGACCGGTACCGAAGAGCAGCTCAAGGAACGCAGCAATCTCAATCAGCTCGATCGCATCATCGTGCGGGTGAATCAGGCCAGCCTGGTGCCCGGCGTTGCCGACATAACCCGGCGGATGCTGGAGCGGCGGCACAATGGGGTGGTCGACTTCGAAATTACGGTGCCTGAGTTGCTGCTTAAACAGGAGCAACGCACCAAGACCATCTTCAACATTGTGCTCGGTGCCATCGCCTCGATCTCGCTGATCGTGGGCGGCATCGGCATCATGAATATCATGCTGGCGTCGGTGCTGGAGCGGACCCGCGAAATCGGAGTGCGCCGCGCGGTTGGCGCCAATCAGAAAGAAATTCTGCTGCAGTTCCTCAGTGAAGCGGTACTGATCAGTATCAGCGGCGGCGCCATCGGTATCGTACTCGGCTTCGTGCTCAGCACGGTGATCGAGCATACCGCCGGGGTTCGCACCATCGTCTCCTATCCGTCGGTCGCGGTCGCGTTCGGAGTCTCGTTCGCGGTCGGCGTCCTCTTTGGGATCATGCCGGCCTATCGTGCGGCCCGGCAGGACCCGGTCACCTGTCTCCGCTACGAGTGATTCCATGCTGCACCGCGTGACACTCGCGCTGGGCCTGTGCCTCAGTGCGGCCCCGCTGGCTGGCCAGGAACCGCTGACCCTCACCAGAGCTATCGAGATTGCCCAGGCCCGCAGCTACGATGCCCACGCGGCCGAGTCGGCTCGTGATGCCTCACGATATCGGAACCGGGCTTTCTATTCCCGGCAATTACCCAGGTTGTCGCTGAACGGAACGGTGCCCAGCTACAATCGCTCGATCATTAAGACCAGCCGGGATGACGGCACCGACGTCTTCGTCCCTCAGCAGCAGCTCAGCACCGATCTGACGGCGACGCTGTCCCAGACCCTGCCGCTGACCGGCGGAGATTTCTTCATTTCCAGCTCGGTGGCCCGATTGAGAAGTACCGGCAGCAACAGCTTCACCACCTGGAACTCGGCGCCGGTCACTTTCGGGCTGCGCCAGCCGATTCTGCGACCCAACCTCAATGCCTGGGACCGCAAGGAACAGCCAGTCCGCTCCGAACTGGCCGAACGACAGTTTCGCGAAGCCCGGGAAGACATCGCGATCCAGACCACCAACCTCTTTTTCGATTTGTATGCCGCCAAGGTCGCGCTGGCCAATACCGCCACCAACGCGGCAGTGAACGACACACTCTACACTCTGAACAAGGGGCGGCTCGAAGTCGGCAAGATCGGGGAGAACGACCTGCTGCAGAGCGAACTGGCCCTGTTACGCGCCAGAAATGCGGCCGACGCCGCCCGGCTCGACTATTCGCGGGCCATGGCCGCCCTGCGACTCGGTCTGGGGATGTCACCGGGCGATCCGCTGGAGATCATCGTCTCCGGGGAGGTCCCCCATTTCCAGGCTGACACCATGGTGGCCGAGCGGGAAGCGCTGCTCAACCGTGCCACGGTGACCGGCGTGGAGCTGTCAGAGGTCCAGGCTGACCGCCGGGTGACCGAGGCTCGGCTCAACAATGGGCTCGGTGCCACCATTCAGGCCGCCTACGGTTTCAACGCCACCGGCGACCAGGCACGGCTGGCCTATCAGGATCTGCAGGAGGCCAGACAGTTCTCCCTCTCCGTTGAGATCCCCCTGGTGCAGTGGGGTGTGCGGGGCGAATCGATCCAGGCGGCGAAGGCTGATCGCGAGCAGGTGCAGAATGTGAACCGCCAGGCACTGGCCCAGACGGCACAGGATGCCCATTTCGCCGCGCTGCAGCTGGACCAGGCTCGCCGTACTCTCGACATCTCCGCCAAGGCAGATACCGTGGCTGGACGGCGCTTCGATGTGGCCCTCAATCGCTACGTGGTGGGACGGATTGCGGTGGACAATCTCTACATCGCCCAGTCCGAGAAAGATCAGGCCCTGGGCGCCTTCGTCCAGGCGCTCCGGGGTTATTGGTTGGCATACTATGGGCTCCGCCGCTCCACCCTCTACGACTTCGAGGCCAATCAGCCCATTCGGTAGCGGCGGATCTGCTAGGTTTCGTCCCCGTGCAGGGGACCTTTCGCTCACTCAACAGTCGCAACTACCGGGTCTGGGCCGCCGGAGCCCTGGTCAGCAACATCGGTACCTGGATGCAGCGCACTGCCCAGGACTGGATCGTTCTCACCGAACTCACCAACCGCAACGCCACCGCTGTTGGCATCGTGATGGGACTGCAGTTTGGTCCTCAGCTGTTCCTCCTGCCGATCACCGGCCTCGCCGCCGACCGATTCGACCGCCGGAAGATCCTTCTCGTCACCCAGGCCTCCATGGGCCTTCTGGCTCTGGGCCTGGGATTGCTGACTGTCACCGGGGTGGTGCGCCTCTGGCACGTTTACGTCTTCGCCCTCTTGCTTGGGGCTGTCGCCGCGTTTGACGCGCCGGCTCGGCAGACCTTCGTCTCGGAACTGGTGGGGGAAGATCTGTTGTCCAACGCGGTGGCCCTCAACTCTACCTCGTTCAATGCGGCGCGCATGATCGGACCGGCCGCTGCGGGTGTGTTGATTGCGGTGGTGGGGTCGGGGTGGGTCTTTCTGATCAACGCCGCTTCCTTCGCGGCGGTGCTGGGATCGTTGAGTCTCCTGCGTCTGAGCGAACTGCATCCCCGGATCGGAGGCCGGGCGGGGCGCGCCGGGCTGGCCGAGGGGTTTCGCTATGTCTGGGCCCGGCCCGACCTGGTGTCCATTCTGCTGATGCTGTTGTTGATCGGGACCTTCGGCATCAACTTCCCGATCTTCATCTCGACTATGGCGGTTTCGGTCTTTCACTCCGGCGCCAGCCAGTTCGGGTTTCTAACCTCCATGATGGCGTTTGGCTCGGTGACTGGTGCGTTGCTCTCGGCCCGACGAGATCGGCCGCGGTTCGGGTTCCTGCTCGTAGGGGCCGGCATGTTCGGCATCGGGCTCACCCTCGCCGCGCTAATGCCGAGTTATGCGCTGTTCAGCGTGGCGCTATTTCTGGTGGGTATCGCGGCCCAGACCTTCACCACCACCGCCAACGGCGCGGTACAGCTCTGGTCTGATCCGCTGATGCGGGGCAGGGTAATGGCGATCTATCTGGCTATCGCACTGGGGACCACACCGATCGGGGCCCCGATTGTGGGCTGGGTAGCCGATCAGTTTGGGCCGAGGTGGTCGCTCGGGGTCGGCGCAGCTTCAGGCTATGTCGCGGCCTTGGTTGGCCTGTACTACCTGACTCGGTACCAGCCGGCGAAGAAGGTGAATCTCCCACCGGGCGAGTTGCCGTAAACCCTGACTCTGACGTAACTTTGCGCCCCTTGGAGCGGTGGCAGAGTGGTTTAATGCGCCGGTCTTGAAAACCGGAGAGCCCGCAAGGGTTCCGGGGGTTCGAATCCCTCCCGCTCCGTTTCTTATTCCCGCCCGCCCCACGCCGATACTCAAGGCGTGGCAGACTTCCCCCAACCCTGCGCCGGCTGCGGAGCCCCCCTCGCCGGGGAGGCCCGCTTTTGCATGCACTGCGGCAAGCCGACGCCGGTGACTCCGCCGCTCCCACCTGATCCGGTCACCGACCCGCTTCGCGATCAGCTGATCGCGGCTACCCGCGGCGAATACGAAGTGCTCCACGAGCTGGGCCGCGGTGGGATGGCCGCGGTCTACCTGGCCCTCGATCTCGCCCTCCATCGCCACGTGGCGATCAAAGTGATGATTCCGGGACTCGAGAGCACCGCGGGGATGGCCGATCGCTTTCTGCTCGAAGCGAGGACGTCGGCCCAACTGAGCCATGCCAACATCATCCCGATCTATGCCGTACGGACCACCGGCGATCTGCGCTATTTCGTGATGAAGTTCGTGGCCGGCCGCTCCCTGGATCAGGTGCTCGCCGCCGAAGGTCCGCTGGGACCGGATCTGGTCCGGTCGATCCTGGCCCAGGTGGGTGCCGCGCTCGAGCATGCTCATTCCCGCGGGGTGGTTCACCGCGACATCAAGCCCGCCAACATCATGCTGGACGAAGACGGCTCGGCCATCGTGGCTGACTTCGGAATTGCCAAAGTGACCCAGGCAGGCAGCCTCACCCGTACCGGGTCGACTATCGGCACGCCGGCATACATGAGTCCGGAGCAGTGCACCGGGCAGCCGGTTACCGGGGCCACGGATCAGTATGCCCTGGGCTGCGTGGCGTTCGAGCTGCTCACCGGTCGTCCGCCCTTTGTCCACGAGGAGGCAGTGCCGGTTCTGCTGGCCCACGTCTCTGATCCACCTCCGCCCCTGATTCCGCTCTGCCACGACTGTCCCTATCCGCTCGCCGCCGCAATCGAACGGATGCTGGCAAAGCTTCCGGGAGATCGCTGGCCCACTATTGCTGAGCTGATTGAGTCGACCGAGGCCGCCCAGCCGCTGGGCGACCCCGCAGTGCGCTCCCGCTTGAAGCAACTGGCGGCTCCTCGGGAGCTGCCCGTTATTCCCCGGCTTCCCTCGATGCCGGTGAGTCCTCTGCCTCGTCCCAGCATTTCGACCAGTCCCGCCGCCGCCGCTCCAACCACCAGTGGTGAACTCAAGATCCGGCTCGCTCCCGGTGCCGCGCGCATCACCACCGGAGAGAGCGTTCGAGTCGATGGCGTGCTCATCGATCCGCGGGGAACTCCGGTCGCAGGAGCCCCTCTGACTTGGCGGTCCCAGGCACCCGAGATCGCATCTGTTTCAGACGGTGGGGTCATTACCGGGCTTTCCGAGGGGCAGGGCAGTGTGATCGTGACATCCCAGGGAATCTCGGCCGAATTACCGGTGGTGGTTGCGCGAGTACCGGTGGCCAAGGTGGTTCTGACTCCACCTCCTTCAGCCTGGGCACCCGGGGAGCGCCGGGTGTTACAAGCGGCGGCCCTGGATTTGTCGGGTGCGGTCCTCCCCGGACGATCTATGCGGTGGACCAGCCACGATGCTTCTGTGGCGGTGGTGGACCAGCTGGGTGTGGTCTTGGGGGTTTCGCCCGGTCTGGCCCGGATTCAGGCCGAGTCGGAAGGGCAGGTAGCGGACGTGGCCGTGGAGATCCGGCCGGCCCAAGGGGTTCTGGCGATCCTGCCGGCCGCCGGGGCGCTTGCCGCAGGGCAGGTGGTGCTGCTTCAGGCGATCTGGAAGACCAGCACCGGGAGCCATGATGACGCCGCAGGGGTAACCTGGGTATCCAGTGACCCGACGGTGCTGCGAGTGAGCGAGGAGGGAGAACTGAACGCACTCCGTCCGGGAACGGCTCGGGTTCGCGCCACTTTGGGAGACCAGCAGGCCGAGGTGCAGTATCAGGTGACCCGGGTAGACGTGGCGACGGTTCGCATCCTGCCCAGAATCTCGGCGCTCAGCGTGGGTGAGGAGGTCAGGCTTGAGACCCATGCCCTGGACCGGCTGGGAACCAACCTCCCAGGACGGGTTGTAACCTGGCACTCCAGTGACTCCAAAGTCGTTGCTATTTCAGCAGATGGCTTGATTCGTGGGACCGGGGTTGGGACGGCGAGAATCAGCGCTGCCATAGGCGCAGGTCTTGCCTCGCTGGATCTCAGGGTAAGCCCGGCCACGGTCAGTGGCATCCGGATCGACCCTGCCACCGTCAGCCTGAAAGTGGGCGACGTGGTGCTGCTGAAGGCGGCGGTTCAGGGGGGCAAGGGGATCACCCTGCCTGGAGTCGGGGTCGAATGGCTGTCGAGCGACCCGCAGGTGGCCAGTGTATCGCCTGATGGCGTGGTAAGGGGGGTTCGGTTCGGAACGGCCCGGATTGCAGCTTCCGCCGGTGGGAAGCGGGCGACCGTGGCGGTGGAGGTACGAGCCGCGACTACGATGACAACGGTTTCCAGCCCCCGGCTAAGAACAGGGGGTGAGAAACCTTAGGCGTTTTTGCGTTATTATGTTTGGACAAGCCTTAACTCCAGAATCTGGTAACCAGGAACCTAGCGACGTGACCCAGCCGATCGCCCCGTCGTTCTGCTCACGCTGCGGCTCGCAGGTCAACGCCGGCGCACACTTCTGCACGGTGTGCGGTACCGACGTTTCCGGGGAGCAGGCTTCGCTGGCCACCGCCCACATGACCGCGGTGGAGCAGCGGGCTCCCGCTGGGGACATTTGGGAGGAGCAGCTTGCCGGGCTCCGCCAGGCCACCCTGGGAGACTATGAGGTTCTCGGTGAGCTGGGCCGGGGCGGTATGGCGGCGGTTTACCTGGCCCACGAGTTCGCGCTCGATCGCAAAGTTGCCATCAAGGTCATGTCGCCCGCGCTGGTCACCGGCGCCGGCATGATCGAGCGGTTCAAGCGGGAAGCCCGCACTGCGGCCTCACTCAGCCACCCCCACATCATTCCGGTTTACGCCGTCAAAGAGACCGACCGCCTGCTCTACTTCGTGATGAAATTCATCGCGGGGCGGCCGCTCGACGGGGTGCTCAAGGAGCTGGGGCCGCTCCCGATTCCGATGGTCCAGATGATCCTGCAGCAGGTGGGCAGCGCGTTCGGCTACGCCCATCGCCGCGGCATTATCCACCGCGATATCAAGCCGGCCAACATCATGATCGATGAAGAGGGCTGGGCGGTGGTTACCGACTTCGGTATCGCCAAGGTCTCTCAGGCCGAAGGGCTCACCATGACGGGCATGACGGTCGGAACCCCGACCTACATGAGCCCGGAACAGTGCATGGCCCAGGATGTAACCGGCGCCTCGGACCAGTACTCGCTGGGTGTAGTGGCCTACGAGATGATCACCGGACGCCCGCCGTTCTCCGGCGGTTCGATGATGGCCATCATGTACGGCCACTTCAACGACACGCCGCCCGACATCAGCACGGTTCGGCCGGAGTGCCCGCCCGAACTGCGCAACACCGTGATGCGGATGCTGGAAAAGGATCCGGCCAAGCGGTGGGGCAGCATGGAAGACGCCGTCGACGCGATGGGCGAGCCACCCGCCAAGAGCGACGATACCATGCGGAGCCAGCTGGTGCAGATCGCCAAGAAGAGCGAGAACACCGCCATGCTGCAGCGCTACAGCACGCCGGTGAGTCCGGCGCCGCTGACCAAGCGCACCCGGCCTGGTACCGGCCAGCCTGCGGCAGGACGTCCGGTGGGCCCGGCCACTCCGGGCGCGGGGGTGCCCCGTACCGGGGCTGCCCGCGCTCCTCAGCAGACCGTGGTGATGGGCAGCGCGCCCCAAAAGAGCAAGGCACCCCTGTTCGTTGGGCTGGGCTTGGTAGGAGCCGTAGCGATTGGCCTCCTGGTGGCTAAACCCTGGCAGTCGGAAAAGCTCGAGCCCGTTTCGACTCCAGCGGCCACGGCCCAGCCGCCAGCTCCCGATACTCAGGCCACAGCCGCGGTGCAGCAGCCTGCGCCCTCCAATCCGGCTCCGGCCCAGACAACTCCGGGTACCGAGCCGCAGACCGTCGCGGCGGCTCCTGAGACGACCACTGCCGCCGCACCCGCTAGCAATCCTTCGGCTGAGCAGCCCGGGGCACGGGCCGGCCGGCGGGAGTTTCTCCAGCTGATCAACCGGCATAGGGACGCCCGAAGCCGGGCACTGAGTGCTGGCGCCACTCCTCGGGAGCTTTCCACCGGCGACAATCTGCGCCGGACCGCCGAGCGACTCTCGGCCAAGGGTGATTGGAGCCTGGCGGTCAGTTCCCTGAACGACGGCATCAGTTCCTACAGTGATGCCGAGAATGCCGCCAGGGCCCGAGTGGTTGCCGAGGCGCGGATCAGGGCTGAAGCCGATTCGATTGCCAAGGCCCGGGTCGCTGCCCAGACCCAGCAGGCGCCGGCTCAGCCGATTCAGACCGCAGTCCCCCAGCCGACTGCGTCGCCCCCGGCGGCCCCGGTAGATGACCGGCCGGTGGTCGAATTGGCCCTGCGCGAGTACGCCCGGGCGCTTTCGGCCGGCGATCTGCAGGCGGCGCTGGCGGTGTTTCCCAACATGCCGGGGAACATGAAGGAAGGATATCGCGATCTGTTCAAGCGGAAGTGGGTGCTGGATACCAGCAAGTGGCGCTACCTCGATATCACCGTGAACAGCGGTTCGGCCCAGGCCCGGTTGGGCGGAACGTCCATTATCCGCAACGACAAGGGCAAGCCCCAGTCAGAGGATCCGTTCCCCCGCAGCGCGACCCTGGAAAAGGGCGCCAACGGGTGGCGTTTGGTCTCGATCGAGTAGCCGCAAGCGCTTACGCGTCTTGCGGCTCCTTCCCGGCAGCCTTACTCTAGTTGCATCCCGAAGTAAAAACTGGAGGCGTGATGCTTCGTCGAAGCGTGCTGGCGCTCGCTGGGCTCATGTGTGTTTCGGTCCCCGCCCAGGCCCAGAAGCTGCGCGATAAGATCGGTGACCTGTTCACATTCGGTAACTGCGGCGAGCCCCTCTGTCTTGACGGCTCGATCAACGCGGGCACCGGCCACGGCAACCACTTCATCCCCGCCGCAGCCACGGGCAACTTCGCGGTGATCTCGTTCATTTCCGACGCGATCGCCACCAACGCCTCCAACTTCCCGGTCAGCGCCACCTCGTCTGGTGTGACCTTCAAGCTGGTCGGCGGGGTGCCGGTCAAGGCAACCTCCTCGGCTGGACCGATCTTCGGCGAGCGGGCCCAGACCATGGGCCGAGGCCGGTTCCTGATGGGAGCCAACCTCAGCGGCATCCGGTTCAAGACTCTCCGCGGCGTTCCGATCGATAATCTCCAGCTGAATTTCACCCATGAAGACATCGGCAATCCAGGCTTGGGAGATCCGGTCTTCGAAAACGACGTCATCAATCTCCGCATGTCGATGTATGTCGACCTGCTGGTGACCTCGTTCTTCGTGACCTACGGTCTGTTGGACCGGGTCGATATCAGCGTCGCCGCGCCGCTGGTCCACACGTCGTTCCAGGGCCGCAGTACCGCCCAGATCGTGCCTTTCGGTGAGCCGGCCTTCCACTTCTTCGGCGGCACCTCGGCCGACCCGATTCTGCGGGCTTCGACCGCCACCTTCGGCTCGGCTACCGGCATCGGTGATATCGCCGGCCGTATCAAGATCAATCTCTCCAACAAAAACTCATTCGCGATGGCGGTGCTGGGCGATGCCCGTTTCGCCACCGGCGATGAAGAACAGCTGCTGGGCGCCGGTCATACCTCCTTCCGGGCCATGGCCATCGCCTCGGCCCAGTATGGAGCGTTCAGCCCCCATATAAACGCTGGGTATCTCTGGCGGGGCGGCGATCTGGCCAATAACGCGGTGTTGGCAAACGCGGGCTTCGATCAAGCCCTCAATGAATGGGTTACCTTCGCCGCCGACGTGCTGACCGAGTGGGAAGTGGGCGACAGCAAGCTCAAGCTGCCAGGCCCGGTCACCTTCACCATTCCGTTCACCCGGACGATTGATCCGACCGACATCCCCAGCAAGCGCGACAACAAGGCCAACGCCTCGATCGGCTTCAAGTTCCTCACCGGTGGTCCAACCATTGTCACGAACGCTCTGATCCCCCTCCTCCGCGGCGGTTTGCAGCCGAACGTGGTCTGGACTACCGGACTCGAGTTCAACTTCTGATCTACTGCTAATGCAGTTCGCCGGTCTTCGCCGCTACCTCCTGGCAGGCGCCCTGCTGGGAGCTGGCCTCGTTATCGAGGCATGCTCCGATGCGTCCGATATCGGACCCGGCGGGGTAGTCGAGGTCCGGATCACCCCCGATACCATCTTTGTGGTGGCGGGCCGGGTGGATACTGCCGCAGCCTTCCCGCTGGATGGCGACCACGCCTTTGTCGCCGACAAGACGATCGACTGGTCCACAGCCAATACCGGCGTCGCGACAGTGGATTCGAAAGGCGTGATCACCGGAGTAGCAGTAGGTACTACTGAGATCAGCGCGACAGTAGGCAGCATCGTCGGGACCGGAACCGTAGTAGTAGAGCCCTCTCCGGCACTGCACTTCGCGCCCGATACCGCCCGGCTCAACGCCGTGGCCGGCAGCCCCACCCCCGTCACCTCTGACGACTCGGTCACCAACTCAGGCGGTGGCAGCATCACCGGGCTCGCCATCGATTCGATCACCTATGTAGGCACACCGACAGGGTGGCTCCAGGCCACTCTGAGCAGCGCAGCCACTCCTGCCACAGCCCACCTGACCAGCGACCCCAGTGGCTTGCCGCTGGGCCGTCACATCGCCCTGGTGTGGATGTCCTCCCCCGATCTGCCGGCACCGGTGGCGCTGCCCGCCTCGGTCGACGCGGTCGCCGGAGCGGCGGCCAGTCTGACAATCCAGGCCGGAAATGCCCAGACCAGCACCGTGAACACGGCGGTTGGAGTGAACCCCTCAGTCCTGGTCCGGGATGGATTCAACAATCCCGTGGCAGGGACCACGGTGACCTTCGCAGTTGCCTCGGGCGGTGGCTCGGTGACCGGTGCTCTGGCGACGACCAACGCCAGCGGAGTGGCTACGGTGGGCAGCTGGACCCTGGGGACTACCGCAGGGGCAAACTCGCTTACTGCCACGGAAGCGACCCTGCCGGCTTCCCCCGCCACGTTCACGGCAACCGGTACGGCGGGCCCAGCTTCGCAGCTGTTGCTGAATGGCGGAAACAATCAGGCGGCGATCGCCGGGAATTCAGTGGCGGTGGCGCCCTCGGTGAAGACGGCGGACCAGTTCGGCAATGGAGTGTCCGGGATCTCGGTGACCTTTGCGGTCGCCAGCGGCGGCGGATCGATCACCGGAGGGGCCCAGACCAGCAATGCGTCGGGCATTGCTACGGTGGGGAGCTGGACCCTTGGTTCAGCGGCCGGGCCCAACTCGCTGAGCGCGACTTCAGCCGGCCTCACCGGATCTCCGGTCACCATCTTGGCCACCGGCAATCCAGGCAACGCGACCAACATCGCGGCTGTTTCCGGTGGCGGGCAGACCGCCACGGTGAATACCATATTGGGAACCGCCTTCGTGGTCCGGGTTACCGACACCAATGGGAACCCGGTTTCGGGTGTGACGGTGGGTTGGTCGGTGGTCGGAAACGGAAGCATGAACCCAAGCTCGTCTTCTACTGACGTGAACGGACTGGCTTCCTCGACCCGCACCCTGGGCACTGTCGCCGGAACCCAGACGGCCAATGCGACGGTGGCTGGCCTCATCGGCTCACCGGTGGCATTCACCGCGACGGCAAATGCCGGCGCCCCGGCGTCGATTGCGATCAATGCAGGCAATGGGCAGAGCGTTACGGTGAACAGCGCCGCAGCTACGCCGCCGTCGGTGATCGTGCGGGATCAGTTCAGTAATCCGGTATCGGGTGCCTCGGTGACATTCACGGTGGGTGGAACCGGCGGGGCGGTGAACTGCGGCCCGGGGAACACCACCAGTTGCGCCGCGTCCAGCGGAGTCAACGGGGTTGCCGCGGTCACCAGCTGGACCATGGGTACGGTGGCGCAGGGATACTCGCTGGGCGCCAGCCTGGGTGCATTCAACGCCACTTTCAATGCGACCGGCACCCCGGGGCCCCTCAACTTCCTGGCGCTTCTCGCCGGCGGCAGCCAGTTGGGCCGCCCTGGTACCCAGGTGGGCACCAACCCGAATGTGGGTCTGTTCGACCAGTTCGCCAATCAGGTGAACAACGCCACGGTGACCGTGACGTTTACGATCACCACGCCGGCAGGAAACGGCGGGTCGACCATCAACTGCGGTAGCGGGGCGACTACCACAAGCTGCAGCATCACCACCAGCAACGGCAGCGCGCCGCTGACCCAGTTCATCTTCGGATCGAGCGGCTTGCCCACCGCAGCGGTGCCCTTTGCCGGCCAGTACATCAATACCATCATCGCCAGCGCGCCAGGTGTCACCAACCTGACGATCAACGGCTTTGCCCGCTGGTCTTTCGCAACTGACGTGCAGCCGATCTTCACCTCGGTCTGCGCCGGCTGCCACAGCGCCGGCGGCTTCTCGCCGCGATTGGATGCGGGCAATTCCTACAATGCGATCCGGGGGGTCAGCTCGGGGGCCTGCGGCTTCTACGTCGATGCCAGTAACATCAACGTCACCGGGACCAGCTTCCTGTTTCAGAAGATCACCACTGCAGTGCCGTGCCGCGGCAGTCAGATGCCTACTGCCGGGTCGATCTCGACTACTCAGGTCAACATCATCCGCGACTGGATCAACAACCAATCGCCTAATAACTAGCCATGCGGTTGGTCCGTCCGTTAGTTCGGCTCGCCGGTCTCACTCTTTTCACCATCTCGATGCTCCGCTGCACCGACCAATCGGAGATTGGCCCGGAGAAGGTGCTCTATGTGCGCATGGAGCCGGAGAGTGTGGCTGTAGCGGCGGGAGATACGGTGTCGGTCTTCGCCTTTCCCATCGATGCCGACAGCGCCCTGCTTCCCAACAAGCGAATCATCTGGACCACCGAGAATTCGGCGGTGGCCACGGTCGACAGCATTGGCCTGGTGCGCGGTGTGGCGAGCGGCAAGACCCATGTCGTGGCCACCGCTGGCGGGGTGGACGGCTTGACGGTCGTTACTGTGCCGTAGCTTCGGCCTACCCGCCTACCCGCCTACCCGCCTACCCGCCTACCCGCCTAGCCGCCTAGCCCCTAAGGGGCCCCGTTCAGGATCCAGTCGCGGATCTTGTCGTAGGCCGTCTGGGGCATGAACCCCAATCCGTCGACCGGCATACGGCTGCCGCCGGTGCAATCGGCACCGCCGGGGATCACCTTCTGGTACACCAGACTGTTGGCCAGCGAGCTGGGCGCGATGTAGCGGCTGGTTCCGCCGCAGCTGGTGGTCACATTCACGATATTGGCGTAGGCGCTGATGGTGTGGCAATCATCGCAGCCAAATCCGCCCAGGGCCCGGGTCCGCAGAAGCGGCTGAATGTCGGCGAGGAAAGTCCACGCTCCGAATCCGGTGAAGCTGGCCGTCACCCCGTTGGATGTGGCGTTCAGGCTGTTGGTGTAGCGGCCTAGTGAAGGCGCCGAAACGGTAGGCAGGCCGGTGCTGCCCATGGTCCAGCTGGCCACCGTCGCGTTCCCTGATCCGTTCGAAATGATGTTGCAGCTGGTGGTGTTGCCCGCCCCGCAGTTGACCACCCCGTTACCGCCGGCGATCGCGAAGGTGACCGTTGCACTGGGCACCGGATTGAGGAACGCGTCTCGCACCAGAACCGAGGGATCGGTCGTGACCGCGGTACCGGGTCTGGCAGTCTGGGAGTTACCTCCAGTAATCGTCACGAACGCGACCGCACCTGCGGTGCCGGTGGCGGTGAAGCTGGTTCCTGTGGCGCCGGCCCGGGTTGCCGACATAGTGTTGGTTCCGGCTGCAGTTCCCAGGGTCCAGGAAGTCACCGTGGCGACGCCGGAGGCATTGGTGTTTACGCTGCATGCGGTGGTGTTGCCGGCTCCGCAGTTAACCACGCCGCCGCCAGATGTGATAGTAAAGGTCACCGCGACCCCCGGCACCGGGTTGGCGAATGCGTCCCGGGCCAGCGCTGACGGATCGGTGACCACCGCAGTGTTCACCGTGGCGCTCTGGTTGTTACCGCCGTTCACCAGAATCTGAGTGGCGGTTCCAGGGGTGCCGGTGGCGCTGAACACCACGGGAGAGCCGGTCAGTCCGGCCACCGTTGCCGTGGCGTTCTGAGTCCCGGCCGTTCCACCCAGGGTGCGATTCGACGAGGCCAGCCCATTCACGTCGGTCAGCGAGGAGGCGGGGTTCATGCTGCCGCCGCCGCTGGTCGCGGTCCAGCCGACCGTGACACCCTGCACCGGGTTGCCGTTGATATCGGTCACCAGGACGACATACGGGTTCGCCAGCGCGGTCGCTACGGTCGCCGACTGGCCGTTACCGCTGGAGAGGGCGATCGTCGTGGCGTTGCCCGGGTTGCCGGTCGCAGTGATCGTGACTGGAGAACCGGTGAGTCCGGCGGAGGTGGCCGACAACGAGTTGGGACCGGCGCTCGGACCCAGGGTCCAGCTGCCCACCTGGGCAACTCCGCCGGCATTGGTGACCTGGTTCGCCCCGGTGATGGACCCGCCACCACCAGTCACCGCGAAGGTGACATTCACCCCCGCCACGCCGTTGCTGAACTGATCGGCGGCCCGAACCGAGGGCGGCAACGACACGCTCTGACCCGAGATCGCGGCCTGGTTATCGCCCGCCTCGATGACCAACTGGCTCGCTGCTCCGGGTGTACCGGTGGCGGTGAATCCAACCGGGCTACCCGCGAGACCGGCAGACGTGGCCGAAAGGGTATTGGCGCCGGCACCGGTCCCCAAGGTCCAGCTGGTGACAGCGGCAATACCGCTGGCATTGGTCGTGGCATTCCCACCCACCACCGATCCTCCACCCCCGGTCACAGCGAAGTCGACGGACACTCCCGCCACCGGGTTGTTGAACTGGTCGGTCACCCGAACAGAGGGTGCCACGGCGACGGCAGTGTTGACCGTGGCGGTCTGCCCGTTCCCGCCTACCAGGGTAAGGTTGGTCGGGTTATCCGGTGTGAGGGTCAGGACCACCGGCATTGCTCCGGTGGTGGGCGTCGCGGTCGGCGAAGTGAACCACACCAGGGCCACATGGCGGCCCAGGCTCAGGCTGGTGGGAGTGGCAACCAGATCGACTGGTGCAGGGGCTGCGGTGGCGCCCAGAGTGCCCTGGAGCCATGCACCGGGCGCGGTGAGATAGGTGATCGAGTCCAGCGTCAGACCGGTAACTACGCCTCCGCCGGCATTGCTCACCGTATCGTCACCGGTCGCCGGGGTGGCGCTGCCGGCGATTCCGGCCAGCCGCGCGGTGTCGGGCAGGAAGGTCATCGATGGAACTGGGTCGACGACCACCACACCGGTGCCGTCAATTCCCGAGGCCCGTGCGGTAATCTGGGTGGTGCCCAGCGCCGCGCCGGTCACTACTCCGCTGTCATTCACCGTTGCGATGTTGCCGTCGGCAGTAGACCAGCGGATCGACTTCCGGGGCAGAAAGGCGCTGTTCGCATCCAGCGGGAACGCCTGGGCTGTGGCGGTTCGGCCCAGGATCACGTGCAGGGTATCCGGGGTGATCCGCACCGCGACCACCCCACCGGGCCCGATGTCCGAACTATCAGAACAGGCGAGCCCGCCAATCGCCAAAGCGACCAGCAGGCCTTTCAGAAGGACTCGTCGGGAGCGCGGCTCGGCGGCGTGACCCATGAGTGATCCCGTGGCTGTCGCCCACCGCGAGTGCACGCAGGCCGGGCGCGTCTGAATCAATTGCCTACAGAGATGGGACGGGGGTACAGCCGAAAGTTACGAACTTTGCGGGGGGAGGTCAAAAAGTCCCCGCCCGGAGGCCCCGGGCGGGGAGTGTGACCTGGCTTACTCGGCTCGATCCTTGGCGTTGGCATCGACCGCCTGGGCGATCGAATCGGCCTTGACGGCCAGGGCGCTGTCGCCGGCAGCCTGGAAGGAGGGGCCCACCAGACCGTAGACCACGCTGTAGAGCGACAGGATCGACTGGGAGGGGCGGTCGACCCAGCCCCGCGGCCGGGAGCGGCTGGCCGCGTCGTACTTGTAGACCTTGAAGAGCAGGTCCCGGGTTCGGTTCATATCGACCCAGCCCAGTCCCCGGTTGAGCGCAATGCCGGGTGGGGGCGGCTTGCTGGGATCGAAGCTGGTGGGGTTGAGTTTCCGAACCATGCCCTGGGTCAGCATGTAGGTCGAAAGTCCCAGGGTGCGGTCGGGGAAGTCGGCATCGCTCCAGGCGAAGTAGATCGGCCGCTTGCCGAGATTGTCCCGGATCAGAAACACCGACATCAGATCGGAGAGCAGCAAGGTGTCGTGGCCAAAGGCCACCTGGACCTCACCCAGCTTTACGCCCGAGTTGCGGGGAACGATCTGGGCCTCGGGCATCTCGTTGATTTCCTTCTCCGAGAGCGTCAGGGCCGGGGTAGTGGGACGTTCGGCCTTGAAGTCTTTCCAGATCGAGGCGGCCTTCTCGGGCTCGAACGCGGGGGTCTCCCGCCGGCGGAGCTGCTGCAGGTGCCAGCGGGTGTTCATCAGGGAGAGGTTGGCCAGGGTGACGTCCCGGCGGATTCCCTCCACTTCCTGAGCAAACCAGAGCGGGAAGGTATCGTTGTCTCCCGCGGTGATCAGGACCCCGTACGGTTCGACCGATTCGAGCATATCCCGGGCGAAATCCCGGGCCAGGGTTTCGTGAGCCCGGGTGGCCGTCACGTGGTTGGCAAAGATCGGAACCAGGGCCAGGCCCAGGATGGGTGAGGCGTAGGCGTAGCGGACTTTGTCGGCCGTGCGCCCCTTGAAGAAATCGGCGACCACATTCAGCAGCTCCCCGAACCCGACCGCAATCCAGAGTCCGAAGGCCGCGAAGGACACCACGAAGAAGTAGTCCCGCTCGCGCACTTCCCGGCCTACCGGGCAGCGCGAGGGATCCACCCCGTAGGAGTAGCCGCACTTGAAGTTCAGATAGAAAATCAGCGCGATGGTGACCGTGCTCATCAGGGTGAGCGAAGCCCAGAAGGCCCGCCGGTCCCGCTGCCATAAGGCAAAGGCGCCGGTGATTCCGATCAGGCTGAACAACAGCATCGCGATGCGACCAGCCACATCGCCCCAATCCCGGGCGAACTGCCAGCCGAAGTACTGCAGGTAGTTGCCCATCTGGGAAACCAGATCGGCCTGCCGGAAGGTGAGGGGCGGTTTGCCGTACTGGGCCCGGTTGAGCACTTCCAGAAGGGCAGTCCAGTTGGTGGGCTCGCCTTCGTTGATCGGGGGATACTGCATCGCCCGGATGGGCAGGAAGACGTAGTTGAGTGATACTCCGATCGCCACCGCTGCCAGGGAGAGCCAGAGCAACGGCCGTTTGAATTCCCCCGGGTCCCGCCAGGCGGTGTAGCCGATCAACACGACCAGAATCCCGAAGAGCAGCGCCTTGTTGGCCGCTTCGCCGCTCACCATGTCGGTCCATTTCCCGGAGACACCCAGCGCGAGGAAATACCCGAGGAAAAGCACCCAGGGCTTGAGCAGCATCCCTGGATCGGTCAGCAGGACGTAAATCGCTACCGCCGGTCCGGCCAGGACACCCATCAGATGGTTGGTCGAGCTCAGCGCTATGATGTAGGCGATCAGTACCAGGTAGCGGTCGCGGTGCTGGCCCGGTTCATCGTCGGCCCAGTGCACTCCCAGCCACATCACCAGTGCGGTACTCAGCATGGAGACAGTGTAGACCTTCTCGTTGACGGTCGACTGGTTCCACACGGTCCATGCAGTGGCGCTCACCAGGACGCCGGCGAAGGCCGCCGCCAGCCGGGCCCAGCGGACCGGGATGACGTCGCGCATCCAGCGATCGGCCACCAGGAACCAGAGCGCGGCCGAGACCGCGCTGGTCACGGCAGCGAACAGATTGATCCGGACGGCGTAGTCGGCGGCGAACGGAATGGCGCCCCAGACGTGGGCCAGCACCACGAAGAGCGGGTTCCCCGGTGGGTGGGGAATACCCAGGACCTTGGCCGCGGCGATGTACTCCGAGGTATCCCAGAACGCGGTGGTGGGTGCCAGGGTGGCGAGGTAGATCCCTAATACGATGAGGCCCGTGAGCGCAGCAAAGAGGTACGGCGGGCCTTCGCGGCCGTTCGACGCAGGAGGAGTCATTGGTTTCGTAAGACCTGAGACGTTAGACGTAAGACGTGAGAGTTGAAGACATTGAGACGAGTGTCAGTGGAGACCGTCTCACGTCTCACCTCTCACGTCTCACGTTCTAGTGCCTGAATTGACGTTTTCCGGTTAACACCATCGCGAGTCCGTGCTTGTCGGCCGCCGCAATCACTTCGGCGTCGCGCACCGACCCGCCGGGTTGCACGATGGCGGTGACGCCCGCAGCCGCTGCCTCCTCCACACCGTCCGCAAAGGGGAAGAATGCATCGGATGCCATGACGCTCCCCCTGGGATCGTGTCCCTGCTGCCGGGCCTTGTGTACCGCCATGAAGGAGCTGTCCACCCGGCTCATCTGCCCGGCGCCGATCCCGATGGTCATCTCGTCCCGGGCCAGCAGGACCGCGTTGGACTTTACGGTGGCAACGGCGAGCCAGGCAAAGCGGAGGTCAACCACTTCCTTCTCGGTGGGCTGGCGCTGAGTAACCACCTTCCACTCGCCATCGGCTGATTCGGGTGAGAACCGGTCCTGCAGAAGGATTCCCCCTCGCACCCGCTTGAGATCAAGCCCGCCATGACCCCGGCTCACCGGCAGCTCTACGGCCCGGAGATTTTTTCGTGCCGCCAGGACCTGCAGCGCTTCGTCGTGGAACGACGGCGCCACCACCACCTCGAGGAACAGCTCCGCCATCGCCTCGGCGGTCTTGCGATCGACCACGGTATTGAAGGCAACCACGCCACCGAAGGCTGACTGGGGATCGGTCGACAGCGCCTTCGTGAACGCGTCCGCCGCCGAGGCGGCGACGGCGAGGCCGCAGGGGGTGGTGTGCTTCACGATGGCGCAGGCCGGCCGAGTGGCCCAGAGGGAAGCGGCCCACATGGCGGCGTCGAGGTCGAGAATGTTATTGAACGAGAGCTCTTTGCCCTGCCGTTGCTTGAGGTCGCGGAGACCGCGGGGCTCTTCATCCACGTAGAGCCCGGCCCGCTGGGTGGGGTTCTCGCCATACCGGAGCGGCATCAATCGCTCGAAAGCGAACTGGATCCGGTCGGGGAGCCCGTCCTCAGGCGGGGTGAGATAGCGGGTAATGGCGCCATCGTAGTCGGCGGTGTGGCTGAAGACTTTGGCGGCGAGGGCCTGGCGCTCGTTGGCCGGGACCCCGCCGCTCCGGAGCAGCTCGAGAATGCGGGGGTAATCGGTCGGGTCGGAGATGACGACGACTGATTCGTGGTTCTTGGCCGCGGAGCGGAGCATGGCCGGGCCCCCGACATCGATATTCTCGATGGCATCCTCGAACGAAACGTGCGGCTTGGCGACCGTCTCCCGGAAGGGATACAGGTTCACGGCGAGGAGGTCGATTGGGACGATGTTTCGGGCGGTCAGGGCTGCCATGTGCTCGGGAACTTCGCGGCGGGCCAGCAGGGCGGCGTGAATCGCGGGGTGCAGCGTCTTGACCCGGCCATCCAGAATCTCAGGGAAGCCGGTGACGGCTTCGACCGCGGTCGCCGGGACCCCGCCAGCTCGAAGGGCGGCGTAAGTCCCGCCGGTGGAGATGAGGTCCCAGCCTAACTCAACCAGGCCCTGGGCAAAGGGGACGATGCCCCGCTTATCGCTCACCGAAATCAACGCCCGGGGCACTCAGTACCTCCTCATGCGGGAGACTCCATGGTGGGCCCGAGTGGAACCAGCCGGCCGACTCGAGCAGCATGGAGCACAACTTCCGGCAACAGCCGGTGTTCGACTTCGAGGACCCGGGAAGCCAGCGAGTCAGGGGTATCGCCCGGCAGGACCGGCACTTGGCCCTGGGCCAGGACCGCCCCCCGATCGTATTCCTCATCGACCAGATGCACGGTGGCTCCGGAGTGGCTTACTCCGCTCTTGAGCACCGCTTCATGGACGTGATGGCCGTACATCCCGGGACCGCCGAAGGCGGGGAGCAGGGCGGGGTGGATGTTGAGCATCCGGCCCCGATAGGCCTTGATGACATCAGCGGGAACCAGCTTGAGATACCCGGCAAGGACCACGAGATCGACCCGATGCTCCTGGAGCCTCCGGAGCCATTCACTCCCATCTTTGTAGCTGTTGAGCGACTCGGCGGCGACTCCCCACTCCCGGGCCCGCTCCAGGGCCGGTGCGTCGGCCCGATTACTCAACACCAGGACGACCTGGGCCAAGTCTGATCCCTTCAGAGCTTTAAGCAGGGCCACCAGGTTGCTGCCCCGGCCTGACCCGCAGACGGCAAGCCTCATTGGCATGGCGCAAGAACTTAGCGGGCAGCCCTCGGTGGATGAAGGGGCGTGCAGCCAGGGAGCTGACTGTGTCCGCCCCGGTTAGAACTCCTGACACAATTGTGTAAGCTCATGGGGGTATGTAACTTAGGTGATACATTGCAAACAGGGGCCGGAACAAAGTGGCCCGTTTGGTCTGGCCATTGCCTTCAGGGTTGGTGGAACGTAAGGGACACTTACCTAGGGGATAGGACCATGGGACAGCTCTGGACCAGGCGGAATCTTGCCATAGCAGTGGTTGCGATTTCTGCCCTGCAAGGCTGCAGTTCCGCACTTAAGGAAGATTCGAATGTCAGCATCGGGTCGATCATCTCCGGGGTTACCGATGGCTCGGGGAATGTCCAAGCCGTCTTCGTAGAAGGCGACGCGCCAGGTGACAATGGCGGCCCGACAGCTACGGTGTCCGCCAACGCCATCATGATCAATGGCGGAAGCAGCCAGCAGGGTGTGACGGGATCGGCGTCCTTCAACAAGGTGATCGTTTCAGTCGCCGGCCTGACTGACTACTACGAGCTGACTCTCCCGGCCGGCGTTGGCAGCGAGAACATCGTCGTCACTGCCAATCCTGATACCTACAAAGGGATTTTCAGCTTCAACTACGCGGTTGCCAACGGAGCCTCGGTTGGAGCCTACGCCACTCAGGCGGTTCGCATGCTCCGGGTTGGTACCGGCGACATCCAGATCAGCGTGGCCTGGACCGACTCGGCGGATGTGGACCTTCACGTTACCGATCCCAACGGCGAAACCATCTACTTCGGTCATAAGAACGCCCAGAGCGGTGGTACCCTCGACCTGGACGCCAATGCGGCCTGTACCAAGACCAGCGTCGATGGTCAGCCAGCTGCCTACATCAGCAACGAAAACGTGGTGTGGCCGGTGGGGCGGGCGATCCCCGGCACCTATACCGTGGTGCTGGATTACTGGTCCGACTGTGGCGTGGCCAAGACCGACTGGGTGGTGACGATTGGGCGGGTGGGAGCGCCTCCTCAGCTCTTTACCGGGAGCTTCATCGGAGTGGCCAGTGGCGTGCCGGACGATACTGTGGCGGTGTTTACCCACTAACGTCGGCGATCAGAGCAGTCGAGGCGGGTGAGACGGTGAATCCGTTTCGCCCGCTTCGCTTTTTTGGGGGCTAGTCGGTCTCGAGGGCGGTTCGGAGGGCGACGCCAATCACGGCGAACTTCTCGACCGGAATGGTCCGCGGGTCCAGCAGGACCCGATCGGCCTCGACCCGGGCGACGATCGGCGGATCGCCCAGCCTGAGCCGCACCGCGAGTCCATTGGCTCCCAGCTTGCCGCCGGACAGCGCAACCAGCGTGGTCGGCAGGGTGACCGCGGGAAAGGAACCTCCTCCAACTGCTGACTCACCATCGAGCAACTCCGGCTGGAGCCGCTCGGGCAGAAACGCCAGTAACGCGACGGCCCGACTGCGCAGTTCGGCCGGCGGAACCGTCAGCATGGCGAGAACGGGGATCTCCCGGATGGCCGCAGCAGGATCGCGGTAAAGCCCAAGAGTGGTTTCGAGCGCGGCCAGCGTGAATTTGTCGGCCCGCAATGCCCGGGCGAACGGGTTCTTGCGACAGCGGGCCACCAACTCACTCCGGCCAACCAGGCAGCCGGCTTGAGGTCCCCCCAGCAACTTGTCTCCCGAGAAAAGCACCAGATCGGCACCGGCGGCGACTCCGTCCTGGACTCGTGGCTCGCCGGTCAGGCCCTGGGCGGCAAGGTCGGCCAAAAGCCCGCTGCCCACGTCGTAGAGATAGGAAATACCCGCCGCGTGCGCCAGCTCGGCCAGGTCAGACGGACTGGGGGTGGTGACGAAGCCGCGCTGCTCGAAGTTGGAGCGATGGACGGTGAGGATCACTGAGCTCGGATCGACTGCGTTGCGGTAGTCGTCCAGATGGGTCCGGTTGGTGGTGCCGACCTCTACCAGGCGGGCTCCGCTCTTTTCCAGGATTTCGGGGATCCGGAAGGAGCCTCCGATTTCGATCAGCTCGCCCCGGGAAATGACGACTTGGCCATCCGCTGCTGTGGCGTTGAGCGCGAGTACCAACGCGCCGGCCGCGTTATTGACGACCAGGGCGTCTTCAGCTCCGGTCAGTTCCGCCAGTAAGCCGCGACAATGATCACCCCGATGTCCCCGAATTCCCGAGGCCAGATCGTACTCCAGCGCACTGTACCCCTCGGCGATCTCCCGAATCGCGGTGAGAGCGGCCGCTGCCAGCGGGGCCCGGCCCAAGTTGGTGTGAAGGACTACGCCGGTGGCATTGATCACCGGGCGTAACGATCGGGCGGTGTTCTCCAGCAGTCGCTCGCGGACATCACCGGCCCAGTCCTCGGGCGGGCCGGACCGGGCCCGGCGGGCGTGGTCGATCGCCTCGCGGACCGCGGCGAGGACTGCGTTTCGGGGTGCGATCGCCGTCAGCGCCTCGATTTCCGGCTCCTTGAGGAGTCGGTCGACCGAAGGCAATAGACGGCGAGGGTCGGTCACGAGGAGGGTTTGACCTGGGTGGTGTCGTTGCCGCTCCGGCGCTGTCTCCGAATCTTGACGCTGTCGGCCGCGTCGAGACCCTTGAGTGGAGCTGGCGGGGTCACTGCCGGCTTGACTGCGCCGCTGTCGCCGGCGGGCTTGAGACTGGTGCTGTCGGCAGGGGGAAGCTCCACCTTCTTGGGGATGGCCAGTACACCCTTGGCGGTGGCGGCGACACCGGCGGCGCTCCGAATGCCGGTGATCTCGATCAGATACTTCGCCTCCGGCACAAAGTTGCTGTCGCTCCTGATCACCAGGGTCTGAGACAGCCGGGGCCGGCTCTTCAGCAACGATTCGGCCTCGACATCTATCTTCACTTCCCGGAGACCCGGGGGAGCCTTGGCGGGTGAGGGCCGAGCCGGTGGCCTGGGCCGCTTGAGCGAATCTGGGATGGTGGTGTCGCGGGCGATCCTCAGGGAATCGGCTACCACCTGGGCCCGGCGCTGCAGACTATCGTCGAGTTCCTTCGGCAGGACCGATCGAAACGGTACCACCACGGAATCGCTCTGCCGCCGCAGGCTCACCATGGTTTTGTCGAGCTTCTGGTAGGGGTCGAGCGGCCCGCCGAAGGTGATGGTCGCGCTCAGGCTGTCGACCGGATTCACCTGAGTAATTCTCGGGCCCAGGGTGTCGCGCGGGATCATCCAGAGCGGGGGGACCTTCCTGGTGCCGGTCACCACCGCCGAGTCGTAACTCTCCCTGGTCCCGCGCCGGAGATCGTGATTCTGGTCGATCACCCCGAAGGCCAGGTAGTTGCCGGTCGGGAGCGGCCCCACGGTGAACCGCCCGGAACTGTCGGTGACGGTGCGATAGACCAGGCTGTCAGGCTGGAGGATCAGTTCGACCAGCGCACCGATAGCCACCTTTCCGCTGACCCAATCGATGGCGATCCCCTTCAAGGTGTCGATCGGGAGGGCCCCTCCGGTGCTGAAGGTGAGCACCGCGGTGGTGTCCATCCGGTTACGACGGAGATCGACCAGACCCGGTAACAGCTCGATGCGGTAAACCCGGTTCGGCTTCCACCCTTCGCGGGGGTGCACCGTGATCCGGCTGCGTTTCCAGTGGATCACCGGAACTTTGCTGCTGGGAGAAAGGAGGATCAGCTTTTCGAGATCGCCGGTGCCGAGTCCCCAGTTGGGCGAGCCGCCCTCGGAGACGATCTCGTCGAAACGGAATTCGACGTCGGATTTCCAGTTGGGATAGACCCCGGTGGATTCGGGGACGGTGGCGAGGAGTTTGGGCGCGACCTTGTCCGGTGCACCGCCGGGAGGCGGGCCCATCTTGGCGCAGGCAATGAGAATCAGCAGCAGAACGCCGGCGCCGAACCGGGGCCCCGGTCGAACCGGCCGGCAGATCACCCGCACCCCAGTTGTTTGCGTTTCTCGCTGATGGTCTGAATCTGCTGCTCCATCGAGGCCAGCTTCTCCCGTTCCCTGGCCACCACCTCGGCGGGAGCCCGGCTCACAAAGTTCTGGTTCGACAACTTGGCCCGCTGGGAATTGAGCAGACCGGAGAGCCGGTTCTGCTCGGCGCCGAGCCGTTCGCATTCCTTCTTGAGGTCGACCAGGTCGCCCAGCGCGATGTACAGCGAGGTCCCGTCCTTGAGGACTGCATTGGCGCCGGGTTCCGGGAGGGGGTCGCCATAACTCACCGAAGCCAGCTTGGCCAACCGGGCGATGGTTCCTTCTTCTTCGGTGAAGGCGCTGTGTTTGCGGGAAATCCGCAGACCGACCTGCTTGCCGGGCTCGACTCCGTATTCGGCCCGGATCTGGCGCACCGCGCTGACCACCTCCTGTACCAGGGCGAAGTCCCGTTCGGCGGCGGCGTCGGCCGCGCGACGATCCGGCCTCGGCCAGGGCTGCACCATGACCGTGGCTCCTTTCGCCCGGCCGGGAAGCCGCTGCCAGAGGGCATCGGTGATGAACGGCATGATGGGGTGGAGCAGTTGCAGTGCGATCTCAAAGGTTCTTGCGGCCACCGCCCGGGCTACGTCGCCGCCGGGTTGGGTACCGTAGAGTCGCGGCTTGATCTGCTCCAGGTACCAGTCGGCCAGATCGCTCCAGATAAAGTGATAGATCGAGCTGGCGGCTTCATTGAGACGGTACTTCTCGTAGTTCGCGGTGGCCTCACGGACCATGGCGTCGCAGCGGGCGATGATCCAGCGGTCGGCCAGGCCCAGCTCGGAGCGGGCAATGGTGTTGGAGTAGGAGCCGGCGAGGGGGCGGAGGGCGCGGGCGGCGCTATCCGCCCCCGAGGGCGGGCGACCCGCTGGATCGCCCGAACTGCCGGGGCCAGCTGCAAGATTGGAGAGAATAAACCGCCCCACATTCCACAGCTTGTTGGCAAAATTCCGCCCCGGCGAGAACGAGGTCTCCAGATCGTTAGGATCCAGGATCACGTCGGTCCCCACCGCCATCCCCGCGATCACGGTGTAGCGCAACGCGTCGGCCCCGTACTTCTCCACCACTTCAATCGGGTCGATGCCGTTGCCCAGCGACTTGGACATCTTGCGATGCTGGGTGTCTCGCACGGTGCCGTGGAGGTACACCGTGTGAAACGGGATATCGCCCATGAACTGGCAGCCGGCCATCACCATCCGCGCGACCCAGAAGAACAGAATCTCGGGCGCGGTCACCAGCACCGAGC
>CAZOES010000040.1:0-28142 GCA_964578865.1 uncultured Gemmatimonadaceae bacterium | reverse complement strand
AATTGAGCGTCGGCATCGGTTCCGGCGGCCTGGGGGGAATGTTCTGCGGCACTAACTCAAGCTGGGGGCCATGGGCGTATAGGAGGCGAGGCGGCTAGGCGTAAAGTGGTTTTAACAGAATGTGCACCAATGGTTTAGGAACGTATTTCTGGCCTTCGACCGGACCACTAGCCGCCTAGCCGCCTAGCCGCCTCGCCGCCTTTCCGCCTAGCCGCCCCCGGCACATATGACCTACCTCACAAGCCCTAACCCGGCACAACCGACCCCCTTCCGACTCAAGTTTGCACCCCTTTCTCCGATAACCCTCTCAACGACCACTCAGGGTCGTTCTACCGCAGGGCGGAGCAGGGACGCTCCGATATTGCAGGTCCAGGAGACTTCCAGATGTCCCGCATTCAGACCAACGCTGCCGCCAACAACGCGTACAAGAACCTCACTGCAACGTCCTCGTTGTTGGAGAAGTCGATCACGAAGCTGTCCAGCGGCTTCCGGATCAATCGTTCGGCAGACGATGCGGCCGGTCTCGCCATCGCGAACAAGCTCCGTTCTGACGTCCGCTCGCTGATGCAGTCCCAGCGGAACGCCAGCCAGGCCAACTCGATGTTGCAGGTGGCTGACGGCGCGCTCAACACCGTGGCGACGATTCTCGACCGTATGAAGGAACTGGCTTCGCAGGCCAACTCGGCCAACATCGGCCAGGAAGCCCCGAAGCTGCAGGCCGAGTTCGACTCGCTGGTTTCGGAAATCGACCGTATCGCTGCCACCACCACCTACAACGGAACCGCGCTCACCAACGGCGGGTTCGGCTCTGGTCTGGACAAGACCAACTCGACCGCGTGGACCACTGCGGCCGGTAACGTGGCGGACATCAAGCTCAACGGCTCCTCGGTCGGTACCTACACCTTCGCGTCCGGCGCCGCCGCCGCCACCCTGACCCGCGCGTCCGACAGCGTGGCGCAGATCGTGACCGGCATCAGCGCGACTGCGCGTTCCAGCGTGGTCTTCTCGAACTTCGGTATCACTGTGGACGGCAACGCGGGCTGGGCCGGTGCGGCCGGCCTGAACGGCCTGACCGTGGTTGTCACCGCGGCGGCCAGCGGCTCGTTCATGGTGAGCTCCAGCGGTAACTACGGCTCGTCCGACCTCGTGTCGGTCAACGGTATCGACCTGCGTACTCAGCAGACGACCGGTCTCGACCTGAACAACGGTGGCGCCTTCAACCTGGCCACTGCGCTGACCTCCGCGACCAACGCGCAGACTGCGCTGTCCCGGATCGACGCGGCCCTTGCCAAGGTCGGCACTGCGATCGGTACCGTCGGTGCGGCCCAGTCGCGTATCGACTACGCCTCGACCAACGTGGCCAACCTGGTGCAGAACACCCAGGCGGCGGAGTCCGTGATTCGCGACGCCGACATGGCGTACGAAATGACGGTCTTCACCAAGAACCAGATCCTGCAGCAGGCCGGTACGGCGATGCTGGCGCAGGCGAACCAGATGCCGCAGTCGGTGCTGAAGCTGCTCCAGTAGTCAGCGGCTGGTTCAACGTGAACTGATGCGAGCACCCTCGGGGGCCAACCTACCGGCCACCGAGGGACTCGTCTTGAAAGGGCGGGAACAGGAGAGATTATGGCAACGACTCCGGCGGGGGCGGTCTCGGGTCTGATCAGCGGAGTGGATTACCGCTCGCTGATCGACCAGATCATCACCAATGAAAGCGCACCGGCCAACGCGCTGCGGGCCAAGCAACAGGGCAACAAGGACCAGGTCACCGCGCTCGATACCTATCGGTCGCTGCTGGCCACGGTGCAGACCGCGGTCAAGGATCTCAAGAGCGGCAGCGCCTTCGATGCGATCGGTGCCTCGGTGGGAGTTGTGAGCGGCACCCGCGCGCTGGTCAGCGCCACCGGTAACATCAACGCCGCGGTCGGGAATTATCAGATCCAGGTGACCAGCCTGGCCCGGTCGCAGAAGCTGGGCAGTACCTCGAGCGCCACGCCGACCACGGCGCTGGGTCTCGCGGCCGGCAGCTTTACGGTCAACGGAGCCACCATCAGCGTGGATGGGAGCGATACCCTCACCACCCTGCGTGACAAGCTCAACGCGGCCAATACCGGCCCCACCGCAAGCAAGGTCTCCGCCTCGATCCTCCAGGTGGACGCCACCCACTATCGGCTGGTCCTCACCAGTGATGCCACCGGGCAGGCTGGGATGACCATCGCCAACGTTTCCGGCGGAGCGCCCCAGGCGCTCGGCCTCACCGATGGCAGTAACGTCATTCAGCAGAGCGCCGTGCTGGTCGCCGGGGCCGACTCGGCCTTCTCGGTCGACGGCGTGGCCATGAGCCGGAGCAGCAACACCGTTACCGATGCGATCCAGGGCGTGACCCTCAATCTGGTGGCCCAGGAAAACGGCGCGATTACCACCCTGACCATCGAACGCTCGGTCGATGCCGCCCGGGCCTCGATGCAGGCCTTTGTCGACTCGTGGAACAAGCTGGTCGACTTCGTCAAGACCCAGCAGACCCCGCCGGCCGCGGGTAAGACCGCCCCGGTGCTGTTCGGCGACCAGCTGCTCAAGACCGTGTCGGCCACTCTTTCCCGTCAGCTGCTCAACAGCATCAACGGGGCCTCCGCCGATCTCTCGACCGCGGCCATGGCCGGCGTGAGCATCGGCAAGGACGGCAAGCTCACCCTCGACACTTCCAAGTTCGACACCGCCTTCAAGACCAGGCTGGAGGATGTGCGCACCCTGTTCAGCCAGCGGGGCAGCGCCACCGATCCCCGGGTGAGCTACGTCAGCTCCGGCGCCAAGACCGAAGGCGGCACCTATGCGGTCAACATCACCCAGGCGGCGACCACGGCCCGCCTGCTGGGCACCGGTTTCAGCGGCACCTATGTCGATGATGGCACCGCCGACACCATGACCGTGACCGACACGGTCACCGGGGCCACCGCCAGCATCCAGCTGACCAATGGGATGACCACCAGCGACATCTCCACCGCGCTGACCAACGCCTTTGCCGCATCGGCCAAGCAGGTGGTGGCGACTCAGACGATCATCTATGGCGACGCCGGCGGCACGGTACCGATGACCGCGGCCAGCAAGTTCTCCGATTTGCGGGCAGCCGGCGGCGGCAGCTTCGGCATAGCAGCCCAGCAGACGATTTCGATCACCGCCACCCGGCCCGACGGGTCGACCTTCAGCGATACCTTCACGGTGACCGACCCGGGCAGCCAGACCATCGGTGACCTGGTGCGCCGGATTCAGAACGGTTATGGCACCTCGGCCACGGTGAGCGTGGTGAACGGCCAGATCCAGGTGCAGGACAACCTGGCCCGCAATTCTTCCCTCGCCCTCAGCATTACGGCCAACAACGAAGGGGGCGGCTCACTCAGCTTCGGAGCCGGCGCTATCACCACCGCAGGCCGGCCGATTCTGGACCTGAATGCCACCAACGTGGGTGGCCAGCTGCAGATCGCATCCAACCAGTACGGTAGCTCCCCCGGGTTTACCGTGGCCTACAGCGCCGGTGGGGCCGATGGGACCGCCCAGCTTGGTGCCGCCGCCGGCACCCTGCACGGGCTCGATGTGCAGGGAACCATCGGTGGCAACGCGGCCACCGGGACCGGTCGGACTCTGGTGGGAGCAACCGGGAGCGTGGTAGAAGGGCTCACCATCAGCTACAGCGGAACCGACATCGGCGCGCTGGGCAGTACCTCGGTGACCCTCGGCATGGGCGCGTTGATGCAGCGCTCGTTGGACGGCTGGCTCGATGCCAATATCGGCACCCTCGACGTTCGCAAGAATTCGCTCAACCAGCAGAACACCAAGCTGGAAGACCGGGCCCTCCAGATCGATGCCCGGCTGGATCGGCGGCGGGAGAGCCTGCTCAAGCAGTACGCCGCGATGGAAACGGCGATCGCCAAGCTGCAGAACAGCTCCAGCAGCATCACCGCGATGCTGAACGCTAACAACAACAGCAACAAGTGATGATGCCCCGGCGACCTGCCGCCCGCCCGATCGACTTGAGCAGCCGGCACGAGCAGGACCGGCTGTTCAGCGCGGTGGCCGACCTGGCCCGGGCCGGAGCCCATGACTCGATGGAAGATGCGCTGGAACGAATCGATCATGCCGCCCGGGAGCTGCGCGACGAGGGCAGCCACGAATCGCAGCAACAGCTGGAACAGATCCGGGGCGCCTGCGATCGACTCGCCGAGTCGCTCACCAGCGAACAGCTGCGGGTGATGCGTGACCTGGCGGAATTGCAGGGCCGGATTCAGCAACGCCGCCGCTTTACCGGGGCCCCTTCCGATACTCCGGTGTTCGACCGACGGGGCTAAGCGGCAACCCTCTTGGGTTCCCAACTTTCTGCCGATACTAAACCCAGTGCAGGAACAGCCAGATCCTTGCTTGGGAGGTTGTTTGTGAGCTACGCCGCTACTGCCCGCTATCAGCAGAACGACGTGAACTCCATGTCACCCGCGCGGCGAGTGGTGTTTCTCTACGGCCAGGTGATCGCCAGTCTGCGAGTGGCCGGCCGGCGGATCGAAGAGCGCGACATCGAACAGCGCAGCCGGATGCTCACCCGGGCCCGCGAGATCCTGGCCGAACTGCTCTGCACGCTCGACTTCGAACTGGGTGGCGAGATCGCTCCCAATCTGGCCCGGCTCTATATGTGGATGATGGATGAGACCGTCGCGGTGGACCGGACCCTGGACCTCAAGCGACTGGAGCGGTTGACCCAGATGGTGTCCGAGCTTCACGGCGCCTGGGAGCAGGCGGCGACCATGGTCTCGGAGGTGCCTCCGACCGGGCTGGCGATTCGGTGAAGTGAGGTCGTGGGTAGTGGGTAGTAGGTTGTAGGTCGTGGGTCGTGGGTTGTAGGTCCAAAGTGACCGGAATTCGGACAAGCCTTTGCCTTCCTGAGCGGCTTCATGCCCGCTTCACCCCGCTGCCGGGCGGGACCCGAAACCGGCGATTCCTTCCCTCAAGTTTTGCCGCCCCCGGACGATACTGACTTGCAGAGATGGTATTTCACGGGGGAGGTCACGATGTCGGTGCAACCTGTGCAGTTACATACGATCGAAGCGGTTCCCAGCCAGGCCCGCCGGCCGGCCGGGGAGTCGGCTCCGGCAGCTTCCAGCCGGGAAACGCCGCGGGACGCGGTGACGGTGTCGGATCAGGCCAGGCAGCTGGCAGCGGCGGACGGCTCCGATGCTCCCCGGCTGCAGCTGGACTTCCGTCAGCTGCGCGAACTGGCCTTCAAGGCTCAGGGGAAGTAAGCAACGCGCGAACTCGATAAGGAACTTCAAGTCCGGTCGGCATTCGACCGAATCTTAGGAAGGAATAGAGGGAACCATGGCAATCGATCCACTGAAGTCTGGCGGCGTCAATCCTCCCAACGGCGGGCGCATCGATCAGTCGGGCGCTAACCAGTCAGCCCGGCAGTCGCAGGAGGTCAAGCGGCCGTCGAGCGAAGTACGGAGTGGTGAGGGAGACAGCGACAAGGTGCAGCTCTCGGCCCAGGCGAAGGATGCCGCCGGCGCGGGTAGCGCCAGCCCGGCGGGACTCTCGGCCGAACGGCTGCAGGAGATCCTCAAGCGGCTGACCAGCGGATACTACGACACCCCGCAGGTGGTCGAGAAGGTTGCCCAGCGGGTGAAGGATGATCTGACCGGCACCGGGCCGGCCTGAACCAACCCTGCAGCTGACGGAGCGCGGACATGAAGTGCCTGGTCGTCGATGATTCTGCCACGATGCGCCGTATCGTGGTCAACGCGCTCAAGAGTATTGGTTACGAGAATGTGGTGGAGGCGGGTGACGGCAGCGACGCCCTCACCAAGTGCGATGGCACTATCGAACTGGTCATTACTGACTGGAACATGCCGGTGATGGGCGGTCTCGAGTTCGTGAAATCCCTGCGAGGCAACCCCCAGTTCGCCAAGACTCCGATCCTCATGGTCACGACCCGCAGTGTCAAGGAAGACATCATGCAGGCAGTGGAAGCCGGGGTCTCGAGCTATATCCTCAAGCCCTTCACACCCCAGGTCCTGAAAGAGAAGATCGACCAGATCCTCTCCCTGTCCGGCTCCGCCTGAGCCTGAACCGGAACTGGACATGGACTCCACCCAGGTCAGAGCCCTCGCGGGCGAGTTGGAGACCACCCTCGGGCTGGTGGCCCAGCTGATCAAAGAGCTGGAGAGCCGCCGCGAGGAGTGGAAGGGCTCGGGCGTAGTCCGTCAGCTGGTCACCCTGCTCGCGGCCCGGCCCAACCTGGCGGAGGTGCCGGCGATTCTGTTGCGGGCTCATGCGGAAATCAGCGAGGTACTGGGGGGAATCCGGCTGACCCGCGAGGCCATCGAGGCGCATGCGGTCGACCGGATTCGGGATACCAAGAACCGTCTCTCCAATGTGACCACTACCACCGAGTCGGCCACCCTGGAACTGATGAACGGTCTGGATCGTTCGATCGAGCTGGTCAACTCCCTGGAACAGCAGTCCAACGGGGCGGCTTCGGCCGAGAGCTTCCAGCTGCTTCGGGACCAGGTCAGCGCGCTCTACAATCATCTGCAGTTCCAGGATATCACCGCCCAGCAGCTGCAGGGCGTGGCTCAGGCCCTGGTCGACCTTGAGATGCGGGTCGGTGCCATCGCCGCCTTGTTCGATCCTGCCACGGCGTCGTCGGGCCGCGAGCAGCTCACCCGGGTGGTGGTTTCCGAGGGCTCATCCCACCTGGCCTATAATCCCGACGCAACGATGCAGCGGACCGTGGCCGATCAGAGCATGATCGATGAGGCCTTCAAGGGTGCCCGCAATGGGACTCCCCAGCCAGCCAGTCCCGCGCCCGGCCGATGAGGCCCTGGGGTCTGCCGATCCCACTCTTCTCGATACCATCCAGCGAGACAAGCTGGCCGTCATCGGGCAGATGGCCTCGTCGGTCGCCCATGAACTGAGCAATCCGCTCGCGACCATCGTCGCGAGTGCCCAGGCCATCCTCGCCTTCTGGCCCAAACCGGGTGCTGCCGGGCCCCCGCTGACTACTCCCGATCTGGTAAACCAGGGAGTGCCGTTGCGTCAGTTGCGGGAAGACCTCGAGCTGATTCTGACCGAGGCGCGGCGGGCCGGAGAAATCGTCCACGGTTTGCTGGCCTCGGCCCGGCATCATCCGCCCGAATGGTGCATCTGTTCGCTGGCGGACGTGGTGCGGCGGACCGTCGCGCTGTCCCGGCATCACCTCAAGCTCAACAACATCACGCTTCAGTCGCCCTGGTTCGATCCCCTCGAAGGCTTCCCCCTGTGGAGCCGCATGCGGGGCGACGCGAATCAGCTGCAGCAGGTCCTGCTCAACCTGATCGTCAATGCACAGCAGGCGATCACCGCGGGCAAGGGCTACGGCACGGTACGGATCACCCTCGCGCCCGACGGCCCCGATCGGATCGTGCTTACCGTCGAAGACGATGGACCCGGCATCCCGGACAGCCTGCACACCGCCATCTTCCGGCCGTTCTATACCACCAAGCCCGCCGGCAAGGGCACCGGCCTGGGACTCTCGATCTCGGCCGGAATCATGGAAGCCCATGGTGGCACCATCGCGGTGGAAACGGCGGAGACCGGTGGTGCCCGCTTCCGCCTGGTGCTCCCCTCACTGGCGGCGTGCGACCGGATGACCGCACCGGCGAACGCCCCCGAAGATTCCGGAACCGTCCCCACCGAAATCGGCGGGGGGCAGCCGGAGCCGGTCGCCCGACTGCTCCGGGTATTGCTGGTCGACGACGAGGTGGGTATCCGCCGGAGTGTAAGCCGGCTGCTGCGCCGCTGCGGTTTCCAGGTGACCGATGTTCCCGGAGCGCAGCAGGCGCTGCATGCGCTGCAGGCAGGCACCTTCGACGTGGTCATTTCCGATCTTCGAATGCCCGGTTGTTCCGGCGAGCAGTTCTACCAACGGATCCAAACCGAGTTCCCCCAGATGGCCGGCCGGGTGGTATTCACCAGCGGTGATATGCTGCGGGATGAAACCCAGCGCTTCCTGGCCGAGAGCGGCTGCCCTTCGCTCCAGAAGCCCTACGATCTCGGCGAGCTGGTACGCGTGTTGCGATCCCTTTGCCCTGCCGATGAAGCGACTTCCGAGGCTCGGCGAGCCACGGCCTGATTTATGGTTCCTTTGCGCCCGCCGATTCTCACCGACCTGAGGCTCGATCCTTACCCGATGCCTTCCATGGATTCGACCGCCACCTCGGCGGGGGATCGACTGGTCCTGATCGCCCTGCCCGATCCGGTGCTGGTGCTCGACCCGCTGGGTCTGGTGCGGGACAGCAATCCGGCGGCGGAACAGCTGTTTGGCCGGGGCGCCGAGTCGTTGCGCTCGGTTCCGCTCGACCGGCTGATCTCCCTGCCTGACAATTCCGGTCTGGGCTCGCTGCTGCGCAGCGGCCGGCTCGAGGCCGGCGAACGGTGGGTTGGTTGCCGGGGCCGTACCCTCGATAGTCAGGAATTCGGCTGCGACGTTTCGGCCGCCCCGATCACCGGCGCCGGCGCGCCGGGCCGCTGGGTGGTACAGATCGTTCTGACGGGTGCCCGCGAATTCGAAGTGACCCAGCGGCAGGAATCGGCCAAGATGTCGGCGGTCGCCACCCTGGCGGCCGGCATCGCCAACGACTTCAACAACGCCCTCGCGGCAATCAGCGGCAGCATCGAAGCGGCCCGACTGCGGATCATCTCCCAGGACCGGGTCCCGCCCCGCGAGCTGATGGAAGTGAAAGAGGCGACCCGCGGCGCCGCCCGACTGGTCCGCCGGCTGCTCAACTTTGCCCGGCCCTCTCCCGGCATCCGCCGCCCTATTGATCCTTCCCGGGTGATCGAAGAAACGGTTCAAGTGCTGGGTCGCGATCTCGACCCCCGGATCTCCCTGGTGACCCGGATGGAGCATGGCGACTGGCGGATCCGGGCCGATCTGGAACAGCTCACCGATCTCATGGTCAGTCTGGGGCACAACGCCATCGAGGCAATGCCCGACGGCGGGGTGCTCACCCTCGCCACCGCTCGGGCCACCGCCGGCGCCTTCGGCGCACCCGATGCCATGGCGGCGCGGGAGTATGTCCGGGTCGAAGTACGCGATACCGGCCGGGGCATCTCACCCGACGTGCTGCCCCGTATCTTCGAGCCCTTCTTTACGACCAAGGAAGCCGGGCGTGGCTCCGGTCTTGGCTTGGCGACCGCGTACGCGGTGCTGAGCCAGCACGAAGGCGGCATCACGGTCGAGAGCGCACCGGGTGCCGGCAGTCTTTTTCAGATCTATCTGCCCCGCACCCTGGAGCCCGCCGCCAGTCAGGTCCCGGCCCGGGCCATCGAACCGGGCAGCGGCCGGGGCACCATTCTCCTGGTCGATGACGAAGCGTCGGTGCGTCGTCCGCTGCGGCAGGCGCTGGGACTCTGCGGTTATACCGTCATTGAAGCCCGCGCCGGCCTGGTTGCCCTGGGGATACAGAGCCAGCCCCAGTCACGCTGCGATCTTGTGGTGCTTGACGTCAAGATGCCGGGAATGTCCGGCTGGGATGTCCTGGTTGAACTCAAGCGTCGTGACCCCTGGCTCCCGGTCATCCTCACCAGCGGCTACAACCAGGAAGACAGTACTCCACCGCGGGACGCTCCCGCGCCGGATGCCTACCTCCCCAAACCGTATGATCTCGCAGAGCTGACCGGCCAGGTTCGCCGTCTCTTGCCTCGGGGACCCATCGAGCCCGGACCAGCGCTGTGATCGTTCTGATTGTGGATGATGATCAGGTCAGCCGCCGGGTAATGAAGCGGCTGCTATCCCGCTTTCCCGAACTCGATCTCCGGGAAGCGGAGAGCGGCGACGCGGCCTGGAGCATGCTCGGGGACATCATTCCCGGCATGATGATCGTCGATCTCTCCATGCCCGGTATGGACGGGGTTACCCTGATTCGCAAGATCCGGGACCACGCCACCTTCGGCAGCATACCGGTGATCGTGTCCTCGTCCGGTAAAGACACTGAGACCCTGATGCAATTGAAGGATCTCCAGATCCTTGATTACCTGCTCAAGCCTTTGGACCTGGCCAAGTCGTTCGACCGGCTGGAACGCCACCTGGTCCCCCTGCTCGCCGAACTCCGCAAACAGCAGCAAAGCAAGAACGCCGAATCCGCCTAGCCGGCGGTGGTTGCCCCGACCAACCGGACTGGGTAGTGTGGTGCAATGCCCCAGCCGATCACTGTGGTCGACGCCTTCGCCGATCAAGCCTTCAGCGGTAACCCTGCCGGTGTCTGCATACTCGCCGCTCCAGCTACCGAAGCGTGGATGAAGCTGGTTGCCCGGGAGATGAACCTGGCGGAAACCGCCTTTCTCCACCCGATGGAAGATGGCTTCGGCCTCCGCTGGTTTACTCCAGCGGTGGAAGTGGCACTCTGCGGTCACGCGACCCTCGCCAGCGCCCATGTGCTCTGGCAGCAGGGACATCTCAAACCGGGGGAGATCGCCCGGTTCCACACCATGAGCGGCCTGCTCACTGCTACGCCGGATGGCGAGCGGATCCGGCTCGACTTTCCGGCTCGTCCAGCGAAGGAAATCTCCCCGCCTGCAACGCTGTTGCCTTCCCTCGGCATCCCCAAGCCTCGCTGGGTGGGCCAGAACGAGTACGATTACCTGATCGAGGTCGAAAGCGAGAGTGAGCTCCGTGCCCTCTCTCCCGACCATGGTGTGCTGGGTCAGCTCCCGGTTCGCGGCGCGATCGTCACCAGCGTCGCCGATAAAGGGAGGCCCTACGATTTCGTTTCCCGCTTCTTCGCTCCCGCCGCGGGCGTTCCCGAGGATCCGGTCACCGGCTCGGCCCACTGCGGCCTGGCTCCCTACTGGCGTCCCCGCTTCGGCCGAGACTCGATGATCGGTTATCAAGCCTCGGCACGAGGTGGAACGGTCCACGTCACCGTTGAGGGCGACCGGGTGCTGCTGGGCGGGAAGGCGATTACGATGATGCGGGGCGTCCTGCTGGTGTAGGGGCGAAAGGGCGGCGAGGCGGCAAGGCGGCAAGGCGGCAAGGGGAACGGTGAACGATGTCGTCCCGAGCGTAGCGAGGGATCTCAAATTCGAATGGTTTGAGGTCCCTCACTTCGTTCGGGACGACACACTCCCGACTTTCTTGCTGTTTCCCAATCCCTCACTTCGTTCGGGACGACACACTCCCTACTTTCTTGCCGTTTGCCAATCCCCGGTCCTGTCACCCGGTACCAGGCTCCATCCGTCGTTTAGCGTCAGGATCCAACCATTTCCACGAATCTCAGTTCCAGTAGTCGCGGCGGGCGCTTCCAGTCTGACCGTATTGAAGTCCAGCGCGACCAGGGCACCTCCACTATCCACCTCAAGCTTCCCCCACTCCGAGCTGAAGCTCCCGGTCGGATAGATCGTCCCGTCCGCACCCATCGCCATCAGGTTGTTGGGATTAAAGGCTCGCTGCAGACCCCGTTGTTTCAGCACCAGCACCGGCCCATCGATCAACCGGGCCCGGTAGTCGGCCAGCATCCGCCCTCGCTGCACCGCCCGATCGTCCTCGGCACGAGCCAGGACCTCGGCGTCGTAGCGGGACGCGACGCGGGTGGCCGCGTTCCCATCGGCGGGCGCTTTGAACCGGAGCGCCGCGACCAGCTGAGGAGCAACTCCTTCCTTCGCTACTCGAGCCCGCCACCCCGGCGCGTAGTCATCCAGCAATAGCCCCAGCCCCGGTCCAGTGCCATAACCCAAAGCTCGCACGTAGGTCTTCCGTTTCTCAAACTCGGCCGACAGCTCGGCCGCCCGCGATTGGGGCAGCTTCAGGTAGTCGAGTGCCAGCCGGGTCCCGGTGTATTCCGCCAATCCCTCCGCCACCTCGAGCGAGTTCTCCAGCGAATCGGCCCCGGGGTATTCCGCCAGCCGCATGGCACGGAACAACAGCGCATCGCGGGTGGCCTCCTTTCTCGATCCGCCCTTGGCTCCCAGCGCGGCGGCCAGCGCCCGCAACTCCAGTCGCAGCCAGTAGCGGCCATCCCGCTCATCCAGGTGCGGATTGAGCCGATCGAGCACCGAGAGCCCGATCGCCTCCTGGATTCCGTGAAACGATTCGTGCAGCAGCAACTGCAGCCTGATGAACCGGTCTCTGGGCAACGGCAGCAGCACCATGGCCCAGCGAGTGCCGGCCCAGTTGAGCGCAAAATTGGCGGTCGGAATCCCGTCGGGGATTTTTCCGGCCCAGAGTCCGTTAACCTGACGGAACTCGCCACCGGGAGGCTGCTGAGTCGCGAAGGCCGTCCGGGTTTGGGGGTCGACCAGAATGAGCGGCCCCAGCAGTGAATGATTCCACAGCTTGCCGCCATCCTGGGTTGCCGCGGCGAGGTAGTCGCTGAGACCCTGCGCCGCGCCGGTAGTGTCGGCCGACTGGGCAAAGACTCTTCCAGACACACTGAGGGCCAGGACCAGGCCGAGGCCGAGCCTGCGCCGCGAGCTTTGAAGTCGCAGCGGATACATGGGAGCTCCGGTTAGTAAAGGGTCAGGGACTGCGGGGAGGTCTTGGACTCCAGTGGATTCTGCCGGGGGCAGGAACCTCGAGCACCAGCTGCGGGCGACCGTGAGCATCCAGCATCTGCACCTGTTCGCCCCGCTGTACGATGCGATCGGCCGGGATCACCTGACCGTCGATAGTCGCGGAGATCAGGCGGCGCCCGATCATCTCTACGGTAAACCGACCGCCGGGATCGTTGGCCTTGATGTTGGCGTGGAGATTCTCGGCCCAGGCGGCCAACTGGCCCTCAGCCGAGGCGGCGGTAAGCAGAGTTGAGCCGGTCACCGCGAACAGAATGGTGATTACGGCTGCGCTACCGCGCGGAAGCGCTCGAGGCCCCGATTCTCCCGCCACGATCCGGCGGACCCGTCCACTGAAGTCGCCACCGGTCCCGGCCATGGCCAGACGGGGTTGTCCGCTCCGCCGCTCTTCCAACGTTATGAGGGCCCGTGCCAGCGGCAGACTCTTGCCCATGGTCTGGATCGCCAGCTCATCACAGCAATGCTCCCGGTCGCGCGCCAGATCGTTCATCAACTTCCAGAGGGGAAGCTGGTACCAGGCCAGCGAGCCGATCACCCGAAGCCCGAGATTGTTCCGGACATCGTTGCGCTTCACGTGGGCCAGTTCGTGCAGCAGTACCGCCTCGAGTTCACCGGCGCTCAGCAGCCGGCTGAGACCGACCGGCAGTACGATGACCGGGCGAAGCCATCCGGCCACGAACGGGGCGCTGGCTCCAGCCCACTCCCGGACCTCGGGAACCGGAAGACCGGTCCGAAGACCCAGCGCTTCCATGAAAGGAAGGGACATCGGCCTTCCGGCCCGGCCAAGCAACCGGTTGAGCCGCCACACGCCAGCCAGCGTCCGGAGCAGCGAGAACAGCACTCCGATCGCCCAGACCAGAACGATGATCTGCGACAGGGTGAAAGTGAGATGGCGCTGCAGCAACTGCAGCACCGGCCCGGGAACCGGGATCAGTCCCACCGGGACGTTCGAGGAGAGACCGGCCGCGGAGGGCTGACCGGCGATCGTCATCACCAATCGGTTGAGCAACGGCAGCAGGGCCAACAGCACCACACTCCACCCGGCAACTCGGCAGCGCACTTCCGGTCTGGCGCTGGTCAGCCAGCGCCTGATGCCCAGATAGGCAAGCAACAGCACCACTCCCTGCCACAGGGAATGGGCCAGGTAGCGCCCCATCTCTGGATCCACCTCTCGCAGCCCAATCATTTGTTGCCCTGACGTTCCAGCCGTTTGATCAGTTCCTTGAGATCGGCCAGCTCCTCCCTGGAGGCCGGTTTGGCCTCGAGAGCATGCATGGCCAGCGCCGCCGCCGATCCATCGAAGGCGCGATCAATCAAGCCCCGAAGGACACCCTGCAGCGTGTCGTCTTCCTTTGCGACCGCCGAATAGACATGCTGCCGTTGAGCCTCGTCCCGCTCGACCAGCCCCTTGGCGTGCAGGTTCTGCATCAACTTGAGCGTGGTCGTATAGGCAGTGTCGGTACCGCTATACAGCGCCTCGTGAACGTCCCGTACCGTGCTCGGACCCTTCCCCCAAAGGATGCGCAAGACCTGCAGTTCGGCGGGGGTAGGTGCAGCGTTTGGTGCGGACACGGCATCTCCGGTTCAAGTACGATGGTGATCGTAATATGTACGATGGGCGTCGTAGCGTCAAGGACCCAAGGGCTGAGAGCTAAGAGCTGAGAGCTAAGGGTCTGTCGCCCAAAGAGTTTCGGACGTACTGTTAGCGCCTCCCGACCCCGACTGTCACACTTTAGCTCTTAGCTATCAGCTCTCAGCCCAGCGTCCCAATGCGAGTCTATCTCAGCATCGACATGGAAGGCGTCGCCGGGGTGGTCCACGAGGATCAAACCAACCCGATCGATCCGCGCTGCGCCGCTGAATACGGCCGCTTCCGTCGGCTCATGACCCTGGAAGCCAATGCCGCGATCGAAGGTGCCCTGGCCGGGGGAGCCACTCGGATCCTGGTCAACGACAGCCACTGGACCATGCGGAATCTCCTGGCCGAGGAGCTGCATGAGGGGGCGGAACTGCTGTCGGGGGGACCCAAGACCTGGTCCATGATGGAGGGGATCGAAGCCGGATGGGATCTGGCCTGCTTCATCGGCTATCATGCCAAGGCCGGTACCCAGAACGCTATCCTCGATCATACCTACACCGACCGGATCCTCGACGTCCGGCTCAACGGAACCTCGGTTGGTGAGCTGGGAATCAACGCCGCACTGGCGGGAGCCTTCGGCGTGCCGGTCGCGCTGGTGACCGGCGACAAATCGGTGGGACTGGAAGCGCGCGCGCTGCTGGGTGATCGGGTCCAGACCATCGCAGTCAAGGAAGCAGTGAGCCGCCACGCGGCCCGGCACCTTTCACCGGAAACTGCTCGAGCCCTGATCCGCGATTCGATGCGAGAGGTGGTGGAAGACACCAAGCGACATGGCGTCGCGCGGGCCAAGCGTTTCGTGCTGCAACCGCCGATTACCATCGAAGTGGACTTCGTGAGTACGGTGCAGGCCGATCACGCCGGAATGGCTCCTGGCATTTCCCGCACCGGCCCCCGGACTGTTGCGGCCCGCTACGAAGACTTCCGGGAGGTATTCCGGGCCTTCCGTACCATTTTCAATCTTGGCGGTCTGGACTGAAGTAAGATGTCGGGCCCCTCCCCCGCAGACCGCATTTCCATTACGATCTGACGCCTTCCCTGCACCATATCCTCATTCGGGAGTACCGATGCTACTCGCCAGCGCGCTGGCCCTGCTGACCCTTGTCGCGTCCGACACCGGTAAGAAGAAGCTCGACAGTCTTCCCCTTGCCACCACCCGCACCATCGAATACGAAACCAGTGAAGGCACCTGGCTTTCGCTGGACGTTTCACCCGATGGGCGCACTATCGTCTTCGAGTTGATGGGCGATCTGTACACCCTGCCGATCGCCGGAGGCCGGGCCACCGCGATCACCACCGGGCGGGCTTTCGATTCCCAGCCTCGCTGGTCACCCAATGGCAAGCAGATCGTTTTCCTGAGCGATCGCGACGGCGGGGAGAATGTCTGGGTGATGGAGGCCGATGGCAGCCGGACCAAGTCGGTCACCAAGGGCGAGAACAATCTCTACGCCTCACCCGAGTGGACCCCGGACGGCAACTATATCGTGGCCTCGCGGACCAACGCACCGCTCGGCAGCAGCTATGCCCTCTGGCTCTTCCACAAGGATGGCGGGCCCGGTCTGAGTCTCACCAAGGACGACAAGGGCAACGGAGCCCAGGGTCAGGGTCGGGGCAACAACATCAACAGCCTGGGTGCGGCCTTCGGCAAGGACGGCCGCTACATCTGGTATTCCCGGAAGCGGGGCGGATTCGGCTACAACATCGATCTCAGTCAGTGGCAACTGGCGATCTTCGACCGGGAAACCGGCCGCATCTTCCCTCAGACCGATATCTACGGCAGCGCCTTGCGGCCGGTGCTCTCTCCCGACGGCAACTGGCTGGTCTACGGAGTCCGGCACGATGCCCAGACTGGTCTCCGGGTCCGCGACCTCCGCAATGGCGATGAACGCTGGCTCAAGATCCCGGTGCAGCGGGACGACCAGGAATCGCGCTACACCCGCGACCTGATGCCGGGCTCTTCCTTCACTCCCGACAGCAAATCGCTGCTGACAACCTGGGACGGGAAGATCTGGAAGGTCGATGTGGCGACCGGGGAGTCGGCCCCGGTGCCATTCACCGCCAGCGTAAAGCTGGAACTGGCGCCGCTGGTCCACTTCGACACTCCGGTCGACACCGGCGATATCGAGCTGCGCCAGGTTCGCGACGCCTCGCTCTCCCCCGACGGGAAGCGGCTGGTGCTGAGCGCGCTGGACCGGCTCTACGTCATGGACTATCCCGGCGGCAAGCCCAAGCGTCTCACCAGCGACACGGTGCACGAGCAGCATCCCTCCTGGTCGCCCGACGGCAAGAGCATCGTTTACATCACCTGGGGCAACCGGGGCGGCGCCATCGAGGTGATCAGCGCCGACGGCAAAGGCGGATCCAGGCGGCTGACACCCGAGCCGGCCTTCTATCAGTGGCCCGCCTGGTCGCCCGACGGCTCCAGGATCGTGGCGCTCCGAGGGCCCCGTGAATCTCGGGTCTCTGAGGCTTTCGGTCCCGGGTACGAGCTGGTCTGGCTCCCATCCAGGGGTGGGGTGCCCACCAGGGTGTCTCCGGTCAATCCCGGCGGCCGGCCCCATTTCTCGGGCGATCCCAGCCGGATCTACATCTACGATCCGGGCGACGGCCTGGTCTCCATGCGGTTCGATGGCACCGACCGGATCCAGCACATCAAGGTGACCGGGTTCACCATCAATGCCCCGGGGGCCGAGCCCAATGTGGCCGATGAGATCATCATCGCGCCGGATAGTCAGCGGGTGGTGGCCCTGGTGAACAACTACATCTACCTGGTTGACCTCCCCAAAACCGGGCAGCGTCCACTCGCCATCAATATCGCCGATCCCGGCTCGGCCCTTTTCCCGGCACGGCGGCTCACCCGGATCGGCGGCGACTTCATCGGGTGGACTGCCGACAGCAAGGCGGTGACCTGGTCGATCGGCCGGAGCTTCTTCCGCTACACCACGGCGGTGGCCGACTCGCTCACCAAGGTGAAGGTCTCGGTCGATTCGGCCCGGGCCGACTCGGTCAGGAAACTGGGCGATAAGGCCGACTCAGCCACCAAGGCCCGCAACGACTCGCTCACCAAGCTGCCGGCCTACCAGCCCGACCGGCTGAACCTGGTGATCAACGTTCCCCGCGACGTTCCCAAAGCCTCGGTGGTCCTGACCGGCGCCCGCATCATCAGCATGAAGGGCGACGAGATCCTCGAGAAGGGCACCATCGTCGTCACCAACAATCGGATCGTTTGTGTTGCGCCCGCCAGTGCCGCCGAACAGCAGTGCGGCGGTACAGCGGGCGCCAAAATTATCGACGTTACCGGCAAGACCATCATCCCCGGCCTGGTCGATGTTCACGCCCACCCCTGGCCGGCCTGGGGTGTGCACCAGCCGCAGGTCTGGAAGTATCTGGCCAATCTTGCCTGGGGTGTCACTACCACGAGAGATCCGCAGACCAGTACCACCGACGTACTGACCTATTCCGATGAAGTCGAATCGGGTGACCTGATCGGACCCCGGATCTATCACACCGGCCCGGGAGTCTTCGGTCCCTATATCGAAGAGCCCTTCTCCACCCTGGAAGAAGTTCAGAACGCGCTCAAGCGGTACAGCGAGTTCTACCGGATCAACACCATCAAGCAGTACATGGCGGGGAACCGGAAGCAGCGGCAGTGGGTAATCATGGCGGCGAAGGAACAGCACCTGATGCCGACCATCGAAGGCGGGCTCGACTTCAAGATGAACCTGACGGTAGCCATGGACGGGTATCCCGGCCACGAGCACTCCCTGCCGCTGATGCCACTCTTCAACGACGTGGTGGAGCTCTACGCCAAGTCGGGCATCACCTATACCCCGACTCTGCTGGTTTCCTATGGCGGGCCGTTCAGCGAGAACTACTTCTACGAGAAGTACGACATCCACGATATGCCCAAGGTGAAGCGCTTCTTCCCCCACTCTGAGATCGATAACCGGGCCGAGCGACGGCCCTGGTTCCGGGAGAATCAGTACGTCTTCTCCAGGATCGCCGAAGGCGCCAGGAAGATCGTCGAGGCGGGCGGCAAAGTCGGGCTGGGTGGGCACGGCCAGATGGAGGGCCTGGGTGACCACTGGGAACTGTGGGCTATGGCGGCGGGCGGGATGAAGCCCCATGATGTACTGCGGGTCGGCACCATCTTCGGAGCCCAGTCGATCGGATTCGAGAAGGATCTCGGATCACTCGAAGCCGGCAAGCTGGCCGACCTGATCGTCCTCGACGGCAATCCCCTGGAGGACATCCACAATACCAACAGCATCAAGTACGTGATGAAGAACGGCCGGCTGTACGACGGTGAGACGCTGGACGAGGTCTATCCCCGGGTCCGTCCCCTGCCGAAGCAGTGGTGGTGGGATCGCAATGCGGGCGATGTCGGCGCCTTCCGGCCCCAGGTGGAAGACATGGTGCCGCAGCAGTGAAAGAGACGGTCAAGACGGGCGGGACGGGCAAGACGGTCTTCGCGACCGTGGAATGGCCCGTCTCGATCGTCTCGACCGTCTGGTTGTTTCTCTCCGCCTGCGCCCCCACCCCGCCGGTCCCCGCTCCTCGCGGCCCGCTGGTTGGCCTCGAGGCTTCCTACCAGTCCTTGCGCTACTGGGACGACCAGCGCCGGCTCCTGTCTTCTCTCGGCGTAGCCGTCACTCCCGCCGGCGTGGCCCAATCGGTAGTGCAGGACAGTCTCAACCGCGCCCGCGAGCAGTTCCTCAATACTCTGCGGGATCCTTCCACGGTCGCCAAGACCCCATCCGACAGCCGAGCCCGCGCCACTATGGTGCAAGCCTGGAGAACCGGGCTCTCGGCCGACCAGTCACCGACCGATATTGGGGGAAGCGCCTCCGGTTCGTGCAGCTACGACCCGGCCGTGGTTGGCACCGGGCCGGACGGGCTTCAGCGGCTGACTGCCAGGATCTACCAGTGTTACGGCGCCGCCGCCGGGCGGATCGTGGTCGACGGGGATACCCTCAATCGCCTGGCGGTGCTGGGAAAACTGGCCCGGTTATCCGACCCGGTCGACCGCCACAGTCTGTTTCTAACCCTGCAGCCGGTGTGGCGGAGCGTGAATGGGGACGGAGGGCCCAGGAGTCCCTACCGAACCCTTCTGGCCTTGAGGATGAAAGCCTGGGGCAGTGCCGGTTCACCGGTCGAACAAAAAGCGCCGGCCTTCGGACTCACTTCGGTGCAGATGGAGCGGTGGCTTGCCGGTGCCCTGGGACAGTGGCGCGACGCCATGCCCGATAGCCTGATCGAGCCGTGGGACTGGTACTACTTCGCCGGCGAAGCGACTCGCAAACTCAGCCCCAAGATTCCGCTGGTCGATGATCTTCGGCGGGTCAACGATCAGTTCTACCGTTCGATCGGTGCCCCGCCCGATTCGCTGGGGATCCACTACGATCTGCTGCCTCGCCAGGGCAAGGATCCGGTGGCCTATACCGATTTCGGCAGCCGGAACGGCTGGGTCCGTAACCGGCTCACCCAGGGTGAACCGTGGATCTTTACCGCCTACGTCGAAGGCGGGTTCGACAATCTCGCCGAGTTGCTCCACGAGACCGGCCACGGAATCCATATCGCCGGGATCCAGACCCGGCCGGCTTACATCGACTGGCCTGACAACGACACCTTCACCGAGGCGCTGGCCGACATCGCCGCACTCGAGATATATGAGCCGGCCTGGCAGCAGCGGTTCCTGGGAGACAGTGCCAGCCTGGCGAGTTCACTCCGGGCCAAGTACGCCGGCATCGTGCTCGACATGGCCTGGGCCCTGTTCGAGATCCAGGTTCACCGCAAGCCCGAGGTCGACCCCAACCGGCTTTGGAGTGACATCACCAGCGAGTACCTTGGTATAGTCCCGCACCCGGAGCTGTCCTGGTGGGCCATGCGGGGCCAGCTGATCGACGCCCCGGGATACCTGGTCAATTACGCGCTTGGTGCGTTCATCACGGCCGACCTCCGGGCCAGCGCGGCGCGCAAAGGTCACAGCTTCGCGCTGGGCGGTGTGACGCAGTACCCCTGGCTGGTTAGTCAGCTCTACCGTTTCGGCCAGGAGCGCACCTCCCGGGAAGTGTTGGAGCGGTTCGTCGGCGGTCCGGTGCGACCCGATCCCCTGCTGGCTGATCTTCGCCGCATGGCCAGCGGCAGAAAAGGAGCCCATCGATGAAGCCCCACCAATCGTCTCACGATTCGGCCGAGCGAGGCCAGTTCCTCAAGCTGTTCATCAATCTGCTCCCGCCGGCGTTCATCATGCTGGCAGGAGGAGAGGCTCTGGCATACGCCAAGGGCTGGATCGGTGGCTGGGCTCTCCTGATCCTGATCCTGCTCGACATCCCGATCATCTACGTCATCAGCGTCCTGGTCTTCAAGGCGATGGACCAGTCGGCCACCGGGCTCGGCAACATGGTGATGGCGGCCGGCAATCTCCCGCCCGATCCGGCTCATTCGCCTTTCGAGACCCTGGCGATCCGCGGATTCTACACCGAGGCCGCTGAAGCGTATCGTAATCATCTGCTGGAAAAACCCAACGATCACCTGGCCCGGGTGAAGCTGGCGGAGCTCTATATCAAGCATCTCGGCAACAACGAAGCTGCCGAGCAGCTCTATCTCGACATCCGGCGAAACAAGCCGTCACCCAGAGAGGACCGGCTGGCCAGCAACCTGCTGATCGAACTGTATCGGAAGATGGGGAAAAAGGACCGGCTGATGGTGGAACTGGGCCGCTTCGCCGAGCAGTTCAAAGGCACCCGTGCCGCCGAGGACGCGGCCCGGTCACTGAAGGAGATCAAGGAGGAGATGCGGGCCAGCGGAGAGTTTACGGCACCGAGTGAGTCAGAGGTGCCACCGCCACCGGCATGAGGGCGTCCTGCGGTTTTCCGGTCCCCAGCTGTCCCAGGTAGTTCCAGCCCCAGCAGAACAGCCGGCCGCTTTTCTCGATACCACAGGTGTGGTTGTTGGCCGCCGAGATCGCACTGAAGGAGTGCCCGCCCACCACCGCCACCGGTACCGGAGTCGGGAAATAGTCGGCATTCCCCAGCTTCCCGTAGATCGACTGACCCCAGCACCAGCCGTCACCTTCGGCAGTGACCGCACAGCCGTGGTAGTTGCCTAACGAAAGAGACACGAACTGACGCCCACCGGAAATCGGCACCGGTGCAACCACGGCGCCGGAGGCCGTCCGGCCATCGCCCAGTTCGGACGCCGCATCGTTTCCCCAGCACCACGCCTCCCCGGTCTGCCGCAGGGCGCAGGAGTGGTATCCCCCGGCGGAAATCGCCTTGTATTTCCCGCCACCGGAGACCGGCGACGGCACCGCGACATCGAGGGTATCCCCGACCCCCAGCTGTCCCCGGAAATTGCTGCCCCAGCAGTAGGCGTCATTGTCGGTGGAGATCGCACAGGTGTGACTGAAGCCGGAACTCAGGGTGCGGAACTTGAGCCCGGTCTGCACCGCCACCGGCGCATAGACATCGGCGGTGTCACCAGTGCCGAGCCGTCCGTTATTGCCCTGGCCCCAGCACCAGGCGGTTCCATCTCCCTCCAGCCCGCAAGTGTGCGAACCACCGGCGCTGATGCTGCTGAAAGTATGGCCCCCGGCCACCGGAACCGGTGTCGGCTCCGGTCCGGTAATCGAGCCGATACCCAGCACCCCTGTGAAATTGGTGCCCCAGCACCAGGCCTGCCCCGCGGAAGTGAGGGCACAGGAATGGAACGCCCCGGCGCTGAGCTGCTTGACCGAGTGCCCGCCGATGACCGCCACCGGAACCCGTGAATCGAGCGTGTCGCCATTGCCCAGGCGCCCCAGCCCGCCCGCACCCCAGCACCAGAGGTGATCGTGGATGTCGATCGCACAGCTGTAGTCAGCCGCGGCCGACACCGCTTTGGCATCGCGCGCTCCACCGTTGGGTCCGGTCCCGTCGCCGCAGGCGGCCAGGAACAGGGAAACCAGCAGGAAGAGCGTCAGCAGCCTTCGCGGCATAGCTCAGGTCCGGCGGAGTGTGAATAGCGGAACTTCTGGAGGACAGAGGAATCGGGCCCGGACCGCGGTGGTCCCGACTCCCCTAGAGACGTACATCGGAGCGAAAGTGTCACGGTACCACCCCGCCACAAATCGGCCACTCCCCGGAGGGGTCAGGGCCGGGATGGGGGGAAGCCGGATCTGGCCCCCGTGGGTGTGTCCCGCAGCAATGAATGTGGGCTGGGGGTACCGCTTTCGCGATAGTCGGTCGGCTAGCCCGGGGGCGTGAAAGGTCCACATGGTCGGGACATCAGCTGGCAGGGACCCGACTGCCCGGTCCGGGTCGGGGCTCCCGGCGCGGGGATCGTCCAGTCCCACAATTCCCAGTGAGGCACTACCGACCCGCAGCAACCGGGCCTGGTTGAACAACAGCTCCGCCCCCGCCGCTTCAGCGGTTCGTCCCAGCCGCTGGGGGGTGATCCCAGCCGAGTACTCCCAGTTCCCCATGATCGCATAGGTTGCCAGGCGGCCCCGGCAGCTCCGCATCATGGTCTGGAGGTTGGAGAGCTGGCTCTGCCGCTCGCACATGTCCCCGGTGAACAGGGTGATATCGGGCCGGACCCCGGCTACCAGTTGCATGGTCCGCTCGGCTGCGACGTGGATCCCGTGATAGAGGTGCACGTCGCTGACCTGCAGAATACTGAGACCATCGAGATCGCCCGGGAGCCCGGGACACGGTACGTCGTGGGGGGTGATCGAGACATGGTGCGGTTCGCCGGCAAAGGCGTAGGTGGCCGAGCCTCCGATCCCGGCAATACCCAATCCCGCGGCGGCGAGAAATCGGCGACGTGAAATTAGACCGGAGTGTAGTGGGCTAGTGGGCAAGTGGGCTGGTGGGCTGGTGGGCTGGTAGCAGAGTTAAGTGCAAGTTAATCTCTAGTCTCGATCCCCTGGCCCACTAGCCCACTAGCCCACTGTTGCTCAGCCCACTAGCCCACTGTTGCTCAGCCCACTAGCCCACTGTTGCTCAGCCCACTAGCCCACTAGCCCACTAGCCCACTGACGCCAATGCTTCGCTTTGTCGCCCTGCTCACCATCATCTCCGTCAGTTCTGTTTCGGCCCAGGACCCCGACTCGGTTGAGTTTGTCCGCCAGCGACTCGCGGAGGGGGTTTACCTGCTGCAGGGGGCCGGAGGGAACATCGCGGTCTCTACCGGGAAGGATGGCGTCTTCATCATCGACGATGATTACGCCCAGCTGGCCGGCAAGCTCAAAGCCGCCATCCGGGGACTCTCCACCACTCCGGTGCGGTTCGTCATCAATACCCACAAGCATGGCGACCACACCGGCGGTAACGCAGTCCTCGGTACCGACGGTGCGATCATCGTGGCCCAGGAAAATGTCCGCTCCCGGATGAGCGTGGCCACGTTCTACAAGGAGTTCAACCAGACCTCCCCTGCCTCCCCGGCCGAGGCGCTGCCCATCATCACCTTCGGCGAGAGCATGACGCTCTATCTGAACGGTGACACGGTGGACATCCTCCACGCCAAGTCGGCCCATACCGATGGGGATGCCCTGGTTCGCTTCCGCAAGGCCAACATCATTCACATGGGCGACACCTACTTCAACGGCTTCTACCCCTTCATCGACGTAACCCTCGGCGGGACGCTGGACGGGATGATCGGCGCCGCCAACCAGGCCCTCGCCCTGATCGACGATCAGACCAAGATTATCCCCGGTCATGGCCCCCTGGCCACCAAGAGCGAGCTGGCCGCTTATCGGGATATGCTGGTGACGGTACGGGTGAGAATTGCCAAGGCAAAGATCGATGGAATGACCGCCGAGCAGGTGCTCAACGCCAACCCGTTGGCCGACCTCGATTCGACCTGGGGCAAAGGGTTCCTGACTACGGCCCAGTTTACCACGGCGGCGTATAACGCGATTCCCCGACCCTGAGAAAAAGCAAACCACAGATTTTGCAGATTTCACCTCTGATCTCGCAGATGATTCGTTCGAGCGGTGAAGCACTCGGATGGCAGATAGTTGAATCAACCAATCGAAGACATATCTGCAGTCAAACTCTGTGGTATCTGTGTCTTGCTGTCGCGGTCTCGAGGCGTCCATCGGGGCACGTCGGGGAACGATCCTCGCCCGAAAAAGACTTTCTCGGCGACAACCTTGAGCGGCGGAACCCGCAGCGCCCCGGTCGCCAGTTCCAGCATCCAGGAACTCCGCATCCGGGCCAGCATGCCCCGCAGCAGTAGCCGGGAAGCGAACCGGCGGCGAAATCGCTCTCCGCTGTAGTCGCCCAGCATGCCCGGCTCGCCGCTTTCGAGGTAGTCAGCGGTTACCCTGGCGGCAAAGTCGGAGAGCCGAACGCAGGGATCGAGCCCGCCTGCGGTCAGCGGGGAGACTGCCCCGGCCGCATCTCCCACCAGCAATCCCCTGCGACAGGCGATCCTCGGCAGAACCCCACCCACCGGAATCAACCCACCCCGACGCTCGATGAGACGGGCCCTGGACCAGTCAACTGGGACAGGTGGATTGGACCGCAGCTGCTCCAGGGCCCGGCGAGGATCGAACTGATCGGTGTAACCGCCTACGCCGAGGTGAACTTCTTCGCCGTCGTGGACCATCCAGGCGAGGTAACCGGGAGCGAGCTCGGTGGAAAGCAGACAGTGGAAGACCGGCGGGCCTTCCAGCGGTATCCCGGTATAGACCTCCTCGACTCCGCCGATCCACTCCCGGTTCTGGTCCAGCCCGAGCCAGCCGGCTACCCGAGATCGGGCTCCATCGGCACCGATGACGAACCGGGGCCGCAGCAAGGCGACACCCGATCCCGCCAGCTTCACGACCAGCTGGTCGCCTTGCTCGGTGATCCCCAGACACCGGGTCCGGGGACGCCAGCGAACCCCCGCCTCCCGGGCCTCCTGCAGCAGCCGATTGTAGAGCAGCCCCATGCGACCGACCCGGAACTCGGGATGCCGGCTTTCCAGCTCGACGGTTCGGCGCCGGGGCGAATAGAGCACCACCTTGCTCACGGCCGGGCCGAAACACTCCTGAGGCAAGTCGAAGTCTTCCAGAGTCCGCCGCACGAAGATGCCGGTAGTGCGGATCTGCCGGTCGACCCGGGCCCGGCCATCGGCCAGGACTACGTCCAGTCCGGCGCTGGCCAGGTGACGCGCGGTCCAGAGGCCGGCCAGGCCGGCACCCACCACCAGCACGTCACACCGCGGCATCGCGCTCTCCCTCGGCAGCGCCGCCCAGACCGCCGAAGCGGCGATCCCGGCTACGGAAGTCGGCCAGGGCAGCGGCGAGGTCGGCCTCGGTGAAATCGGGCCACGCCACATCAGTGAAAAAGAGTTCGGCGTAAGCCGCTTCCCAGAGCAGGAAGTCGCTGAGGCGGCGTTCGCCGCCGGTCCGAATCAGGAGGTCGACGTCGGGTGCCGGACGGCGGTCGTGACCCACCGCACCCAGCTCGGCAGCGAATCGCTCCCGGCTGACCGTGCGATCACTGATCCGCGCGGCGGCGCGAAGGATCTGATCGCGGGAGGAATAGTCCAGCGCGATGCGGAGCCAGAGACGCTGACCACCGGCGGTGGCCCGCTCGGCCGATCCGATGGCGGCGCGAAGCGCCAGCGGGAGCCGGTCACGCCGGCCTACGACGGTGAGCCGGACCCCGTTGGCTCGGCACTCGGCGGCTTCCCGCTTGACGTGCTCCAGGAAGAGCGACATCAGGGCGTTCACTTCGTGAGCCGGCCGGCGCCAGTTGTCGGAGGAGAAGGCGTAGAGGGTGAGGATCCCGATTCCCTGAGCCGGGGCGGCCCGGACCACTCGACGCACCGCGTCGGCGCCGGCCCGATGGCCGGCTTCGCGCTGGTGGCCCTGGCGCTGAGCCCAGCGGCCGTTGCCGTCCATGATGATGGCCAGATGGAGTGAAGAACTTTGCATTGTAAAGTCGCTCGTTAGAAAAAGGCGGCGAGTACTTCGCCGCTCTGGGTCCCTGTTGTTTTCCGCCCTTCCGCCCTTCCGCCCTACTTCCGGGTCGCCTTGATCAACGCTTCCATATGCTCCAGATACCGCTCCAGCGCCTTGCGACCAGCCGAGGTCAGACGGTACTCGGTCTTGGGGATCCGACCCTCGAACGACTTGGTGCAGGTCACATACCCGGCTTCTTCCAGCTTGCGGGCGTGCACGCTGAGGTTACCGTCAGTCGAGTGCAACATCGCCTTGAGCTCGTTGAAGCTCAGGGTATCGTTCACCGCCAGGACGCTGACAATGGCGAGGCGGAGCCGCTCGTGAATCACCCGGTCGAGATCGGGAGCCAGCGCGGCCCGGCCGCCGGCGATTCCCTTGAGACCCTGACTCTCTCCCTCTGGCCTGGCCGGCTTCCGGGCTGCATTCGACTTAGCCACCGTACCTCCTTGCAATCCAGCCGCCGAATCCGATGTGGAGTCCGCCGAACCCGATCGCCATTAACAGATTGGCCCAGCTTTGGGGGGCGAACAGCGCCACACCCCCTAACATCATGAAGCAGGCTCCCATCACCGGCACCACCGGCACCGACAGCGCGCCACCGGTCACCACCGCAGCGCCGTAGAGCAGCAACCAGCTTCCCGGCAGCAGCGCGGTCAGCCCGGCCTGATAGAACGCCACCGTCAGCAGGGCACCCACCAGAATTGGTGGGGTGTAAGCCAGCACGAACCGGCGACCCGGCTTGGAGCTGATCGGCGTTTCGCCGGCAGCGGCCTTCCGCACCATGGCCAGACCGCCGATCGCGAAAGCCAGCCACCCCTCGGCCACCCAGGTCAGCATCCAGCGCTCGACGGTGGGCTGGCGGCTGGCAATGGCCGCCGCAATCAGCGCCGTCACCCCCATCCCCACCCCGCCCCACCCGGGCACGGCGGTAAAGGCGCCGGCCCGCTCCATCGTGTCACGGATGAACCGGAGGTTCTCCATCGCCCGGTCAGAGATGGGAAGCTCGGGGGCCTGGTCCCGTTCCAGCCGGGGGCGTAGTGGTCGGGGTTCGGTCACAGGGGAAGTCTATCTCTCCGGCCAGGGCCCGTCAAGTGCTTTGCATCACAAAGTGAGCTCATCGCGACGCGGAGGTCCGGAGCCACGGCTCACCACGGAGCCACGAAAATCACGGAGGGCTTCACGAAGAACAACAACAGCAACAAAAAAGAAGAACTTGTTCCTTCGTGCGGCCTTCGTGCTCCCCGTGATTCCGTGGCAGGCCGTGGCTCCGGCCCTTCGTGTCGCAAAACACCAAGCTAGAGCAGCCGGCGGCGAACTCCACTGACCAGCTTGTCGACATTGAAGTTGATCAAGAGACCAGCCGGGACTACCAAGAGCCGCATGTAGGTCAGCAGCTGAGAAGTATGAACTGGGTGAATTACCTCAACCGACTTAACCTCGACTACCAGGATGTCCGACACAATCAAGTCGAGCATGTAGCCCTCCTTACAACGGATCCCCTTGTACTCGAGGGGTACCGGCCGCTGACGCTCGAACGGAAGCCCTCGTAACTGGAGTTCCTGGCAAAGACACTCTTCATAGGTCGACTCGAGGAGACCAGGTCCCAGGTGGCGGTGGACCTCGATGGCCGCGCCGATGACCCGTTCGCTGGTCAGGTTGGTAGCGTGGTGGACTAGAGCCAAAAGACCTCCAGGCGGCAAGCTAGGAGGTCACTCGGCGAAGCGAATATCATTTTGCCGCGGGCGGGGCTGTTTCGACGCGGCGAAGGAATCAGGGGGCCTCGGCCCTGACCCTAGGGATTGACCGTGATGTCGAAGACGGCGTCGAGGCTGGGAAGAATCCGGCCGATTCCTACGGCGGATGGAATCGTGCCAGAAACGCGCACCGCTCCGCCGATCAAGGGACGGAAGGCGACGCCGCCGGCAGCTACCGAACTTGGAGTGGTGGATTGGCCGACCGGGATATCCACGGTGAAGCTCGCCCCGG
>CAZOES010000039.1:0-28404 GCA_964578865.1 uncultured Gemmatimonadaceae bacterium | reverse complement strand
GTTCGTCAACCTTTCGTGGCTGACGGAGGAACTGTTCGCGGTGGAAGGCGACGAGGCCTGCAGTGCCGGCACCAGACCAAAGGCGAAGGTGGTCAGCAGCGTGACCGCCGCAGTGAACAGCACCACTCGCTGGTCCAGCGAGAAATCCAGCACAAAGGGAATGTCGGTCGAGAAGCGGAGCAGGCTCTGGATTCCGCTGCTCAGCAGCGCTGCCACCATCAGCCCCAGGCCGCCGCCCACGATCGCGAGGATCAGACTCTCTCCCAGCAGCTGGGTGATCAGTCTTCCCCGACTGGCTCCCAACGCCAGTCGCACCGCGATTTCCCGCCGCCGCCCCAGCGCTCGGGCCAGCAGCAGCGAAGCCACGTTGGCACAGGCGACCAGCAACACCAGCAGGCTGATGGCCAGGAACAGTCCGAAGCCCAGCTTCATCTGCGGAGCCATGCCGGGTTCCGGCCGGGCATCCGGTTCGAGGAACAGCGCACCGGTTTGGCCGGCGTTGGTGGTAGGGTAAGCCTGAGCCAGCCGGGCAACGATGCCCTCGACCGCCGCCTTAGCCTGCTTGAAGTCGACTCCGGGTTTGAGGCGGCCCAGCATCCGGAAGGTCACGTTGCCCCGGAGTTCCAGCGCGCCGGGATCGCTGTTGATCACCGGCCACGCCGATCCAGCAGCGAGCCAGAGGGACGGCTGGAACCCGACGTAGAAGGGGGTCTGGAATCCCCGCGGGGCGACCCCGACGATGGTGAAATCTCGGCCGTTCACCCGCAGCACCTGACCCAGCACCCTGGGATCGGCGTGGAACCTGGCCCGCCAGAGCGGCTCGCTCAGCACCGCGCTGGGCGCCGCGGTCGCACTATCTTCGGCCGGAAGGAACCCCCGCCCCAGTGAAGGCCGGCTCCCCAGCACTTCGAAATAGTTAGCGCTCACCATCTCGGCCCAGGCCCGCTCGGCGGTGCCGGGGAGACCCAGACTCACCGGACGGGGCGCGTAGGCGATGACATCCTGGAAAACGGTGCGGCCTTCAACTCTCAGATCGCGATAGTCCCGCCAGGAAAGATCCTGGTAGCCACTACCATCGTCCTTGTGCGCGAAGATCACCGCCAGACGGTCCGGCTGGGGAACCGGCAAGGGTCGCCAGATCACACCGTTGGCCACGCTGTACACCGCACTGGTGGCCCCGATTCCCAGCGCCAGGGTCAGCACCGACGTGAGAGCAAAGCCGGGGGTACGGCGAAGCGTGCGTAACGCGAATCGCAAATCCTGGAGAGCGGTCATGGTCTCACGTCGTGGTAACAGTTACGAGTACCGAGTAGCGAGCTCGCGATACTTCGGTACTCGGTACTATTCGGACCGGAGTGCCACCATCGGATCAGTCTTGGTCGCCCGGAGCGCCGGCACATAGCAGGCTCCCAGCGAGACCAGCGCCACTCCGATCGCGCCGGTCGCAAAGGTGCTCAGATCGAGCGGCTTGACTCCATACAGCTGGCTCTCCAGGAAGCGGGTCAGTCCTCCGGCACCCAGCAATCCCAGACCGACGCCGATCGCGGTCAGCCGCATGCCCCGGCCGAGCACCAGCTCGAGGACGTCACGCGGCACCGCGCCGAGACTCATCCGGATCCCAAACTCGTGACGCCGCTGAACCACCCGGTGAGCCATGAGTCCATAGATCCCCACCGCGGCGAGCACCACGGCGAGAGTCGCGAAGCCACCGAGCAGGAAGAGCAGGAACCGCTGGAAGGCGACCGAAGTCTCCAGAATCCGGGTCATCGGTTCGATATCCCCGATGGGGACCAGGGCGTCGGTCTCCCGGATGGCGCTGACCACCGCGGCGGTGAGAGTGGCGGGGTCGTTGCTGGTCCGGACCAACACATGCATGGGGAACCAGCTGCTGAAGATCCGGGTGAAGGATGCCGGCGTTTGAGGCGAGGTCATGAAGATGGTCGGAGGTGCCGAGAAACCGATGTAGCTCCGCACGTCGGCTACCACGCCCACCACCCGGTAGTCGGCTCCGCCCTCGCCACCGACCTTGAGCATTTCTCCCAGCGTGCCGTGCTCGGTCAGGTAGCGCCGGGCGAACCTCTCATTGACCACCACCACCTTCTCGGCCGATTCATTGTCGCTCTCAGCCAGGAGGCGGCCATCCCGCAGGGGGACGCCCAGGACCTTGAAGTAGTCCGGCGTGATGGTGCGGTAGTCGATCGAGTTGCGCTGGTCGCCGTAGGTGACCGTGATGTTGCCACCCCGATTGAGCGGGGCTCCCGCTTCGACCACCGCCGCCGCTTCGACTCCTGGAATGGCACGCAGCTTCCCGGTGAGTTCGTTGTAAAACACCGAGGCGGACGACTCGACCTCGTGGCGAGATCCGGTGAGCCAGATCTCGGCCGAGAGGACCTTGTTCACGTCGAAGCCCGGATCGGTGCTCATCAGGTTGGCAAAGGTCCGGCCCAGCAGTCCGGCACCGGTCAGCAGCACCAGCGAAAGCGCGATCTCTCCCACGACCAGAGTGTCGCGCAGCCGGCTGTGGGCCGCACCGCTGGTGCTGCGCCCCGAGCCGTCCTTGAGTACGCTCTGGGGATCGACCCGGGCTACCTGCCAGGCCGGGAGCAGCCCGAACAACAGACCGGTAGCCAGGGAGAGCACGAAGGTGAAAGCCAGCGCCCGACCGTCGAGGTGAATCCCTTCCGTGAGCGGTACATCACTGGGAACAAAGGCGAGCAGGGCCTGCAACCCCCACACCGCGACCACCAGGCCCAGCACGCCGCCGATCAGCGCGAGCACCAGGCTCTCGGTGAGGAGCTGCCGGATCAGTACCGAGCGGCCGGCCCCCAGCGCCAGCCGCATGGCCAGTTCCCGGGCCCGGGTGATGCCACGGCTCATCAGCAGACTGGCCACGTTGGCGCAGGCGATCAGCAGCACGAACATGATGGCGCCGACCAGCACCCGGATCGAACGGCTCACGTCCGACACGATGAGCTGACGGTAGGGCAGCAGCTCGATCTGAACGTCCTTCGGCAGCCAGCCGGAGAACTCCTGCTGGTAGCCGGCGAAGGTCCCTGCCATCCGCTCCTGAGCCTGGGCCACCGAAAGCTCGGGCTTGAGCCGGCCGATCAGGCTCAGGTTCTGTCCGCTCCCGATGCTCTTGCCGACCTGCGCCATGGTGCTCCAGGCTTCCACCGCCGGCAACGAACGGAAATCCGCCGGCATGACGCCCACCACCGTGGTCGGCTTACCATCCAGCGAAACTACCTTGCCGATGATCTGAGGATTGCCCCCGAAGCGGCGCTGCCAGATTCCGTGACTCAACACCACGGTTGCCGGCCCGCCGGGAAGATCTTCCTCCGCGGTGAAGCCCCGACCCAGCCTCGGCTGCACTCCCAGCACATCGAAATAGCCCCGGGAGACCCGCAGGCCGGCCGCGCGGAACGCTTCACTGCCGTTGGAAAGATTGAACCCCAGATTGGTGGTGGCGGCGATGGAAGCAAAGACCTGGCTCCGCTGTTCCAGGTACTGGAACTCGGTGTAGGTCACCCCCATTTCGCCCCGGTAGTTAGGACCGGATTGGGCCAGCTGCACCAGTTGATCCGGCTCGGGATAGGAGAGCGGCCGTACCAGCACCCCGTAGAAGACGCTGAAGATCGCGGTATTGGCTCCGATCCCCAGCGCGAGGGTGAGGGCCGCGACCAGGGTGAATCCCGGAGTGCGGCGCAGCGTGCGCAGCGCGTATTTGATGTCCTGAGTCACGGCCATCGCCAAACCTCGTTTCGGTGAGCCGTACCGAAATACCGAGTACCGAGAGGAGTCACTCGGTACCCGGTACTCGGTACTATTCGTCTCTCAGCACCACCACCGGATCCACCCGGGTCGCTCGCCGGGCCGGCAGCCAGGTGGCCAGCGCAGTGACCCCGACCAGCAGGGCCGCGATCGCCACGAAGGTCAGCGGATCGGTGGCACTCACATTGAAGAGCAGGCTCTGCAGTACCCGGCTCAACGCCAGCGCGGCCACCAGACCGACCCCAACCCCAATCCCCACCAGCCGCATTCCCTGGTTGAGTACCAGCTTGAGCACGTCACTGGGGACCGCACCGAGAGCCAGCCGCACACCCAGTTCCCTGGAGCGCTGGGTTACGGTGAATGACATCACGCCATAGAGCCCGATCGCGGCCAGCACTGCGGCCAGACTCGAGAAGATGGCCAGCAGCACCATGGAGAACCGGCGCGGGCCGGTGCTGTCTTCGATCAGCTGCTCCATCGGAACGATGTTGGACATCGGCAGGTCGACATCGACCGTCTTGATCGCAGCCTTGAGCTGCGGCACGATCGCGAGCGGATCGCCGGTGGTCCGCACCGCCGTCGCCATGAACCCCTGCGGATTCTGCCGCATCGAGAAGTAGAGCTGCACCCGGCGCCCGCCATCGAGCCCCTCGTGCATGGTGTGGGAGACCACGCCCACCACCTGAATCCAGGTGATGCTGGTGTCGGTCAGATTATTGAAAGTGATCCGCTTGCCGATGGGATCTTCCTTGGGCCAGTACCGGGCCACCATCTCCTCATCCACCACCACTACCGACGGCGAGGTGGCCACATCGGTCTCCTCCAGCAAACGCCCCTTGATGAGCGAGACACCCATGGTAGGGAGGAACCCGGCGGTGACGGTCCGCATGTCGCCCCAGGGCGCAGGCGTGTTAGGCGGAGTCTGGTAGCCTTCCACGCTGAAGCTGCCGGTGGACCAGCCGCCGCCGAACGGCATGACCGTGGTCCCGCCGACTGAAACGACACCCGGCACCGCCGACATGGCCTGGGTGACCCGGTCGATGGCCTCCAGGCGCAGTGTGTCGTTGCTGTACTTGGTCGCCGGCAGGGCCAGGTTGAACGTGATGAGATGATCGGGCTTGAATCCGGGATCGACGCCGAGCAGGCGGGCGAAGCTCCGGATCATGAGTCCGGCGCCGACCAGCAGCGTCAACGCCAGCGCGACCGTCGCGACGACCAGCCCGCGGCGGAGTGCCAGACCACCGAGATCGCCGGCCTGGCCCCGGCCACCTTCTTTCAGCGTGTCGTGCAGATTGGTCTTCGCCACCCGCAGCGCGGGGGCCAGCCCAAAGACCAGCCCGGTTACCAGCGACACCAGCAAGGTGTAACCCAACACCGTACCATCCAGCCCGATGTCCTTGGAGGGCGGGAGATTGTTAGCGTTGAGTGCCAGCAGGGCGGGGACGCCCCAGGAGGCCAGCAGGATCCCCACCATTCCACCGATCAGGGAGAGCAAAATGCTTTCGGTGAGCAACTGCCGAATCAGAGTGAACGGTGACGCCCCCATCGCCACCCGCACCGCGACCTCGCGGGAGCGCCCCGCCGCCCGGGCCAGCTGGAGGTTGGCCACGTTGGCGCAGGCAATCAGCAGCACCAACCCAACCGCACCCAGCAGCACGAACAAGGCCCGCTTGATATTGCCGGTGGCCTTGTCGTTGAGCGAAGTGATCATCAGGTCCCAGTCGATGGGATAGGCATCGGGCCGATCGGCCTTCAACTGCTTGGCGATGCCATGGAACTCGGTCTGGGCCCGGTCCAGCGCGACTCCCTCCTTCAGTCGGCCGGTGAACGCGAGGAACTCATTGGTCGGGCCGCTGTTGAGTTGCTGGGGTGTGAAGACCAGGGGACTCCAGACCTGGGCCGCCCGGTTGAAGAAGGCCCGGAAGCCGGCCGGCATGACCCCGACCACCTCATACTGCTCACCGTTGAGCAGCATCTGCTGGCCGATGATCTTGGGATCGCTGCCCAGATTGACCCGCCAGTACGGTTCGCTGAGCACCACCACATGCTCGTGCCCCGCCACCGCATCGTCGGCGGAGAGCGCCCGCCCCAGCGCCGCGGACACGCCGTAGGTCTTGAACCAGTCCCCGGTGACCCGTGAGCCTCTGAGCCGTTCGGCGTCTCCCCGCCCGGTCAGGGTCGGGTTCCAGCCGGTCTCCACCCCGGCGCTCTCGAAGACGTGCTTCTTCGATTCATAGGTGATGAACCCCGGTACCGAAACTGGAGCCTTGAGGTCGTTGAGGCCGGGGTAATAGTGCTCGACCGTCATCAGCTGGTCCGGCGTCCGGTATGGGAGAGGCCGGAGCAGGACGGCGTTGATCACCGAGAAGATGGCGGTGTTGGCCCCGATGCCGAGGCCCAGGGTCAGCACAGCGATGGTGGTGAAGGCGGGACTCTTCCGCAATCCGCGGGCAGCGTACCGGAGATCCTGGAACATGGTGGCCATCGAATTCCTCCCCTGAGGACCTACTCCGAACGAAGTGCAACCATCGGATCGACTCGCGCGGCCCGCCGGGCCGGGAACCAGCTCGCCAGCAGCGCGACAGCGCCAAGAATCAGCCCGATGCTGACGAAGGTGATCGGATCACCGGGAGACACTCCCAGCAGCTGGCTGTGGAGCAGCCGGCCGACAACCAGTGCCAGCCCGCCGCCGATCAACAGGCCGGTCCCCACCTGCCAGCCGGCCCGTCGCAGCACCATGCCCATGACTTCAGCGCCGCTCGCACCCAGGGCCAGACGCACACCGATCTCACGCCGGCGCCGGCTCACCAGGTGGGAGAGCACTCCGTAGATGCCGATGGCCGAGAGGGCCAGCGCCACGCCACCGAACAGCGCCAGCATCCAGGCCGCCAGCCGGCGCATGAAGAGCGATGCCCCCATGTGTTCGTCCAGAGTCCGCACGTCGAGGAAGGGAATGTCCTTCCCCACCTCGGCAAAGGCAGTCCGCAGCGCGGGCGTCATTTCCTTGATCGGCCGGTTGATCCGGATGTGGGTAGTGAGGCCGAGGTCGCGACCTTCACCCAGCACTCGATACACCACCGGAGTGGGGCCTTCGTTGAGATCCCGGTACTTTCCGGTCTGGGTGATACCGACCACGGTGAGCCAGGTGCTTCCCTGCCGCAGCCGCCGGCCGATGGGATCGAGTCCGGGCCAGTAGCGATCGGCAAAGGCCTGATTCACGATCGCCACGTTGCGGTCGCCGCCGGCATCGGCCCGCTCGAAGGATCGACCCCGCACGATGGGAATCCCCATCGTCTCGAAGTACCCCTCGGTCACCGTCGAGCGCCGGACGGTGGTGTTCTCGTCACTCGCCGGGGTGTAGCCCTCGATTTCGGTTCCACTGCTGCTGATCCCGCCGAAGCCGAGCGGCACCATGCTTCCGGCACCGGCCGCCGCGACCCCGGGGACTTCCCGCACCCGGTCGAGCAGGACGCCCATCATCCGGATGGTGGCCGAATCGGAGTAGCCGGCCAGCGAGAGATCGGTACTCACCAGCAGCACCGATTCCGGGTCCCGGAATCCCAAATCGATCTTGTTAGCCGATTGGAGACTGCGGATAAACAGACCGGCGGCCACCAGCGACATGACCGAGAGGGCCAGCTGAGTCACCACCAATCCGCCCTGGAGACTGATCCGCCCGGGTTTGCCGTTGCCGATCTCGTCCTTGAGGGTTCCTGCCAGGTCGGGACGGGAAGCCCGCAGGGCGGGAAGCAGCCCGAAGATCAGCGCCGTGATCAGGGTGAGTCCGACCACGAACCAGATTACCCGTCCCGTCAGGTTAATCTCGAACGCGACCGGCACCGGGGCCGGCGGGACGAAGGCGTACATCACATTGCGGCCCCAGACCGCCAGCAGCAGACCGATGGCGCCGGCCAGCCCGGCCAGCACCACACTCTCGGTGAGCAGCTGGCGGACCAGCCGCCCGCGACTGGCGCCCAGGGCCAGCCGGACGCCGATTTCGCGGCGCCGGGCCAGTGCCCGGGCCAGCAGAAGACTGGCCACGTTAGCGCAGGCAATGAGCAGCAGTACCGCAGTGATTCCCAGCAGCGCAGTCAATGCCGGACGCATCAGCGCCGGTCCGCCCGATTCGCTGTACGACTGGACCACCGCGCCCTGCACATCGCTGTCGCTCTGGGATTCGGCCTCCCGCCGGGCAATGGCCTCGAGTTCGGCCCGGGCCTGGATGACGCTGACACCGTCATGCAGACGGGCCATCCCCTGATAGCTGCGCCAGCCCCGGGCTTCCAGACGGCTGGGGCGTCCGGTGAGGAGATGCTCGATGGTGAGCGGGAGATAGAGATCGAAGGTGAGCCCCATTTCGGTCCCGCCGAATCCGGGAGGGGCAACACCGATCACGCTGAGGGGGTGACCGTTGATCGAAATGGTGCGCCCGACGACACCCGAGTCGGAGTTGAATCGCTCGCGCCAGAGCGAGTAGCCCAGCACGGTGACCGGAGCCTGGCCGGTTTCCTCGTCGAGCCGGAAGCTCCGGCCGAGCATCGGCCTGACCTTGAGAACATCGAAATAGTTAGCTGAAACGGCCTGGCCCCAGACCCGGCTGGTGCCGTTGTCATCCCGCAGACCCGCCGCGAAGAACCGCGAGGTGGCCAGGTCGACGGTTTTGGCCTGGTCCCGCCACTCCTTGAAGCTGGGATAGGAGAGCGACCAGCTCTCCCCTCCCACCGCCCGCACCTCCACCTGGACCAGCCGATCGTAAGCCTCAACCCCGGGGAGCGGATGCAGGACGAATCGCTCCAGCCAGGTGTAGACAATGGTGTTGGCACCAATGCCCAAACCCAGCGACAGGGCTGCCGCCAGGGTAAGCCCGGGGCGGGCCCGGATCGCTCTGACAGCGAACCGGGCATCTTGCAACAGGCCGCCCATGGACTCAGCCTTTGTGGAGTTCGGCGACCTTGTCTTCTACCACGCGGCCGTCGAAGAGATGGATGGCGCGATCGGCGTGAGCGGCGTAGCGAGGATCGTGGGTGACCATGCAGATCGTGGCACCGGCCCGGTGCAGCGCCTGCAGCAGTTCCATGACCGCTTCGCCGTTGGTCGAGTCGAGGTTACCAGTCGGCTCGTCCGCCAGAAGGATGAGGGGTTCACCCGCTACGGCGCGGGCCACGGCGACCCGCTGTTGCTGACCGCCGGAGAGCTGCGACGGGTAGTGCTTCACCCGGTGGGACATTCCGACCTTCTCCAAAGCCGCCATCACCCGCTGCTTCCGCTCGGTGGCGGGCATGCCCCGATAGGTCAGCGGGAGTTCGACGTTCTCGTACACCGTGAGATCGCCGATCAGGTTGAAGGCCTGGAAGATGAATCCGATTTCCCGGTTGCGGATCCGGGCCCGGTCGGACGGAGAGAGTTGCGCTACCGGCTTGCTGTCCAGCCAGTACTGGCCACCCGACGGCGTGTCCAGCAGACCGAGCAGTGAAAGCAGGGTAGTCTTGCCGCAGCCGGAGGGACCGGAGATCGCGACGTATTCGCCCCGCTTGATCTCGAGGTGCACTTCCGACAACGCATGGGTCTCCACCTCATCGGTGAGGAAGACCTTCTTGATGCCTTCGAGACGGATGAGGGACTGGCCGTTGGTCGGGGCTGTCATCGTCACTCCCAGGTAGCAATGGCTGAGGGCTAAGGGCTATCGATTCAAATCCATGGATCCCGCACTTGCGACTGTGAGATGGGGCGGGCAGAATAGCCCATAGCCCTCAGCCCATAGCCAACACAACTATTTCAGTTTTACCCGATCTACCGCATCCCAGCGCGACATGTCCGACAGGATCACCACGTCGCCCTTGTTCAGACCACGTACCACTTCGATGGTGTTCACCGAGTTGCGGCCCAGTTCCACCCGCACCCGCTCGGCCTCGTTGGTACCCGGAACCACCCGGAAGAGCCCTACCGTGCTGTTGGCCTGGCCGTAAGCCGGTCGGCCCACGTTCAGCACGTTGTCCAGCTTTTCCAGAATGACGGTGCCATCAACGCTGAGGTCCGGCCGGGCGCCCTTGGGCAGGGCTCCGTCCAGGGCGACGTCGATGGTCACGGTCCCGTTCTGGGACGCCGGATCAATACGTATGACATGCCCAGTCACGATTCCGTTGCGTGTATCGATATTGGCGTTCTGGCCCACGCCGACGTCCCGGGCCTGAGTCTCCGGGATCCGGAGCACAGCCTTGAGCCGTTCGGGCTGGACCACCTTGGCCACGGTAGCGCCACTGATGGCCCACTGACCGACTTCCAGAGGCAGCTCCTGCAACACCCCATCGGCGCCGGCCCGGATTACCATGGCGTTCACCAGAGACCGCTGGAACTCGGCCACCGCCCGCATCCGCTCGACCTGAGCCTTCTGGACGTCGAGTTGGGACTGAATGTTCTGGGTGTAGATGTCGAGCCGCTGCTGCTCTACGTCCAGACGGGCGGTGAACTCGATCGCCTTGTCCTTGGAGGTGGCGTACTGTGAGGCGGAGATCAGATCCTGCGCCGCCAGCGCCGAATCCGAGGCGGCCTGCCGAAGGGCGTTGCGATACTCCGACTTGATGTTCGCGACCACGCCTTCCTGGTTCAGCTTCTGGGTTTCGAGCGTGGTCTTGAGCGAGACGTACTGAGCCTGAGCGTCGGTGAGCTGGCGCTCGGCCTGAAGCAGCTGGATCTGGACGTCGGGGTTGCTCAGTTCCAGCAGGATGGTACCGGCCGAAACTCGGGCCCCGGGGAGCACCAGCTTCTTCTCCACCCGGCCCGGCGCGATGGCGGACACCCAGCGAATCTGCTCCGGCACCAGGGTGCCCGGACCGCGCACTTCCCGAACGAACGGTCCCAGACGGACCGTATCCATCCAGAGGGTTCCGGCCTCGACAGTCGGCGCCGCCGGCTTGAGCCGGGCCAGACCCACGGTGGTCACGCCGAGCGCCGCCACTGCCCCGCCTATATAAAAGAAGCGGCGTCGATTGGGTTTCTTCTCGCGTGGTATATCCACCGGTATCCCCGAATTGAAGTGAGTCCCTGAGTTGTTAAAAGGATAGGTAAGAAACGTGCCGAAGGCGCATCTGGTTACAGAACCGCTAAGTCATTGAAGCAGTTACGATTGATCGGCCTGCCCCGAGTGATTTCTCCCTCGTCGAGTTCGCTTCCGGGAATACCTGTCCCACAAGCGGACGGCCTGAGCGCCTGGTAAGCGGTCCGTAAACGGCGGTGCGGCAGCGAGATCGGGCCTCGTCACCAATGGCCATGACGACTCCCCGGCAGCGGCTGGAGAAGACCGCCCAGCTCGGATTGATGCTCTTGCTCCTGAGCTGCGCCCACTCTGATCCGTTCGAGGATGGCAAGGATCAGCACCTCCCCCCACGCATTCCCGGTCCTCTGGTTCAGCTCACCTACGACCTGGGCGACGACATGACTCCGGCGTGGCTGCCGGACGGATCGGGCATCGCCTTCACCTGGACCTCGATCGCGCCGTTGGACCGGAACCGATGCCTTGCGGTCATACCTGCCCAGGGCGGCACTCGATTCGGTGAGAAGTGTTTGAGGCGGGATCTGCTGACCGCCGATTCGATCTCCGCCCTCAACTGGGTCGCCGTGGGCCCGGATGGTCGAGCCGCCTGGATCGATCAGGTTGGCAAGCGGGTGCGTCTTCCACCCGATCGATCGGCCATTCGAATTGGAAAGCTGGAGGACAGCGATACCGGAGTCGCGGTGAGAACTTTTCTCTACCTCGCCCCCAGCGGTAACCTTCACATGACTGCGACTCACCTCACCTGGCTCGGGGCGAATTCCCTGGCCTATGTGGCCGGGCAACTCGACTGGCCCCGGCCATGCAGCTCCTGCAAGGCGGATACGGTGAACACCGGGGTGGAGGTCGCTATCCTGGACCTGAGCCAGAGTCCGGCCGGTGTCAGGATCGTCCCAAATACGGCCGGGGCCAATTCGCTCTGGGCCTCCGCCGATGGCGCTTCGATCTACTATACGATCAACGGTGACACCCGGGTGGTCAGCCAGGTGCTCGCCACCGGAGACACGGCCACACTGTTCGACTTCGCCTCGCTGGGGGCGGGCTTTCCCAGCGACATCTCCATGGGTGGAGGCTACCTGGCCGCTACTGTCGGGAGCGCCCCAGGGTCGGGGGGACAAATAGTCAGGGTGAATCTGGCGACCGGGACGCCCGAGGCGCTGGTTATCCCCGGCCAGCCGATGAGGGGCCGGCTCTCGCCCGATGGTACTTCTCTGGTGGTACAGCTGCTGGACCTTTCCGACCCGGACCACCGGGCGAGCATGAACCTGTACCTGCTGGATCTGGCTCCCTGATTCGGGGAGTGTGACTACGGGGGCTTCTGTCGTCTCCAGTCCCGGAGTACCTTGGGGCCTGCGTTCACCCATTGCTCGCTCCTCCAGCCACCACATACGCCGACATGCTCCACCGCCCGATCTGCGGGAAGACCGGGGTGCATCTGCTTCGGTCGTTCTTCGCAACCACCGCATTGCTTGCCGGGTGCGGCCACCAGGATTCGTTCTCGAGCGGTGAGGTCCCTCAAGCGGGACCCCGTTCGAACACGAGTCCTGCCCGCATGACCTTCGCCGCCGGCGAAGATCGCGAGCCGGCCTGGGTCGACAATGCCACGTTGGTCTACTCGTTCCGCCGGGAATCGCCGGCCGGCACCGACCGCTGTCTGGGAGAAATGCCCGGCGCGGGCGGCACCCGGTTCATCGAGAAGTGCGTGGAGAGCGGGGCGGACGCCGACTCGGTGATAGCACTCGGTCCGGTCGAGGTAGGCCCGGGCGGGGTTGCGGCCTGGGTGGACTTCCGAAGCCTCTTTGGAAGAAAGGCGCCCGACTATGGGAGCCTCCGAATTGGCTCCCTGGCCGCTAACGATACCGGGAAACTGGTACGGTCTCTCCCCTACCCCGCTCCCAGCGGCCGGCTGCACGCCGCCATCATCGGCCTGAGCTGGCTGAGCCCTGACCGGTTGGCCTACATCGGCACCGACGAGTTCTACGTGGCGCCCTGCAATGGATGCAAGGTCGACACGGTCCGGATCTCCCGGGAAGCGGTGATCGCCGATCTGACTACCACGCCCGCTTCGCTCCAGACCATCCCCAATACCTCGGAGATTACCTCACTCTTCCCCTCGGCCGACGGGCTTTCGATCTATTACACCCGCCCCGGCGACAGCCGAGTTTATCAGCAGGTTCTTTCCAGCGGGGGAGAGTCGGTGATCCATGACTTCACTACTGCGGGCATCGCGCGGGACGTGAACGTCCGTGGCAACGTTATGACGGCGATTGTCGGCGGCAACGTGAGCTACTTCGTCGATCCGGTCCTGGGGCCCAGACAGGTCGATAGTGGTGGAACGCTCTACCGGGTCGACCTGGCGTCGGGTGATGAACTGCCCCTCCTGGTTGGGAATATCCCGCTCCCCACCCAGCACCCGGCGCTTTCGCCCGATGGACAGGCGGTCGTGGTGGAAGCGATCGACACGACCAGACCCCCGCCGCGGGTCGATCTCTGGCGGCTCCAGCTCCCATGAGATACTCCGCCCTGACATTGGTGTTTCTGCTCGGTTGCGGCCACTCCGACGCTTTCGAGACCGATCCACCGGTGAAGCTCGATCGTCCTTTTCAGCCGGGCGTTCCGGTCCAGTTCACCCTGAACATCGCGGCTGACGATACTCCGTCCTGGTCTCAGGACGGCAGTACGATTTTCTGGTCGGCCCAGCAGCCCCTGCCGGGAACCCTGGACAGCTGCATCAGCCAGTTACCTGTGACCGGTGGAACCCTCACCGAGTTGCAGTGCCCCGCGGTGTTCGACGGTTTGCGGTCGCGCTACTACGCCCCAGCCACCCGCGACACGCTGCTCGCCTACGGTCGGGAGGAATCGAGTACATCTTCCCCGTTCGCCTTCCACACTTTCAGTCTCTGGCTCTCGGGAATCAGGCCAAAGTCCGCCCCAAGCAAATTGCTGGACTTTCCTTATTCCGCTCCGTCGGGACGGCCCCATGACATGCCCTTGTTCCTTCAGTGGCTCAAACCGGGGGTACTGCTCTATCTCGGAATGGAGACCGGCGGGTGCTGCGCTGACGATACTCTGCGATTCGGTGAGCAGGTGGTCCTGCTCGATGTGAGCGGGACGACACCAACCCGAACGTTCGTCCCCGGGACTGAGCGAGCCAGCGCGGTGTCCGGCTCGGCCGATGGCACCACGATCTACTACACCTTTCCCGGTGACAGTGTGGTCTTTCAGCAGGTCCTCGCCACTGGAACCGTGACCCCACTCCACAACTTCGGTCTGGGCCACATCGTCCGGGATCCCAGCGTGGCCGGCAATCGGCTGGTCGCCGTCATCGATGGCCGGCCCAAGACCCAGGATCTGGTACCGTTCGGAGTAGTCAACGTCGATTTTGGTGGCGAGCTGGCGGTGGTCGACCTGACTACCGGCGGCGAAACGATCCTGAACATCCCGCCCTACTGGTACCGCCACCCTCGTTTCTCGCCCGACGGAAGCCGGTTCGTCGTAGAGGCGTTCCCCTACACGATCACGTACGTCGAAATCAGTCCCGGCACCTTCCGGCCGGATACTGCAGTAAGCCTGATCAACGACATCTGGGTCTGGGAGGAATAGTCGTGCAACGACTGCTGAGCGGGTTGGTACTACTGGTGATCGCCGCGCCGCTGGCCGCGCAATCGGTGGGTACGGTGACCGGCACCGTCCGGGAAACCGGAGCCCAGGGCGTAGGGCTGGCGGGCGCGCTGGTCACGGTCGATGGCGGACGGCTGGCAGTCGTGGCCGATGCCAAAGGAGTTTACCGGATCAGGGAAATCACCGCCGGCTGGCACTCGATCAAAGCAGCGGCCATCGGCCATCGCCCCGTGGTTCGAGACAGCGTTCTGGTCCGGGCCGGCCAGACAACCGCGCTCGACTTCACGCTCCAGACTGATCCGGTTGGCCTGGAACAGATCGAGGTCATCGCCGAGCGGGTCGATTCGGTGCTGGATCCTCTCGCGGTTCAGGACCAGCAGCGTTTCACCGCCGAAGATCTTCGCCGGCTTCCGGTCTCCAGTGTCGAGGAAGCCATTGCCCTCTCGGCCGGAGCCGTGGGGGAGAGTTATCGCGGTGGCCGGCTGGGGCAGCAGGCCTTCGTGCTCGACGGGCTCGGCCTCAAGAACCAGCTGGATGCATCCACCGGCTCGTTAGGCGTGCGGGTACCGCCCGATCTGCTGGCCGAAGCATCCCTGGTGACGAACGGATTCTCGGCTCGGTACGGCCAGGCCGTGTCGGCCCTGGTCAACCTGGCTACCCGGGATGGAGCCGACCGCTGGCGCGGGCGAGTGACCTATGAGACGGACCGGCCACTGGGCAACGGGGGGGACTATGGTCTCGATCGAGCGGTCGTCTCGGTGGAAGGCCCGCTACCGGCGGGGATCAGATTCCTCTCGGTAGTCGACCTCAGCGGAAAACTGGATGCCGAACCGGTCAATGCACCGGCACCGAGCAACCCCCGCGACCCCCGGCATGATCAGCCCTGGATGCTGCCGCATAACAGCGGGGAGTCGGGCGATATCGCCGCCAAGCTCACCATTCCGCTCGGCACCAAGCAGACCCTTCGGATCCTGGGAATTCACTCGGCCGATCAGCGGCTGCTGTACGATCAGCTGTACAAGTACGATCAACGCTACATGCCGGTACGCCGGACCGTAGGCAACCTGCTCAACGCCCACTTCCAGCGGAGCTTCGGCCCTACCAACGCCGACATCCGGATCGGGTATTTCGGCCGGGAGTTTGTGCGGGGCACCCCGACTGAGGAGGCCGACTATGCCTTCGGCGCCTTCACCGGAAAGAAGATTGGGATTCTGGGAGAAGACTTCGCCAAACAGATGGACACGGTGGCAGCCCGGAGCATTCTCCCCGGCTTCCAAGCTCCCCAGCTGAGCGTGAATTCTCCCTGGGGGATCGGCGCCTACTTCCAGGGCACCGCCGGCCGGGGTGATATCGGCTGGAACCGCTTCCGCGAGCTGCGCAGCCGGCTGGATCTGAGTATCCCGGCCGGCGCCAACACCGACGTCTACTTTGGCGGCGAATACTCCACCCAGCAGGTCAGGACTTTCCAGCGGACCTTCGGTTACCTGCCCGTCGGCGGGGATGTCCCTGGTGCCACCATGTCGGCCTTTTCTCCCTGGGCCGGATCGATCTACGCCGAAGCCCAGGCCCGCTCGGCCGAGCTGGCGCTCACCGTTGGCATGCGGTACGACCAGTTCAGCGGGCGGGACGATCTTCCCGGCGACAAGAGCTCCAAGACTCAGCGGGGACTGAGCCCGCGTCTCGCGGTCAGCACCACCTTCAGGGGTGTCACGTTCGTCGCCAGCTTCGGCAAGTTCCGCCAGGCGCCTGACTACCAGTATCTGGTCGACGCCGCCTTCGACGACACCACTCGTACCGGCCGATCCCGCCAGGGTAATCCCGATCTCGGCTTCGAAGAATCGACCCAGTACGAATTCAGCCTCCGGGTGCGTCCCACCCCGACCACCAGCGTGCGGGGCAACCTCTACGTCCGTCGGCTCGATGGGCTGGTCGCCTCGGTCCCGCTGGGGGTGAATCCCGACTCCAGCATCTTCGGAAACGTCGACGCCGGATCGGTCAAAGGATTCGAGGTGATTTTTGAGCGCGAGTTCAAGGGCGGCTTCGGTGCCCGGGCGAGTTACACCCTGCAGGACGCTACCGCCAACTCGTCCGATGCCTTCTTCGTCCGCCGAGCCGGATCGATCGACCCCAACACTGGCCAGATCACTTTCCCGGCCAAGGTCGAATTCCCCCTCGATTTCGATCGGAGACACTCGTTCACCGGGATCGTGACCGGAACAGTGCCAAACTCCTTCGGACCTTCGATCGCCGGCTCGCGAATTCTCGGAGGGATCGAAGCCACCGCGATCCTGCGAGTCGGGTCGGGACTCCCCTTCTCGCTTTACGTAGGAGATTCACTGGTAGGTCTTCCCAACGACGGCCGGCTCCCATCCACCAAGTCCATCGACCTTCTGGTTCGCCGGCCGTTGAGAATCAAAGGGATGGACGGGTCGCTGTACTTCGACATGCGTAATGTGTTCAACACCCGGAACATCATCGGGGTGCGGCGCGACACCGGAACTCCCCAGTTGGACGAGGCTTCGATCCAGGCGCTGGCGGATCAGCGCTACGCCGCAAACCCGACCCCGGTGCCCTACGAGTCACCTCGCTACCGGACCTGGGCCGATCTGGATCACAACGGATACGTGGAAGGGCAGGAACTGCGGAACCTCTACCTCGACGCCACCCGGGACTTCACCCAGCCGATCTTCTTCTACGGGGCCCCGAGGCTGGTGAGATTCGGCATTGAATTGGGGTTTTGAGTGAACGAGGTGAAAAGTGAAAAGTGAAATGGAGAAGGGGCTCAATTCCCTTTCACGTTTCACTTTTCACGTTTCACGTTGCTCAGAACCACTCACACTCCCACTTTTTCCCCGGGGAAATGCTGCAGTGAACCGGCAGCGGATTCGCGTAGTTGAAGGTCAGCTTGTAAGAGGCCCCCAGACGCTGATACTCCAGAGTGCTCCCGTTGCTCATATGGGGAGCACCGGCGAGAAACTCCGGCACCATCTCATCGAGTGTCGACGGATACATCTGGTGGGCGCCCTTGTAGGCTTCAATGGATCCGACCACCTGATTGGAAACCCGCATGCCCTTCGCGGCATCGGGACCCTTCCCCGGCGGCAGAGGCTTGAAGTAGTACCACCCCACCGCAGCTAAGATCGCCAGAACCAGGATGAACTTCATTGGGGGCCTCCCAGGCCATGCGTGTCGTGAGGGCTGCCGAAAGTGCAATTCGGGTGCCCAGCCCGGTGCGGCCAGGTTACAGTCCCCAACACATTCATCCTCAACGACTTACACCGGTAGGTCAATTCGTCCACCCAGATTGATTTCGGCAAAGCCGACGTAGATCGCAGGACCCCCTTACCTTGCCAAAACAAGTAGTCAGGAGTCAGGAGTCGGAGACAGGAGTCCTCGATTCCCCAGCCCGGCCCCCGACCCCCGTTTCCCGACTCCTTACTCCCGACTCCCGACTCCCGACTCCCGACTCCCGACTCCCGACTCCCGACTCAATGTGAGCTTGTTAGAACTCTCACCCGCCGGTCTCTATTGCTCAGCGGGTGACTTCCACATCGACCCCTGGCTGCCGGTGGCCCGAGCCGTGATCACCCATGCGCACGGCGATCACCTGCGCTGGGGGTCCCAGGCTTATCTGGTGGCCGAACCGGGTGTGGAGCTGGCCCGGGCCAGGCTTCCGGCCGACGCATCGGTTCGCAGCGTGGCCTATGGTGAAGCCCATCTACTGAACGGCGTCAGGATCTCGCTCCACCCTGCCGGTCATGTGCTCGGTTCGGCCCAGGTAAGGATTGAATATCGGGGCGAGGTCTGGGTGGTAAGCGGGGACTACAAGATCGACCCCGATCCCACCTGCACTCCGTTCGAGCCGATCAGGTGCAACGGCTTCGTCACCGAATCGACGTTCGGTCTGCCGATCTATCGGTGGACCCCGCAGGAAGAAGTGTTCGCGGCAATCAACCGCTGGTGGCGCACCAATCAGACGCGGGGCCGAGCCACCGTCCTGCTGGGCTACGCCCTTGGTAAGGCTCAGCGACTTCTCGCCGGGCTCGATCCGGAGATCGGACCGATCTGCACCCACGGGGCGATGGACCGGATGACCGGCCTCTACCGCCAGGCCGGAGTGAATCTGGTGCCGACCAAGCCGGTCTCGTCCTTCCCTGACAAGCACGACTGGTCCAAGTCCCTGATCCTGGCGCCGCCCGGCTCCGAGATGACTCCCTGGGCCCGGCGATTCGGCGACGCAGCGACCGGATTCGCTTCCGGCTGGATGCAGGTCCGGGGCAACCGGAGACGTCAAGCGCTCGACCGAGGCTTCGCCTTGTCGGATCATGCCGACTGGCCCGGACTCCTGTCGGCCATCGAGGCGACCGGGGCCCAGACGGTCTGGGTCACCCACGGCTTCACCGGACCGATGGTGCGCTATCTGGGAGACCAGGGCCTCGAGGTACGAGCTTTGACCACCCGGTTCGAAGGTGAGCTCAACCAGCCGGACGAGCCGGTCGAGGAATAGGTGCGACGCTTCGCCCAGCTCTATCACGAGCTCGATTCCAGCAACGCAACCAGCGACAAGGTCGCGGCCCTGGCCTCCTATTTCCGGGAAGCTCCTCCGGGAGACGCAGCCTGGGCCGTGGCCTTTCTCACCGGCCGGAGGCCTCGGCGGGCAGTCTCCGGGAGCCTGCTGGGCCAGTGGGCTGCGGCCGAATCGGCGACCCCGGAATGGCTCTTCGACGAGTGCTATCAACAGGTAGGCGATCTGGCCGAAACGATCACCTTGCTGCTGCCAGCCAAAGCGTCGGGACCGGACGATCACCCGCTGGCCTGGTGGGTGGAACAGCGGCTCCTCCCGCTGAACGATCTCGAAGTCGAAGAACAGAAGTCCGCGATGGTGGAAACCTGGCGTTCGCTGGATAGCGGGGAACGCTTCGTGTGGAACAAACTCATCACCGGCGCGTTCCGGGTCGGCGCATCGGCTCGGCTGGTTATTCGGGCGCTCTCTCAGGCATCGGGAATCCCGGAGGAGATCATCGCTCACCGGATGGCCGGCGCCTGGGAACCGAGTGAGGCGTGGTATCGTACCCTGATCGACCCCGAATCAAAGGACACCGCCGGGAGCCGACCCTATCCATTCTATCTGGCCTACCAGCTCGACCTGCCGGTCACCCAGTTAGGCGAAGCGGCACAGTGGCTGGCCGAATGGAAGTGGGATGGGATCCGGGCCCAGGTGATCCGGCGGGACGGAGAAACCTGGATCTGGTCTCGGGGAGAAGAGCTGCTGCGAGGCCGGTTCCCCGAACTGGAAGAAGCCGCCAGTCTCCTCCCCGATGGCACCGTGCTGGACGGAGAAATTCTTCCCTGGCGTGATGGGGCTCCACTCCCCTTCGCGCTGCTGCAGCGGCGAATCACCCGCAAGTCGGTCACGGTCCAGGTCCGGACCCAGTGTCCGGTGGTACTGATGACCTACGATCTGCTCGAGTTCGACCGAGTCGATCTGCGTTCCCGGCCCCTCTCGGAACGGCGGGAGCAACTCACCCGGCTCCTGGGCGACGGACGGGGCGATGGCCGGTTATTGCTCTCACCCGCAGTGAGTGGAACCGACTGGGCCACCATCGAAGCCGCCAGAACTCAGTCTCGCGAGCGATCGGCCGAAGGGCTCATGCTCAAGCGACTCGATTCTCCCTACGGAGTGGGCCGGCGGCGGGGCGACTGGTGGAAATGGAAGATCGACCCCTTCAGCGTCGACGCGGTGCTGCTCTATGCCCAGCCCGGCTCGGGAAAGCGGGCCGGACTCTTCACCGACTACACCTTCGGGGTGTGGGATGGCGACAAGCTGGTCACCTTCGCCAAGGCCTATTCCGGGCTGACCGACGAAGAGATCAAGAAGGTCGATGCCTTTGTGCGGGCCAACACCACCGAGCGCTTCGGTCCGGTGCGGGCGGTGACCCCGAAGCTGGTATTCGAACTGGCCTTCGAAGGCATTCAGGCATCGCCACGCCACAAGAGCGGGATCGCGGTGCGCTTTCCCCGAATGGCGCGGTGGCGAACCGACAAGAAGCCGGAGGAGGCGGATAGTCTCGAGACTCTACGAGCACTGCTGAACTCAGTGAGAGGTGAGAGGTGAGCGGCAAGACGGTCAAGACGGCCAAGACGGACGAGACGGTCAACAACACTCAACGACCGCCTCGACCGTCTCGACCGTCTGAGCATGGTCTCATCGAGAAGTGGTTCGAGGCCAAGGGCTGGGCCCCATTCCAATTCCAGCGCGAAGTCTGGCAAGCCTACCTCGCCGGCGAGAGTGGCCTGATTCACGCCGCCACCGGCACTGGCAAGACCTATGCTGCCTGGCTGGGTCCGGTCGCCGAATGGATTCGGGACTACCCTGGCGGAGTCAGCGCCAAGTCTCCGCGACGAAGTGGGGCCCCACCGCTCCGTCTCCTCTGGATCACTCCGCTTCGGGCGCTGGCGGCCGACACTCAGAAGGCGCTGGCAGCGCCGGTCGCCGATCTGGGAATCCCCTGGACCATCGAGACCCGCACCGGCGACACCAAGGCCTCGATTCGCCAGAAGCAGCGGACCCGACTGCCGACCGCCCTGATCACGACGCCGGAGAGTCTTTCCCTGCTCCTCAGTCGTCCGGAGCGGGAGGACCTGTTCAAGGATCTCGAGTGCGTGGTGGTGGACGAATGGCACGAGCTGATGGCCAGCAAGCGGGGAGTCCAGACCGAGCTGTGCCTGGCTCGACTCAGAAAGCTCTCGCCACGACTCCGCACCTGGGGGCTTTCGGCGACGCTGGGCAATCTCGCTGAGGCCCGGGATACACTGCTCGGGCTCGATGCCGAAGGAGCCACCCGCCCGGGGCGGCTGATCCGGGGAGTGCTGCCCAAGGCGCTGAGCGTGGATGCCCTCATCCCCGAGACCATCGAGCGGTTCCCCTGGGCCGGACATCTCAATACCAGACTGTTGCCGGCGGTGGTAGCCGCCATCGACGAAGGTGGGACAACGCTCATCTTCACCAACACCCGGTCCCAGTGTGAGATCTGGTTCCAATCGCTGCTGGAAGCCCGACCCGATTGGGCTGGAGTCCTGGCCCTGCATCACGGCTCGCTCGACCGAAAAGCACGTGACGCAGTCGAGCTGGGCCTCAGAACCGGAGCACTCCGCGCCGTGGTTTGTACCTCGAGTCTCGATCTCGGCGTCGACTTCACTCCGGTCGATCGGGTCTTGCAGGTCGGCAGTCCCAAAGGCGTAGCCAGACTGATCCAACGGGCCGGCCGCAGCGGACACCGCCCAGGCGCGCTCAGCCGGGTCACTTGCGTTCCGACTCACGCGTTCGAACTGGTCGAAGTCGCGGGGGCGCGGGACGCGCTCAACGCCGGCGCTATCGAGGCCCGCCGACCGGTCGAGCGACCGCTCGATCTTCTCTCCCAGCACATCGTCACTCTCGCCCTGGGTGGAGGAGTGCGGCGGGACGAGCTGCTCCCCGAATTTCGCACCACGGCGAGCTACCGCGATCTGACTGAGGCCGAACTGGAATGGGTGCTGCAGTTCATCATTGCCGGTGGAGCAGCACTGCGGGCTTACCCCGAGTACCACAAGGTGCACGAGGCGGATGGACTCCTCACCGTGCCCAACCGGATGGTGGCATTCCGGCATCGGCTCGCGGTGGGCACCATTGTGTCCGATGCGTCACTCTCGGTTCGCTATCTCCGGGGTAGATCGCTCGGTACGGTGGAGGAATCGTTCATCGCCCGGCTACGGCCAGGTGACAAGTTCCTCTTTGGGGGGAAGCCGCTGGAGTTTGTCCGTCTCCGCGACATGACCGCCTGGGTCCGACGAGCCAGGACCATCAAAGGCGCGGTGCCCCGCTGGGCCGGCTCCCGGATGGCGCTCTCAACCGAGCTGTGTGAAGCGGTACGCAGGAAACTGGAAGAAGCCCGGACCGGCATCTTCGATGGCCCCGAGATGCAGGCAGTGCGGCCGATCATGGAAGTGCAGGAATCGATGTCCAAGATTCCGGCCACCGACGAGTTGCTGATCGAGCGAGTGTCCAGCAAGGAGGGAGAACATCTTTTCGTTTATCCGTTCGAAGGCCGGCTGGTGCACGAGGGCCTTTCAGCCCTCTTCGCCTATCGAATCGCTCAACTGGAACCGCTATCGTTCACCTTTGCCTGCAACGACTACGGATTCGAGCTATTGTCACCCGGCAACGCCCCAATCGAACTGGCGCTGGAGGGCAACCTGCTTTCGAGTGAGTATCTGCTGCACGATATTCTGGCCTCGCTCAATGCGGTCGAGCTGGCCCGCCGGCAGTTTCGCGAGATTGCCCGGGTGGCCGGGCTGGTCTTCCCCGGCTATCCCGGCAGCCCCAAGACTCTCAAACAGGTCCAGGCATCGAGCGGTCTGTTATATGATGTGTTTACCCGCTACGACCCTGACAACCTGCTGATCCATCAGGCCCAGCGCGAAGTCCTGGAGCGACAACTGGAGCAGACCCGGTTGGGACTGGCGCTCGACCGGCTGCGGGCGGGCCGAGTCACGGTAGTCGATGTCGACAAGCCCACGCCGCTGGCTTTTCCACTGGTGGTGGACCGGAACCGCGAAGCCCTCTCCACCGAGCAACTCTCGGCCCGGATCAAACGGATGACTCGCCGATGACCCAGGCAGTGGGAACAGGATCAAAGGGATTGAACGAATTAGGGATATTTCTCTTCAATGAGTCCACCCGGTTCAGTTCGTCTCTAGTCTTTTCAATCCTTGGAATCCTCTAATCCTGTAACATGCTTCGAATCACCCTCCAGACTGAAACTGTCGAGCTGCTCGCCGAGAAGGCGATCTTCTGGCCCGCCAGCTCCACGCTGATCGTGGCCGACCTGCATTGGGGCAAGGCCGCCAGCTTCCGGGCCGCCTCGATTCCGGTCCCGGCCGGCACTACCACCGCCGACCTGGCCCGGCTGGACGGCGCCATCCAGCGCACCGGCGCGGAACGACTCCTGGTTCTGGGCGACCTGCTGCACGCCCGGGCGGCTCAGGAAGCGCAGGCGACTCTCGAAATCATCCGCGGGTGGCGTCAGCGCCGGAAGGAGCTCAACTGCGTACTGGTCCGGGGCAATCATGATCGCCGTTCGGGCGATCCCCCCGCCGATCTCGGCTTCACCGTGGTGGACCAGCTGGCCGAGGGGCCGTTCTTCTTCCAGCATCATCCCGGGGTTTCCGAGCAGGGCTACCTGCTGGCCGGTCATCTTCACCCGTCCATAGTTCTTGCGGGCCGGGGCGACCGGATCAGACTCCCCTGCTTTCATTTCGGTTCCCGCTGCGGCATACTCCCCGCGTTCGGTTCGTTCACCGGTACCGCGACTCCCGATCTCGAGCCGGGTGACCGGGTGTTCGTAGTGGGCGATGGAGAGGTTTTCGAGGCCTGATGAGCGATCTGCTGGCTGCCCGATCCCAGATGGCGATGTCGCTCGCCTTCCACATCATCTTCGCGGTGGTGGGGATCGGCATGCCGGTGCTCATGGTGGTGGCCGAACGGCGCTGGCTCCGCACTAAAGACCCGCTGGATCTGGAGCTGGCCAGGCGCTGGGCCAAGGGGACTGCGATTCTCTTTGCAGTCGGCGCCGTTTCGGGAACGGTACTCTCGTTCGAGCTGGGGCTCCTCTGGCCCAGGTTCATGGAGCTGGCGGGGCCGCTGATCGGGCTGCCGTTCTCACTCGAGGGCTTCGCCTTTTTCACCGAGGCGATTTTCCTGGGGATCTACCTCTACGGCTGGGACCGGATCTCCCCCAAAGCCCACCTGCTGGCCGGAGTCCTGGTGGCGATCAGCGGCGCCGTCTCGGGGATCTTTGTGGTGATCGCCAATGCCTGGATGAATACCCCCACCGGTTTCGAACTGGTGAACGGCGTGATCACCAATATCGATCCGATCAAGGCGATGCTGAATCCGGCCGCCTTGCAGCAGACCCTGCACATGACCCTGGCGGCCTACTCGGCAACCGGGTTCGCCGTCGCCGGGATCCACGCGTTTCTGCTCCTGCGGGAGCCGATGAATACGTTTCACCGGCGAGCCCTCGCGATCGCCATAACGGTCGGGGCGCCGGCCGCCCTGCTGCAGCCTGTCTCCGGCGACATCAGCGCCCGCAATGTGGCAGAGTATCAACCGGCCAAACTCGCGGCGATGGAAGCCTTGTTCGAGACCCGGCGTTCGGCACCTCTCTTGATCGGCGGCTGGCCCGACGTTGAGAATCGGCGGGTCCGGTTCGGCATCGAAATCCCGGGTGGTCTCTCCTTCCTCTCCTTTCATGACTTCAACGCCGAGGTAAAGGGGCTCGATCGGTTCCCCGAGGCGGACTGGCCCAATGTCCCGCTCACCCATCTGGGCTTTCAGATCATGGTGGGATTGGGCTCCGCGATGGCGCTGGTGGCGGCCTGGAGTGTGATCACCATGCTCCGACGCCAGGAGATTGCGGCTCACCCCTGGCTTCTCAAGGCGATCGCCATCTGTGCCCCGATGGGGTTCATCGCCATCGAAGCGGGGTGGACCGTTACCGAAGTCGGGCGGCAGCCCTGGGTCATCAGCGGGGTGCTCCGGACATCCGAGGCGGTCACTCAGATGCCGGGGCTGATGTACACCTTCCTCTGCTTCACCCTGCTCTATCTCATCCTCGGCGTGGTGGTGGTCTGGATGCTCTACAGCCAGATCATCCGGAGCCCGCGGGAGCAGGACTGGCATCGGATTCATGTGCCCAGCGCGAAGGCGGTTCCATGGCGGAGCTGATCGCGGGGGTGATCGTGGTGGCGCTGACGGCCTACGTCCTGCTGGGCGGGGCCGATTTCGGGGGAGGCGTCTGGGACCTGCTGGCTCGCGGTCCCCGGCGCGATCGTCAAAGGGGACTGGTTGCTCACGCCATTGCGCCGGTCTGGGAGGCCAACCACGTCTGGCTGATCCTGGTGATCGTACTGCTGTTCACCTGCTTTCCCCGCGCGTTCAGCCGGCTCACAACCACGCTGCACATTCCCTTCACTTTGATTCTGGTCGGCATCGTGCTGCGGGGCTCAGCTTTCATCTTTCGGAGCTACGCTCCCGATGAGTCCACTGAACAGCGCTACTGGGGACGAGTCTTTGCGATCGCCAGTCTGGTGACACCGATCTTGCTGGGCGTCTCGCTTGGCGCCGTCGCCACCGGGCAGGTCCGCTGGCCCCAGGGGCATGGGTTCGTCGAAGACTTTGTGCTTCCGTGGGCCTCGCCGTTCACCGCCAGCGTCGGGTTCTTTACCCTGGCGCTCTTCGCCTTTGTCGCCGCCGTCTATCTCACGGTGGAAGCGAAAGAAGAGGACCTCAGGGAGGATTTCCGGCGACGGGCACTGGCTGCCGGGATCGCGGTATTCGGCACGGCCGGGATCACTCTGCTGCTGGCCTGGAAAGAAGCGCCGCTGGTCTGGCAGGGAATGGCCGCGTCGACCCAGGCAATGTGGATTCACGGTTTCACCGCCATCGCTGCGATCACCGCGCTCCACTCATTATGGAAGAGCCGCTTCCTGCTCGCCCGGATTGCCACCGCGGCCCAGGTGGTCGGCATCCTCTGGGGTTGGGCTCTCGCCCAGTATCCCTACATCGTCCCGCCGGAGCTCACCATCAGTCAGGCCGCCGCGCCCGGCGTCACCCTGAAACTGGTTACTATTACACTCGTAGTTGGAGCGATCGTCCTGCTGCCGTCCCTGGCCTATCTCTTCAAAGTGTTCAAGTCGAGCTGAAGCGGAGGCTCCTACGGATAGTTCGTTCCTCTCACCGCCTTGCCGAGTACCCGCCTGACCGCTCAAGTCCCGAAAGGCAGAACTCCCTCAACCACCTCCTGAATCAGCCGGGGAGGGTGGCCCGCCCCCCAAAGGGGCACCCGGTGGCGGACCCGATAAAGAAGGGGGCCACCCTCCGGCGTTTCCCCGCGGGTCAGTGGGCGGGGGATGCAGACGAACTCGGCCTCGAGCTCAGCGGCAGTCACCCGGACCGTTGTATAACCATGTCCGCCGTAGTCGGCGAAGGACAGATGCGGCGCGACTTCGGGATTGCTGACCGCGCGCGCGGCGACTGAATCGCCGGTTTCCTTGAGCAGCAGGGCCGAGCGGACGCCGTGACGCACGGTCATGTTCAGGGCGTGGCCGTCGGGCCCGTTCGGCCCGTCATACACGTAGAGTGCCCGCAGCGGATGATCCTTACGGATGGCTCTTTCCGCGGCTTCCGCCAGGCCGACCGCGGAAATCGAGCCGGTAATAAACTCAACCCCTACCGGCTCATAAGGCAGGGGCGGCAAGTGCCGGGAGAAGGTGCCGGCCCAGAAGCTGTGCTTGTCGCCGGCAACGATCGCGAGACCGGTGATCCCGTCCCGTTTCAGGAGATCGGCGATCTCGCCATGATCGACCGCATAGCCACCGTTGAAGAGGCCGTAGTCCCTGGTCGGCCAGTTGGCCTTGAGCGGCTCCGGCAGATTCTGGATATCGGTCCGCCAGCGCAAGGTGCCGAAACTGTGGCCCCAGATTTTCCACGGCTTGCGTGAGGAGCGGAGCTGAGTCATCAGCCAGGCCTTCTGCTCGGTTCCCAGATAGGCCTGACGGGGGCTGTCCTTCGCCGGATTGGGGATCTCTTGTCCGGCCCAGGTGAATGTCGCGGGCGGGTGGCCGTCGGCATAGTCGCGTCCGCCATCGATGATGTTATTCACTTCCTCCGGATAGACGAACGGAAAGCCCTTTGGCGCGGGCGCGTCTCCCGAGAATGGCGCTCCCAGGAAACTCCGGTTGTCGGTGAGAATCAGGTCGGCGTTGCGGCCCCATTTGAGGGTACGGTAGATCTTGAGACTGCGGATCGCGGCCAGGTTGTTAGGCTCGGTGCCGACGCCGAGGTCGTCGAAATGTTCGATGGCGGTGTTCCGGACGGCGGGCGCCTTGAAGCGTTCGAGGCCGCCGGGCTGGATCGAGCGGGACGGCAGATATTCGAACCATGCCTGGTTGGCGGCGACCTTCTTCTCCTGCGCCGGTCGGGTCACGCCGTCGAACACCTGCTGGCTCTGCCACCCCTGCCAGGAGAATTCGTGATTGTCCCAGACCGGAATGAAGGGGAACCGGGCGCGAGCGTCCTGCAGGTCAGGATCCAGCAGGTAGGAACGGTAGGCGGTGCGATAGTCAGCCAGATCTACCGGCACATGGTAATCGTGGAGTTTTTCGCCCGTCGGGTAGCGAAGATTGCCTTGGAGGCGACGCCCGCTCTTGGTTCCGTCAGGCGTGTCTTCCGGATACCAGGTGACTTCATAGATGAAGTCGCCGAGATGAAGAACGAACCCGAGCCGCTCGGCGGCGGGACGGCGCTCGTCCTCGAAAATCATGCGCCGGTAGGCGTTGCAATAGCCTTGGGTGACATCCTGGCAGGAGACGAAGGCGAAGCGGAACGGGCGGTCGTCGTTGTCCGCTGGAGCCGTGAGAGTGCGGCCGACCCGGCTGCCGGCACCGCTCTCGTCGGTGAAGCGATAGAAATATTCGGTTGCCGGGTGCAAGCCCGCGGCGAGAAAGCGGCAGGTCCAGTCCGTCGTGGCGTCCACCTGCGTGGTGCCGCGGGCGACGATGTGGCGAAAAGCCGAGTCGGAGGCGACCTCGACTGCGAGGCGATGGTTCCCTGCGCCTGGGTTGGGTTCGCGGCGGGTCCAGAGGATGACGCTGTGCGGCTCGGGGTCGCCCGAGGCAACGCCCTGGGGATAGGAGGCGCGGTCCTCCCGCCATGGCGTGGAGAGAGTCTTGCCAGGACCAAAGGCCAGGGTGGCGCCGAAGGCGGCGGCCAGGCTGGCGAACTCGCGGCGATTCAGGTTGGGGGTCATGCGTAGATGATGGAGAAGATTGGTTCAGAAATCTTGTAATAAAGAGCGGGCCGAGGGGTAGGCGGGTAGGGGGAGAAATCAGTACGGGCGACCCGATGGGTCGCCCGAACTTATTTC
>CAZOES010000038.1:0-28495 GCA_964578865.1 uncultured Gemmatimonadaceae bacterium | reverse complement strand
CACCAGCCCACTAGCCCACTAGCCCACTATTACTTCTCCTTCCCTGCCGGTCAGCTCCCGAAACAACGCAGTCAGCCGCTGAGTCACCGGTCCCACTTTTCCGTTGCCAATAGCCCGGCCGTCGATACTGGTTACCGCGGCCAGCTCGCCCATGGTGCCGGTACAGAAAGCCTCATCGGCGCGATACGCCTCGGTCAGCGACAGGTCGACCACTTCATGGGGAACGCCGTGCTCGGCGCAGAGCTCGAGTACCACCGAGCGGGTAATTCCCTCGGGACATGCCACCGTCCGGCTGGTGCGAACTTTCCCCCGCTCGACCAAGAACAGGTGAGTGGCATTGGTCTCGGCGATGAAGCCGCGAGTATCCAGCATCACCGCGTCGTCGGCGCCGGCGATGTTGGCTTCGATCTTGGCCAGGATCGACTGCAGCAGGTTGTTGTGATGAATCTTGGGATCGAGACAGTCGGGTGGAAACCGTCGTACCGAGCTGGTTACCAGCGAGAGTCCAGCGGTGGAATACACCGGGGCCTTGTGCTCGGCCAGAACGATCAGAGTTGGGCCGGCCTGATTGAGGCGGGGATCCATGCCCGAGGTGATCTTCACTCCCCGGGTCAGGGTCAGGCGGATATGAACCCCGTCCACCATCTGGTTCGCCACGAGGGTTTTCCTGATCTCGGCGATGATGCTCTCGTGGGTGGGGATCTGCTGAAAAGCCAGGGCCTGAGCCGAGTGGCGTAACCGGTCGAGATGCTCCTTGAGACGAAAGATCCGGCCGTGGTAGAGTCGCAGCCCTTCCCAGACTGCGTCCCCACCCTGGACCGCCGAATCGAACGGGCTGATCCCGGCCTTGTCGCGGTGGAAGAGGGTGCCGTTGATGTTGACCTGGAGGTCGGCGTTGCGGGTGTCGAATTTCTGCTGCATTTGGTAAATCGGGCTAAGGGCTGATGGCTATCGTGCCGGTCGCAGGAATTGAGGAGAGGCTGGGGTGGGCAAAATAGCCATCAGCCCTCAGCCATCAGCCTCACACCGTCACTCGGTATTCGCGGAGTTCCTCGTAGTACGGCATACACTCATCCAGCAACGGCTGCAGTTCAGCTGATACCTCCCGCTTCCGCGGGCGATAGGGCTCAAACCCGGTCGACTTCTCCACTGCATCGTACCAGTGCTTGGCCCAGATCCCGTCGGTTTGGCGCCGGCCGGGGGGCCAGGAGAGCATTGTCGGACTGAACGGCACCTCTGCCGACTCGCAAAGCCGCTCCAGCATCCCTCCAGGATTCCTCAGGATGTCCTCGGTATCGAAGACCAGCGGGGTCTTGCCAGCCTGTTCTCGCACCAGCTGAAAGATCTCGACCTGCTGAGGCAGTCCGGTGTCTCGCAGGACCGGCAACCCCATTCGCACGGTCAGTGACGCCAGCACCTCGGCAGGATGGCGGATCAGGAACGCATTGTTCAGGGCCAGCACCCAGTCGCCCCGCAGATGGGGCAGCCAGTGGTGCGCCATGTGCTTCTGATAGTATATGTCGCGCCCATGGGGGATGGGACCAGTGAGACCGGCGATCACTTTCTGCCAGTCGGTCTCATGATGAGCGATGACCTCATCTACCCCGGGGTGGGCCACCTCGACCTGAGTGAGGTAGTGGGCGTAGAGGGGTTCGTCCACCACCCAGGTATCGGGTCGGTTCTCCCAGGCCCGCATCATCGCGGTGGAGATATTGCGGGGGCCGGACCACATGGCAATACGAACGGGCATGTCTTATGGCGGTTGATTGTATTTCGACGGTCGAGACGGTCAGGACGGTCGCGGGTGTCAGGTAGTTGACCGTCGCGACCGTCGCGACCGTTGCGTATAAGTATGCACTGCTTGTAGCTCAATCCCGCGCGGATTATCGTTGCTCTCGCCCGTTCCGCCTACCGGCGAGGAATCTTCGACATGATGCGTACCGGCCTGCTGTGGCTCTCGGCGCAGCCCAGAATTTTCAACTTCGTGCGGCGCAATGGCCTGGCCCGCAAATTTGCCTCCCGTTTCGTCGCCGGCGAGACCATTGATACCGCGGTCGAAGCTACCCGCGACCTCAATCGCCGGAAGATCAGCGCCACCCTCGATCTGCTGGGTGAGAGTATCACTCAGGAAAGCGAGGCGTCTCACGCCCGCGACATCTATCTCCAGATGCTGGACCGGATCGCCAAGGCGGGCGTCGACTCCAACGTCTCGGTGAAGCTCACTCAGATGGGCTTCGATATCAGCGAGGATTTGTGCCTCGCCAATATGACCGCGATTCTGGAGAAGGCCAAGTCGCTGGGGAGCTTTGTCCGGCTGGACATGGAAAGCTCGGCCTACACTCAGCGGACCCTGGACTTCTTCTACAACCGGCTCTTTCCCCGCTTCGGGGCCCACTGCGGTGTGGTGATTCAGTCCTGTCTCCGCCGCTCGGAGAAGGACATCGAAAAGCTGATCGAGATGAAGGCCCGGGTCCGGCTCTGCAAGGGAGCGTACCTCGAGCCGGCCGATGTGGCCTATCCCGAGAAGGCCGATGTCGACCAGGCCTACGTGCGCTGCATGGAGCGGCTGATGCAGAACGGGAACTACCCCGGGCTGGCCACGCACGATCAGAAAATCATCGCCCATGCCCGGCAGTTTGCCAAAGCCAAGGGCATCGATGCATCGCGCTACGAGTTCCAGATGCTCTATGGAGTCCGGCGCGACCTGCAGGATCAGCTTCGAAGCGGGGGACACAACATGCGCGTCTATGTCCCCTTCGGTACCCAGTGGTACCCCTACCTGATGCGCCGTCTGGCCGAGCGGCCCGCGAACATTGCCTTCATCCTTGGCAACGTGGTGCGCGAGGCCGTGCATCTCTAGCTCATGAGCGAGGTGACGCTCGGCGGTTACATGGCCCGGCACGACCGGGCCGCGGCGTTCACCGGCCACGACGGCAATCCCTACTCGGTCGGCATCTATATCGAAGAGGAACCGGATGACCGGGGCAGGTATGGTGCCTCGCTGCTTTTCGTTCGCTGGTCCCAGTCGGGCGACCGCCCGGTGGGCCACGTCGAATCCGAAGTCCTCGCCTGGGGCCACACTCCCGAAGCCGCCGAAGAACGAATCAAGGCAATTTCCCTCTACGACGTGAAGGCCGCTTTGGACCAGGCTATCGGAATGGCACCCGGCGAGTGGTAACCGGCACCGTGCTCGAGCGGGACGGCTCGACCTATCGGGTGCTGACCGCCGATGGCGAAGTTCGCGCGGTGTTGCGCGGCAAGATGAAGCGGGACAATCCCCGCGTGGTGGTGGGAGACCGGGTCGAGCTCGACACCGAGGTCGAGACCGGTCTCCTGGCCATATCGGCGGTAGCCGATCGCACCAGTCTGCTGGCTCGACGGGTTCCCGAGGGTCGCGGTACTCGGCCGGTTGCCGCGAACGTCGATCAGGTCCTGGTAGTCACTGCCACCCGCGATCCCGACCCCGTGCCGCAGCTGGTGGACCGCCTGCTGGTGGTCGCCGAAGCCAATCAGATCACTCCAGTCGTAATCCTCAACAAAATCGACCTCGATGAGGGTGACTGGCTCCGTGAGCGATTCACCCGGGCCGGGTACCCGGTCGTCGGCACCAGTGTGAAGTCGGGTCAGGGAATCGAAGAGTTGCGTGCGATGTTGAGTGGAAGAGAAAGCGTGATTACCGGACCCAGCGGGGCGGGGAAATCCAGTCTGCTCAACGCGCTCGAACCGGGACTGCAGCTGAGAACCGGTGAGATCAGCGCCAAAGTTCGGCGGGGCACTCACACCACGGTGAGTGCGGTGATGGTGCCACTCCAGATCGGCGGCTATCTGGTCGACACTCCAGGCTTCAGTGAAGTGGGGTTGTGGGGACTGGAACCGCGCGAGCTGGCCCACTGCTTTCCCGAGTTCCGACCCTTGGTCGAGCAGTGCCGCTATGCTGATTGCTCTCACACCCACGAGCCGGGGTGCGCGGTGATCGCTGCGAAGGATGCCGGTACGGTCGGAGCCGACCGGCTGGAGAGCTATCGGGTTCTGCTGGCGGAACTCGAGGGACAGCCCGAAGAATGGGAATAAGTGAGGAGTGAGGAGCAAGGAGGACCTGAACTCGGGTTGAGTTCCTCCTCACTCCTTACTCCTCACTATTCACCTACTTGTGGTTTCACCGGTCAACCTTTGCAGCGCCTCCTTCACCTCATTAATCCTCGGCTTGGCGGTCTCGTCCGCCTCGTCCCACTCCTTGAGAAATCGCGAGTAAGCCTCGGCCGCCTTCGCCTTGTCGCCACTGGCCTCGTACGCCTTCGCCAATGCCAGGGTGGCGATCGGCTGGAACCCGATGTCGGTGTCGAATCCATGCTCCAGAAGTTGAAGGCCCCGCTGCCGGGTGTCGGGCCGGGTGGTGAGAAGACTGGCATACTGCAGCCGCACCGGGCCACCCAGGTAGGACCCGCCCTGCAGCTGGTACTTCAGAATCTCACCCATCTCCTTCATTCCACCGGCAGTGTCTCCCGCAGCGACTTTGACCAGACCCTTGGTCGCGGTGAGCCAGTCGCGCAGGAAGCGCGGCACTTTGGTGGTGTCGACCGCCAGCAGGCTGTCGACCAGTTTGCCGGCCCGCTGGTGATTTCCCTGATTGAGCTTCACCAGCGCCAATACGTAGCCCTGAAACGGGCTGCCGACCGGCACCTTCTCGAAGCGACCGACGTAACCGGTGTCGAACCCGGCCGGTGCAAAGCCGACGGTGAAGGGGAATAGCCGCATCGAATTGGACTGCTCCATGGAGATGGGACGCAGCGAATCGGAAAGCTTCAGCATCTCCTTGAAGCGGCCCAGGCTGGCCAGCACCATCCCGCGGGCGCCGGCCATCTGCAGCCTGGCCGCCTCCGGGTTGGTCCGCGCGAAAACCTTCGTCAACTCGTCAAATCGCTTGAGAATGGCGTCGCTCGCCACATCCGGCTCATTGAACGAGGCGGTGAAAGTCGCGATGGCCGCCCCGAAGTGCTGGGACAGGAGCCGGGTGGCCAGAGTATCCGGACTCTTGTCCTGCCAGACCAGGGCGCTGGCTGCACGGAAGGTTTCGAATTCGTCCGGGCTCCCGTTGTTCCTGAGCAGATTGAGGTAGCGGGCATTCTGGGCCGAGTCGCGATACGCCAGCGTCAGCTCCAGCGGGTGAATCAGCGCCGGCGTCAGCGTGGAATCTCCTGCCAGGACCTTGTCGAACGAAGCTTCGATGATCTTGGGATCGAGACCGGTACGATCACGGGTGTGATACTGGGTTTCGCCCAGCAGATACCACCCCTCGACATCGTCAGGGTAGGTCGCGGTGTAGCGCTGCATCGAGTCGATCGCCTGCAGGCTTGACTGGGAGAAAAGCTGATAGGCGGCGATCAGCGCGCGCTCGCGGGTCGGCAGTTTCCCCGAGAATCGCAGGGCGGCGAGTGAAGCTTCCCGGGCTCGCGGCAGTCCGTAGCCGCCTTTCCAGCCCAGCGACATCGCCAGCCGGTAATGGGCCAGCGCGAAGGTCGAGTCCTGATCGATGGCCTGCTGGAATGCCGCGGCGGCCGAATCCCACTCGGCTTTGCGATAGAACTGTTCGCCGGTCAGGTAATCCCGCATGGCTTCGAGCGACCCGGTGGTGAGACCGCTCACCCGGAGGTTGGGAACCGGTTCCTTCGATTGCCAGATGGCCCGGACCAGCGATCGGCTGAGATCGTCGACTAAAGCAAGCACGCTATCGGCTGCGCCATCCACCTGGGCCCGGGCCAGCGACTTCCCGTCGGGTCCGTAGAGATCGGCGCTCAGACGGACCCTGGGGCCGGTGGCCACGATGCTGCCGACCAGTGCGGCCTGGGCCTTCACGGAGCGGGCGACGGTGAGCGCGGTCTGCACATCGGCACCGCCACTCACTCCCTGTTTCTTCCAGCGGGTCAGCACGATGCGGGGATCGACCGCGTGAATCCCGCCGACCGAATTGAGGTTGGTCGAGAGCAGATCGACCATGCCCTCTCCCATCAGCTCGACGCCGCTGCCGCTGGTGCTGAAGGGCAATACCGCTATCGTCTCGGCTCCGGCAACGACCGGCGCTCCCACCTTCTTCGGTCCGAAGAAGATCCAGCCCAGGGCCGCGGCCGCGACCGCGAGGGGAAGCCCGATCGCCATCCGGCGCAGCCGGCGCCGCTCGGCCACCGCCCCGGCACCACCCCCGGCTGACCGCTCCAGCGAGGTGGCGAACTCCTGAACCGTGGGGAAACGAGTTGCCGGATCGGCGGCCAGCGCCCGCTGCACCGGCGCGTCGGCTTCCGGCGGAGTGCTGCGAGTGATCTTGCTCAGCCTGGGGCGAGGGCCGGTGAGACTCTGAGTCAGCACCGCCTGGACCGTCGGAGCGGAGAAGGGCGCCTGGCCCGAGACCATTTCATAGAACACACAAGCCAGCGAGTACTGATCGCTCCGTCCATCGACCTCGCTGGCGGTGGCCTGCTCCGGACTCATGTACGCCGGAGTGCCGATGGCGAAGCCCAAACCGGTCATATTCGAGCCACCGGCGGCAACCCGCAGAGCCCGGGCAATGCCAAAATCGGCCACCACCGCGTGACCACCGGAGAGCATGATATTCTCCGGCTTGATGTCGCGATGAACGATTCCCTGGGCGTGGGCGTATCCCAGGGCACTGGCGATCTCGCGGTTGAGGGTGACAGCTTCTTCGAAGGGAACTCGCTTCTCCCGGTTGAGCCGGTCCCGCAGCGACTCTCCCTCGACGAACGGCATCACGTAATAGAGGATTCCGCCGGCATCGCCCGAGTCGTACAATGGGACGATGTGTGGGTGCTGCAGCCGGGCCGAGAGCTCGATTTCCTGGAGGAACCGCTCGGAGCCGATCGTGGCGGCCAGCTCGGGGCGCAACACCTTGATCGCCACCGGCCGATGATGCTTGAGGTCGGTGGCCCGGAAGACGGTCGCCATGCCGCCCTCTCCCGCCAGGCCTTCGACGGAATAGCGGCCGGCCAGCGCGGCAGTCAGGCGTTGGAGAAGATCGTTCATTCGTTCCGGGGTATGATCGAGGGACTGGCTGAAACTATCTGCAACCATGGAGCCGGGGAAGCGCAAACCGTTTCCTCATGCGACCTGAGGGATAGTCCAGTGGGCCTTCACTCCGCCCGGGGAAACCTCAGAATTCCCGAGACGTAAGTCAGCTATGGCGCTTTTTGTAACGTCCTCCCGTCAGAAGACGGTGAGCCAGCTGATTCTTCAGGCCCTCACCATCGGCCCGATGGATGCGACCGCGATTCTGCGGGCCCTCTCGGATCGCGCCAGCTTGCCCACTCGATGGGACCCCGCTGCGCTGGATTCGATCCTTCGCCGGCTGGAGGACCGCGGCTTCGTCGAAGCCCAGTGGGACAAGGGAGCTTCGGGACGAGTCCGAGTTTTTCAGCTGACCCGGTTGGGTGAACAGCGGCTGGCCTTGGCGCCACCCGACCCGGACGGCAGCCTCGCAGCCGAAGCCGAGTGGGTCACCAAATCGCTGGAAGAAACCCACTCGGTGATCCGGCTGCTGGGCCGCGGGGCGGTGGGGGCAGTCTATCTCGCGCTCGATCGGGTGCTGCAGCGCTACGTCGCGGTGAAGGTTCTCCAGCGGCAGCTGGCCCAGGATCCCGGAGTACGCGAGCGTTTTCTCCGAGAGGCCCGGACCAACGCCGGGCTGGCCCATCCCGCCATCGTGCCGGTGCACAGCATGGTGGCCCAGGCCGATCTCTGCTACTTCGTGATGCAGTATGTCCCGGGTGATTCGCTGGCGACCATTCTCCGGGATCGTGGCAAACTTCCGCCCAGCGAAGCCTGCCGGATCCTGGCCGAATTGGCCGGCGCCCTGGACTACGCCCACCGCCAGCGAGTGGTGCACCGCGACGTCAAGCCGGAGAATATCATCATCCATCGCGACAACGGGATGCCGATGCTCACCGACTTCGGAGTGGCTCGGGCCATTTCACTGGACGCGATGCATGCCGAGGAGCAGAAGGCCGAACGGGAGTTGTTCTGGGGAACTCCCCACTTCATGTCGCCGGAGCAGATCTCGGGGCAGGAAGATCTCGATGGCCGGAGCGATCTCTACGCCCTCGGTGCGCTGGGCTATACCATGCTCTCCGGCCGGGTCCCCTTCGATGGCCAGGGCCCGGTGGAGATCGCCGCTCGGCAGTTGACCTCAAAGCCGATTCCGCTGCGGGATCTCTCGCCCGAGTCGCCCGAGTTGTTGATTGGCGCGATTACCCGCTGCCTGGGCCGTCACCCGGGTGACCGGTGGCAGGATGGCCGGGCGCTGCGGGAGGCGCTGATTGGGGAGGGTGTGTTGCCGAAGAAGCGTTGGTGGGATGTGAAACGTGAAAAGTGAAACGTGAAAAGTGGTCTGAAGCCGACCACGTTTCGCTTTTACTTTTCACGTTTCACGTTTTCTTCGTCCACCTCGAATCATCCCGTTTTTCGACCTTCTCCATCATCCGATCGAACGCCTGATCCAGATCGATTCCTTCCCGGTTCGCCATACAAATCAGCACAAAGAGAATGTCGGCCATCTCCATAGCCATGTCGCCCTCGGCCTCGTCCTTCTTTTTGGTCTTCTGGCCGAAGCGATGATTGACTTCGCGGGCCAGCTCGCCCACTTCCTCGGAGAGGCGGGCCATGTTGGTGAGGGGGTGGAAGTAGCCTTCCTTGAACTGGCTGATCCACTTGTCGACTCGTTTTTGATTCTCTGCAAGGGACATGTCGATGTTTGGCTGAGGGCTAAGAGCTAAGGACCATCACGCTCGAGCGAAGATTTGAGAGGAATCAGGGATCCGCCACAATAGCCATTAGCTCTTAGCCCTTAGCCAATTGGACCAGCATTGCCTTCATGAAATGCCCGAGATCAGCCGGCGTGCGGGACGAGATCAAGTTGCCATCGACCACAACCGGTGCATCCTCCCAGGCCATCCCTGCATTGACCAGATCATCCTTGATCGCGCCGACGCTGGTGCCTTTGCGGCCTTTCACGATCCCGGCCGAAATCGGCACCCAGCCGGCGTGGCAGATGAACCCCACCGGCTTGCCGGCCTCGAAGATTGCTCTGGTGAGACTGAGCACCCTCTGATAGCGGCGGAGAATGTCGGGGGCATAACCACCGGGGATGACCAACCCGTCGAAGTCTTTCGCCTCGACCTGGTCGACCTGAACGTCCACCGTGACCGGATAGGCGCCCCGTTTCCCGGTGTAAGTCTTCTCGCCCACTCCGGCGACCACGGTTCGAATCCCCTCTTCTTCGAGCCGGATCTTGGGATACCAGAGCTCCAGCTCCTCATAGAACGGTGCGGCGAAGATGAGAACGGTCTTTCCCGAGAGGGGCATAGTTTCTGGTCAGTGAGGAGGAACTTATCGACGCTTCAGGATCTGAGTAGTGAGAAGGAACGATGAATGCTAATGCTGAGTCCCTCCTCACTTCTCAGCACTTTGGCCCTCGATTAGTTCCTCCTCACTCCTCACTGTCGTCGGCTCTCCTGGAACCAGCGGGTGATCATCCGAATCAGGAATCGGGGCGAGATCCGGATACCGAAGATCAGCAGCTTGTTGCCGATCCCCGGGATCACCACAGCCCGGCCGCGCATCATTCCCCGGTATCCTGCCAGAGCGACCGGCGCCGCATCCATCACATTGGGTCCCTTGAACAGATTGGAGCCGACCATCCCCGCCTCGGTGGCGAAGTTGGTGCGAGTGGGTCCGGGGCAGAGCGCGGTCACCGTGATTCCAGTGCCTTTGAGTTCGTTGGAAATCGCCTCGGAGAAGGAGACCACGTAAGCCTTGGTCGCGTAATACACCGCCATCAACGGTCCGGGGGCAAACCCCGCGGTCGAAGCCACGTTCAGGATCCGGCCCCCGTGCTGGGTTACCATACGCGGCAGCGCCAGCCGAGTGAGGGTGGTAAGCGCGATGACGTTGACCTGGATCATGTCCAGCTGCCGCTTCAGCTCGGCCCGTCCGAACAAGCCCCAGTCACCGAAGCCGGCGTTGTTGACCAGCACGTCGATACCCATGCCGAGCTTCTCGACCTGCCCCATGATGGCCTGGGGTGCTTCCGGGTCGGTCAGATCGGCGCTGATGATCTCTACCCGGATGCTGTACATCCCGGAGAGATACTTGGAGATCTCTTCCAGTTTGTCGCGGTTCCGGGCCACCAGGATCACATCGTGCCCGCCCTTGGCGCAGAGCCGCGCGAGTTCGAGTCCGATGCCACCGCTGGCGCCGGTGACAAGTGCAACCGGCTTTGATGCGTTTGCCATGACGTTACTTGATCCTTCCAGCTTTCTTGAGCAAGGCAACAACCTGATCGGTCGGCAGTGCATGCACCGTGAATCCATCCGCTCCGGTCATTGTTTCGGCCGCGACCATGGCATTCACGATCGCTTCCTCGGTCGCATCTACCGTGGCCTCGAAGAGCGGGTTGATCCGGTCGTTTTGCACCATTTTCACGGTGGCGAGTGTGTCGCTCTCGGCGCCGGGATTGGCAGTCGAGAAGGCGATGAAGATGTCACCCGAGCTATCGCCCCCGATACCACCCATCCGGCCGATGCCGAGCGGTACCCGCTTGGCCAGACGCTTGAGTTGATGAGGCAGCAACGGCGCATCGGTCGCCACGACCACGATGATCGAGCCGCGCTCCTCCCGGGGAACCGCGGCCTGGCCGACGGTCTTGCTGCCGCACTTGGGCAGCCCTGCCAGAAACTTCTGGCTCGGGTTGGGAATGGTCAGACAGTCTTCGGCACCCTTGATCTCCGGTCCGACCGGCACCCCCGCGATGCTCAGACGGCGCCGGCCGCCGTAGTTGCATTGGACCAGCACGCCCACGGTATAGCCACCGGCTTTGTCCGAGAGCTTGCGTGAGGCAGTGCCGATTCCCCCCTTAAACTCGTGGCAGACCATGCCGGTGCCGCCACCGACATTGCCCTCGGTGACCGGACCGGTCTTGGCTCCATCGAGCGCCTGGAAAGCCATCTCCCTGGTGACATGCATTCCGGTGATGTCATTGAGACCGCCATCCCAGGTCTCGGCAACCACCGGCAGAGCCCAGAGGAACTCGTCGTATTTCCGCTTTACTGCCCAGTCGATCACCGCGTCGCGAACCACCCCCACGCTCAGCGTGTTGGTGATCGACACTGGTCCCCAGAGAAACCCGCTTTCTTCTACCCAGGTAGTGCCGGTCATCTCACCGTTGCCGTTGAGCGTATACCAGGCGGCCATGACCGCGTCGCTGTTGTTCTTCCCCCGCGGCAGGATGGTGGTCACTCCCGTGCGAATGGGACCTTTACCGGCCTCCAGCCGGCCTTCCCCTTTGATCAGGGTGACCTGCCCCACTTCGATCCCGGCGACATCGGTGATGGCATCGAGTGGTCCCGGGGTTCCGTTGAACGGGATGCCCAGCTCGCGGGCCCGTGGTTTCTGCTGAGCCGAGAGAACCGAGGGGATGAGCAGAGCAATGAGCAGCAGCGATGCCGGGCGCATTTGGCAGGGGGATAAGGTTGCTGTAAGCTACACGGCGTCTCGTCACATCAGAACCACCGTTCGACCCACGACCCACGACTCACGACCGCTCACCGCCATGCGCACCCGCGACCAGATCCTCGCTAATCTCGAATCCACCTACCGCGAGCAGTACGATCGGGCCAAGACCGAGAGCCAGGCCCGGCGGATGGAGGAACTCGACGCCGGCTATCAGCGCGATCAGCTGATGCTCGAAGTGTTACTCGATGTACGCGAACTCCTTTCCACTCGCACCCTCGGACCCGGCCGCTGATGCTCAACCTGAAATCGGTTCGCCCTGTTCTCGCCTCGCTGTCAGCCATTGCCATCGCCTGTGCCCCCGCGGGTCCTCCCGCCGATCTCATTGTCTATGGAAAGGTCTGGACCGGTGACTCGGCTCAGCCCCTGGTCCAGGCGGTGGCAACCCGGGGCGATACCATCGTTGCACTGGGCGACTCCGCTTCGGTGGCCAAACTGGCCGGCCAAGCCACCACGATCCTGAGCAACGGCGCTTCGCTGGTGACGCCCGGATTCATGGACGGCCATGTCCACTTCCTCTCCGGCGGGTATCAGCTCTCCAGTGTCGATCTCCGTCCGGCCGACTCGCCCCAGGACTTTGTGGCCCGTCTCAAGGCGTTTGTAAGCGAGAGGCAGCCGGGCGAGTGGATCGTGGGCGGCGACTGGGATCACGAGCGGTGGCCCGGTTCTCCCCTTCCCCGGCGTGACTGGATCGACTCGGTCACACCCAACAATCCGGTATTTCTGAGCCGGCTCGACGGGCACATGGGAGTGGCCAACAGCCTGGCTCTCAAGGCGGCGGGAATCGACCGCAACACCAGGTCCATTCCTGGCGGGACCATCGTCAAGGACCCCAGGACTGGGGAGCCCACCGGGGTGCTCAAGGACGAGGCGATGGGTCCGGTGTACGCCGTCATCCCTGAGGGTACTCCGGCTCAGGACGATGCCGCGATCGCCCGGGCCATGAGCTTCATGGCGTCGAAGGGAGTGACCGCGGTGGCCGCGGTCTCTGCGCCGTGGAGTGAGATCGCGGCGGTGAAGCGGGCCCATGCCGCAGGGAGCCAGACAGTGCGAGTTGCCTTCTTCCCTTCGCTGGGCGACTGGCATCGGGTTGCCGATACCATGACCGCCGACGGCCCGGGTGATGACTGGGTGCGGGTCGCCGGAGTGAAGGGGTTCATCGACGGGTCGCTCGGCTCTACCACGGCGCTGTTCTTCGATCCCTACGAGGATGAGCCGAATACCAGGGGGCTGCTGGTCACCCCCGAGGATTCGCTCCGCCGCTGGATCGGCTCGGCTGACTCGGCCGGACTCCAGGTGGTGGTCCATGCGATCGGTGAGAAGGCCAACGCCCTGGTACTGGACATCTATGACAGCGTGGCCAGGGCCCATGGTCCGCGGGACCGGCGCTTCCGGATCGAGCATGCCCAGCACATGCGGCCGGTAGATGTCGCCCGGATGGGCTCGCAGGGTGTGATCGCGTCGATGCAGCCATATCACGCCATCGACGACGGGCGCTGGGCCGGCAAGCGGCTGGGTGCCCGGGTGGTCAACAGCTATGTGTTCCAGTCGATGCTGGAGAAGGGTGTTCACCTGGCCTTTGGCTCGGACTGGACCGTCGCCCCCATCGACCCTCTGTTGGGTATCTATGCAGCGGTCACTCGGCGGACCCTTGATGGGAAGAACCCGGGGGGCTGGATTCCCGAGCAAAAGATTACGGTTGAGCAGGCCCTTAAGGCTTACACCGCCGGCAATGCCTTCGGGGTATTCGCCGAAGGGAACCGCGGTGTAGTAAGGAAAGGCTATCGAGCCGATCTGGTGCTGCTGGATCAGGATTTATTCACGGTTCCGCCGGAAACACTGGAATCGGCACAGGTTCGGGCCACCATTGTGGGTGGCAAGGTGGTCTATCAAGTGAAGTAGTGCGGCGAACTGACTAACGAACGGCCACCGTATCAACGGTGGCCGTTGCGTTTGTGGGTTCCGCGCTGCATAATCAGGTTGTCCAACTCTCCCGCTGAAAACTCATGCAAGTTAGGCATCGCTCCGTGGATTCCACGAAGCGGGCCGGTCTCGCGGACCGGCTCCTCATCACGCTCGTCATCCTCCTGTTACCTGGCTCTCTGGTAGCCCAGCGGGCCAGGTTGACGGTGCCGCTCGGCAGCATTGAAGAGCGGGTAGTGATTGATTCGCTGGATCCTTCGGCCCACTACGATCTCGGTCTGGCGTACTGGGTGGACCGGCGTTACGACGAGGCCGAGCATCACCTGCGCCGTGCCATCAAGATCGAACCGGGAATGGCGCGAGCCTACCTGGCCTTGTCCTATCTTCCGTTCGCGCGGCGCTCCAAACTGTGGGATGAGGAACGGAAGGGGAAAATTCCACCAGAGCTGGTCGCTACAGTGGATGAAGCCCGCCGTTTCCGTCGCAAGGCCTTCCTGATCGATCCGCTGGTGGATCTCAAACCCCTGGCGCTAATGATCCCCCCGGCCAGCGCATTCAATCTCAAGGGCCGATCGGAAGCGGTGTACGTCTTCCTGATGAATGGATTCGGCAGTTTCTGGGACGGCCAGTACGGCAAGGCCTACCAGTTCTTCCGTGACATCGTAGGCCATTCTACCGAGGAGGAGCACCAGCGGTTTCCCGGCTGGTTCCTCTGGTATGAGGCTCTGGCGGCTGCCCACGCCAACGATTTCGATCGTTCCGTCAGCAACCTGAAGCTGCTGCTGGCCCAAGCCGACAGTCTGGCCGACCAGAACAACGCGGCGATGGTCTTCTCCGAGGCGAATCAGTTCCGCTATACCCTGGCCTGCGTGCTGGATCAGGCCGGCCGCAGCAACGAAGCCATCCCCCTGCTGCAGGAGGCGCTGACGGTGGATGCCGGTCTCTACCAGGCCCACGTGCGACTGGCTTCGATCTACGCCGATCAGAAGAGGCTCCCGGCTTCTATCGAAGAGCGGCGGCGGGCCGTTGCGGCCAACCCCGATGACAGCAACCTCCTCTTCCAGCTGGGCGAGGCCCTGGCGCGGGCGGGGCAGGCGGGTGAGGCGTACACCACTTTGGAGCAGGCGCGGGACGCAAACCCGCTCAGTGTTCGCACCCTCTTTGTTCTGGGATGGGCGGCCCAGCAGACCGGCAAGACCGTCGAGGCGCGCGAAGCCTACCAGCGTTTCATTGCCATGGCCCCCAGCTTCTTCGCCGACCAGAAAGCCACCGCAACCTCGCGTCTGGCGGCGCTCCAATAGTGATGACCCGCGCGTCGCTTCTGGCTCTCCTGACGCTTACGATGCCGGCATCGGCCGTGGCCCAGGAGCCCCAGAAACAGCTCAGTATCTCCGATCTGCAGGCGCTGGCAAAGCGCGATTCCAACGATGCCAACGCCCATTACGCCTTGGCGATGGGCTACTGGGGCAAGAAGAGGTGGGACGATGCCGAGGCAGAGCTGCGTGAAGCAGTGGCGCTGGCTCCCGGATATGCCGACGCTCACCTTGCGCTTTCGATGATTCCGGAACGGCGGGGCGAGAAGTATTGGAAATCAAGGGTCAAGGACAAGGGAGAAGAGACCGTGAGAGGCGAGTGGGCTCAGAGCGAATCGCATTTCCGGCGAGCGTTCCTGCTCAACCCGCTGGTCGATCTCAAGGTGATGGGGAAGGTGGACCTCAACGAGAATCTCATGATCGTGAAGGTGGGTGATCGCTACATGTTCGTGATCCCGCCCTGGTACACCAAGACCCTCGAGAAGGCCGTTAACGAGCTCTATGGCGGGAGATACGAAAAAGGCTTCGAGCGCCTCGAGGAACTGGCTCACGACAAGGCTTTCGGCGGAGATGACCGCAATCTCCCCAATCAGATTCTCTGGTATCACGGATTGTTCGCCGCCCACCTGGAAAAGTACGACCAGGCCATCCGCGACTTCGCTCTGCTGACTGGCCGGGCAGTTGCTGCCGAGCGCGACACCACCAGACCTGCCGTGCAGGGACCGCTCCAGACCAACGAGTACCGCTACCTCCTGGCGACCCTGTTGTATCTGGGTGGCAAGCATCCCGATGCGATGCGGACCTTCATGCGGACTCTGGAGATCGACGTCGGTCTCTATGTGGCCCACGTCCAGATGGCCCGGATGAGGGAGTCCGATGGTGACATTCCCGGGGCCCTGCAGGAATGGAAGCTGGCGCTGCAGGTGAACCCCGAGGATCCCGACATTCACGTCGACCTGGCCGGTACCCTCATTCGAGCCGGGCGGCTGGATGAATCTCTCGGCCCGCTGGATGAAGCCGCCCGGCTCAATCCGCGTGACGCCCGCATTCCTTACCTGCAGGGAATGGTGGCCGTACAGCTCGACCGTTCCGACCAGGCCAAAGAGGCACTGAATCGCTTTCTCACCATCGCGCCGAGCCGGTTTGCGACCCAGATCGAAGACGCGCGACAGAAGCTGGCAACCATCAAGTAACCCCAGTGACCGTCATGCGTCTGTCTCCCTCCCGGCTGCTCGGCCGGCTCGCCCTGATTCTCGCGGCCCTTTCTCTCGGCAGCGCACCAGCCGCGGCCCAGGCGTCCTACGAGCAGCTGCAGACTTTCTCCAGTCTGCTCAACCAGATCCGGGCCAGCTACGTCGATTCGGTGACCTATGCCGAACTGGTCCACGCGGCGATCGACGGCGTGCTCGGCTCGCTCGATCCCCACAGCCGGTTTCTCAAGCGGGAAGACAGCGAACGGGAGGCCGCTTACGAAGCGGGAATGCTGGCCGGGACCGGGGTGTTTTTCGACGAGGTCGATGGATCCCTGGTGGTGCTCACCGTCCTGCCAGGTACGCCGGGGGCCAAGGCCGGCGTTTCCGCCGGTGACCGGCTCCTCACCATCAATGACACCTCCAGCGAGGGGCTCTCGGCTTATGAAGTCGGCGGCCGGCTGATCGGCGCCAAGGGCACCAAAGTCCGGTTGCTCTTCGAGCGCGGTTCCCGGCTGGAACCCGACAGCGTCAGGGTCAATCTCAAATTCGACATCCTCCAGCCCAAGTCGGTAACGATCTCCCGGATGATCGAGCCCGGCACCGGGTACGTCCGCCTTTCCGGTTTTCAGCTCAAAGCCGGCGATGAGGTGGAGAAGTCCTTCAAGGATCTGAAGAACGCCGGGGCCAGGCGAATGATCCTCGATCTGCGGGGGAATCCCGGTGGCCTGGTCTTCGCCGCGGTCGAGATCTCCAGTCTGTTCCTTCCTAAGAAGTCGGCGGTCTTCCGTACGGTTGGACGGCGGAGAAGCGCCACCGAGGATTTCACCACCGAGAAGGACGGCCCGTTCCGCGAAGTCCCCCTGATTCTCCTGATCGATCAGGGCAGTGCCAGTGCGTCGGAAGCGGTGGCCGGCTCACTCCAGGATCACGATCGGGCCCTGATCCTGGGCCGCCGGAGTTTCGGAAAGGCGCTGATGCAGCAGGGGTTCCCGGTCCCGCCCCAGGGAGATTTCGTCTATCTCACCGTTGGCCGGATCGCGACGCCCAGTGGCCGCATCATCCAGCGATCGTATCACGGCCTCAAGGCCTCGCAGTACTACAGCTTTGCCGGCCGGTCGGGTACCGAGCAGGACACGACCCAGGTCTTCCACACCGATCATCAGCGGCCGGTGCGGGGCGGAGGCGGCATCGCACCGGATGTCTCCATCAACAAGTCCGCCGAGCTTCCCAATTGGTGGGGCATTGCGGCCGACAGCGGTTGGATCGAAGCGGTGGCCGATAGCGTGGCCGCGCTGCTGCCCAAGGACCGGCCCGCCGCCGCCAGGTGGACCGACAATCCCGCCGAGTGGCAGACCGGCATGGTGGCTCCCTTCTTGACCCGGGTCCGGGATCGGCTCAAGATCAGCAGCGAACCCGATACTGCAACCCGCGGGCGAATCGGCCGTATTCTTGCCTATCGTGCCTCCGAAGTGCGCTGGGGCTCCGATGCCGCCGAAGCCCTGCTGGTCCGCTACGATCCGGACATCCGTGTCGCGATGGGCTATTGGGAGAAGCTCGATAGCATGCTCAGTGGTAAGTAAGCGGACGCCGGAGTCGTGGGTCCTGAACTGATCTGATGAGCCACGACCCACGACTCGCGACCCACGACTCCTCCAACTACTAATCCTTTTTCATGTCTTACCTCAGCCCCAAAGCCGGTCTCTTCGCTCTTCGCATCCTCATCTCAGCTCAACTGGTCATCCACGGCTCCTACCGGGCTATCACCGGCGGCGCGGTGGGTTTCGGCGGATTCCTGACTGAACAAGGCATTCCCTTTGGCGTACCGATTGCCTGGGCCATCACCATCGGGGAAATCCTGGGTGGACTTACCCTGATGGCCGGCAAGTTCATTCGACCGCTGGTGGGCTGGTTTGTGATCGAGCTGGTGCTGGGGATCGTGCTGGTGCACTCCCGCGAGGGCTGGTTCGTGGTGGGTGGCGGACGTAACGGAATGGAATACAGCGTGGTCCTGATCAGCTGCCTGGCGATCGTCGGATTGACCTCGGAAGGCTGGGGCGGCGGAAGGGTAGAAGAGCGGTAGGGCTGGGGAAATGTCCGGACGGTGTCGGGATCTCAAACTCCCATGATTTGAGATCCTTCCATCTCGCTACGCTCGATGTCGGGACGACAATACGACACCCAGAACCCTTCTCTGTTCACTCGAACAACCCTGCCCTACCAATCAGCCCCTCCGGCTACGATCTTTCCGGCCATGGCGACCCGAACCCGATCTGCCCCGAAGACGGCCCGAACGCTTTCCAAGGCCGACCTCCTCGACATCTACCGCTTGATCATTCTTTCCCGCCGAATTGACGACCGGGAGATTCAGCTCAAGCGCCAGAACAAGATCTTCTTCCAGATTTCCGGCGCGGGCCACGAAGGGATTCTCGCCGCAGCATCGAAGGTCTTCAAACCCGCATACGACTGGTTCTACACCTACTACCGCGATCGCGCGCTCTGCCTCGGCCTGGGCATGACCGCGACCGAGATGCTGTTCTCCGCGGTTGGAGCAGCCGACGACCCGAATTCCGGCGGCCGGCAGATGCCCTCGCACTTCGGGCACAAGGATCTCAACATCGTCAGCGCCTCGAGTCCCACCGGGACCCAGTTCCTCCAGGCGGTTGGCTGCGCCGAGGCGTGGTTGCGCTATTCCAAGGTGGAAGGGATGGCCGATGCGGTGGCCGGTCCCCATGGCGATGAGGTGGTGTTCTGTTCTTCCGGCGACGGTACCACCAGTGAGGGCGAGTTCTGGGAGGCCATGAACTCGGCCTGCAATCTCAAGCTGCCGGTGGTCTTCGTAGTGGAAGACAATGGCTATGCCATTTCCGTTCCGGTCGAGGTGAACACCGCCGGTGGCTCGATTTCCAAGTTGCTGGCGTCGTTCCCCGATCTCTACATCCAGGAAGTCGACGGCTGTGATCCGATCGCTTCCTTCGAGGTGGTGGAGCGGGCGGTCGAATACTGCCGGTCTCGCAAGGGTCCGGCCCTGATTCATGCCAAGGTGATCCGGCCTTACAGCCACTCGTTGTCGGACGACGAGGTGCTCTATCGTCCGCCCACCGAGCGTCAGGCCGACGCCGAGCGCGATCCTGTCACCCAGTTCCCCAAGTATCTGATCGAACAAGGGATTGCCACCGAAGCCGAGATCACGACCATCAAGGAGCAGGTGGAAGAGGAAGTCCGGCTCGCCACCGAGACCGCGCTGGCTGCTCCGCAGCCCTCGACCGACACCATTTACGACTTCGTCTATTCGCCCGACGTCGATCCGACCTCGGAAGCGTTCGACACCGAAGACGACCCCCGCTTCTCGGGCGATCCAACCACCATGGTGGATCTGCTCAATGTCTGCCTGAAAGAGGAGATGGCCCGCGATCCCCGTCTGGTGGTATTCGGTGAGGATGTGGCCGATGCCAGCCGCGAGGAGCACCTGCCCAACGTGAAGGGCAAGGGCGGGGTGTTCAAAGTGACCTGGGGTTTGCAGCGGAATTTCGGCAGTGATCGGGTCTACAATTCTCCGCTGGCCGAAGCCAACATCATCGGCCGGGCCATCGGTCTGGCCGCTCGAGGGCTTAAGCCGGTGGTCGAGATCCAGTTTTTCGACTACATCTGGCCGGCCTACATGCAGCTCCGCAACGAGCTGGCCCTGATGCGCTGGCGGAGCAACAACGCCTTCGCGGCCCCGGTGGTGGTCCGGGTGACGTACGGCGGCTACCTGAAGGGCGGCGCGGTCTATCACTCCCAGACCGGCGCGGCGGTCTTCACCGGGGTTCCCGGTCTTCGGGTCGTCTGTCCTGCCACTGCGCTCGACGCCAACGGTCTGCTTCGTACCGCGATCCGTTGCGAAGACCCGGTGCTCTTCCTCGAGCACAAGCACCTCTACCGTCAGACCTACAATAAGGCGCCCAATCCCGGCCCCGGGTTCATGATCCCCTTCGGCAAGGCGAAGACGGTTCGGGAGGGCACCGATGTCACACTCATTACTTACGGCGCGGTGGTGCAGCGGGCCCTGGTTGCGGCCAAGGAAGCCGAGGCCTCCCATGGCCTGTCGGTCGAGGTCATCGACCTGCGCAGCCTCTCGCCGGTCGATTGGGAGGCGATCTTCACCTCAGTCCGGAAGACCAACCGGGTGATCGTGGCCTACGAGGATTCGCTCTCCTGGGGTTATGGCGCCGAAATCGCCGCCCGCATCGGTCAGGAGGCGTTCGAGTGGCTCGATGCACCGGTCCGCCGGATCGCCGCCACCGACACCTTCGTAGCCTACGCTCCGCAGCTTGAGGACGTCATTCTGCCGCAGGTGGAAGATCTGCGCGATGCGATGATCGATATCGCGGGGTATTGAGCGGCGCGGCGGCTAGGCGGTGAGGCGTTTGGTGGAAGCAGAAAGGGTGAGCTCCTCTAGGAACTCACCCTTTCTGTTTTTTTTAGGCCGCCTACCCGCCTGGCCGGCTATCCGTCTCCCCGGTCGTCGGGTCAATCACGCCCGATATCCGGTTGATGCTGTCGGCCGGAAAGCCGCCCCGCAGCGCATGCTCCCGCACCAGTGCTTCATCCGGTGAGACGTATACGCAGTACATCCGGTCTCGAGTGATGTAGCTCTGAACCCATTGCACTGTCGGCCCCAATTCCAGCAGGATGCCGTTCGACTTCCTCGCCACGTCGCGCAGTTCATCCGCACCCAGCTGACCCAGCGCGGGGATATTCCGCTCGATCATGAACTTGGGCATGTCAGCTCGGGCAGTGAACTCGGGGGTTCCAGTCCATGAAAGTGCCGGCCGGATTGAAATCCCAGACCCAGGCGTGGAGCAGGTAGAACGGCTTCTGCAGCAGGGTCGGATTGATGTGGAAGTCCTGCCCGAAGAGCCGGGGCGGCCGGGTGTGTCCCTTGGCTTCCCATTCATCGACAAACACGATGTACTCCACCGCCGCGAGCCGCTTCTGTCCATTGGGCAGCGGCTGATAGACCATCAGCTCGGGATGGTCTTTGTCGATCGCCGAGTCTCCGATGAACGCCTGGTTGGCCCAGTGGAAGCCCATGCCTCCCTGAGTGGGATCCTGGAAGCAGCCACCGAACGCGCCATAGCCGTCCTGCTCCGCCCGGGCGATCGAGTGATACTTGGCGGTGACCTGCTGCAACCGGAGTACATCCCGCAGCAGCATGAACTTGCCCCGGTTGTGATCGTTGCCGTGGTGGTCCATGTGGTCCGACATCAGCGTCGCCGCCGTCGCGGTCGCCGTGGCCACGGCGTCACTGCCGGGCTGGGGCGAATCACCGGCCGGCGCCTCACAGGCGAGCATCGCCGCCACTGCGGCCAACCCGAACGCGTGCTGCAACCGAATACGCATCTCTTCCTCCCTGAGGGGTTTGCCCGTCGGTTAATCGCCCCAACTCCCGCATCAGGAATCAGAGAGTGCGCACTCCGGGCCCCAAAGCGCGGAGTCACAATACCAACCGACGCTTAGCTCGCTCTTGTCTCACGATTAACCAGGAATCATCCCGTGTTCGTACTCGGAATGCTGGGAGGGATTTCGGTCCAGGCACCTGACGGAGAACTGATCTCCGGTCCGGCGGCCCAGCGACATCGGCTGGGGCTGCTGGCGTATCTCGCTATGCGGGGTTCCCGGCCGGCCAGCCGGGATGCACTGCTAGGCATGCTGTGGCCCGAACGGGATGCCGCCGGCGGGAGGAGACTCCTCAATCTTGCGGTCCACGCCCTCCGGCAGGCGCTCGGCAAGGATGCCATCCGGTCAGTCACCGATGGACTGGTGCTGGATCCCTGTTGCATTGCCACCGACGTGGCCCGGTTCGAGGCCGCTATCAATGAAGGCGACGAAGTCCGGGCGGTGAACTGCTATCAGGGTCCCTTTCTCGAGGGATTCTTCATCCCCGCTTCGGCCGAGTACGATCGCTGGACCGAGGGTAATCGGTCCCAGTTAGCCGCGCGTTACACTGGCCTGCTCGAGAATCTGGCTAAAGAGAGAGAGGGCGCGGGCGACTGGCGCAGCGCGGTGGAATGGTGGCAGCGTCTGGTTTCGGTGAATCGCGGCAATGGGGTGGTGGTACGGCGGCTGATGCTGGCACTGGAAGCGACCCGAGATCGAGCCGGTGCGCTCGAACATGCCCGGCTCCATACCCAGTTCATGGCGGCAGAGATCAGCGCCGGTCCCGATCCCCTGGTCGCCGCTCTAGCCAAGTCACTCTCGGCCGGTGCATCGACCCGTAGTCAGGAGTTGGCCGAGCGGCAGGACGTGAAGCCGCTGGCGGTGCTGCCGTTCGAGGAGGTCGGACTCTGTGCCGACGATGGGGGATTCGGCGAAGGGGTGGCCTTTGAAGTTCGCCATCGCCTGGCGACCGCAGGGATCCGTCTGGCCGATGCCTCCAACCTGCCGCAGCGATCCCGCCATGATTTCACAGTGCAGGAGATCGGGGCCCGGCTGGGCGTATCGGTAGTGCTGGAAGGAACTATCCGGCGCAGCGGGTCACGGGTGCGGGTGACCGCCAACCTGGTCGACTCCAATCACGGGTTTCACCTCTGGTCTGGAGCCTATGAACGAAGAGCCGGAGATCCCTTCCGCCTGCAGGAAGAAATCGGGGCCGAGATCGCTCTGGCGGTGGAGCCGGAGCTGGATAACACCGAGGTGAAGCAACTGGATCTCGATGCCAAGGGACTGGTACTCCGGGGCCGTCTGGCGTTGGGTCGCCGGGCCGGAAGCAGCCTTCGAACCGCGGCTCGGCTCCTTCAGGCGGCCCTGGCCCGTAACCCGGCGGATCCGGCCGCCTTCACCGCGCTGGCCGAGACCTACGCGGTTATGGGATTTTACGATCACAGCCCGCCGGCCGAAGCATTCGGCTCGGCTCGTCGTGCCGCTCGTGAAGCGTTGCGGCTCAATCCTCGGCTGGCCGCGCCCCGCGCGACCCTGGCCGACGTGGACCTCTATTACCGCTGGAACCTTCCGCTCGCCGAGACTCGGTTCCGCCGTGCTATCGCGGCCGATCCGCTGATGCCGCTGGGTCATCAGTGGTATGCCAACATGCTGATCGCGGACGGTCGTCACGAGGAATCGATCCGGGAAATGAAGCGGGCGGTGATCCTCGATCCCCAGTCCCTCGCGGCCGGTGCCGGGTTGGGTCGAGCCTTGTATTTCGCCGGTCAGTATCAGGCAGCAGTCGATCAATGTCGCTCGATTCTTGAAGTCGACATGAATTTCGGGCCGGCCTATTGGTGGGAGTCACTGGCGCTGCAGGAACTGGGTCGCTGGGACGACGCCATCAATGCGCTCGAGCTGGCTCGGATTCAGCTCGATGGCGGTGCTCAACTGAAAGCCGGGGTTGCCCGGGCTATCGCTGCGGCTGGTGATCGGGAGCTGGCCCGTCGGCTGTTGGAGGAGCTACGGGAGGCCTCGGGCTACATCCCGTCCTACGAATTGGCGAAGGGATTTCTGGCTTTGGGGGAGACTGAGGAAGCGTTCGGTTGGTTAGGCTGCGCTCTGGGCGAGCGGTCGCACTCGATGGCGTTGCTGAAGGTGGATCCGCAGCTGGCGCTGATTCGGGGAACCAGCCGATTCGATGATCTCGAACGTCGAGTCTTCTCTTGAAAGTTGAGGGCGAGAACAGGATTGAAAGGATATTATGGATTCAAAGGATTTCGGTTGTTGTTAACAACAAAAACACTAGAATCTTTTCAATCCTTCAAATCCTTTAATCCTGTGTACTCCTGTGCTTAGCGCACTAAAGTCCGCAAATCTGCGGATCAGTCTCTTCCGAGCGCTTCCCTGATCTCCGACGCCGCCACAATCGCATTGTCGACATCGCGCGAAAGCGCCCGAGCCTGCTGGGTAGCCATGGTCAGATCGCCCAGGGCCGAGCCGGCATCGGCGGAACGCAGGCGGAGCAGGTCGAACCGGACATTCTGCATGGCGAGAATGCAGCTCTCCAGCTGGCTGGCGATCTGATCTCGCCGTCCGCGGAGGTCGTCCAGCGTCTTTTTCTGACGTTCGAGCAGTCCCATCCGCCGGGCCCGCTCTTCGTCATCCGGTTCCCGCTGCAGCGCCGCGATCCGCTGATCGATCCGGTCCTTGCTCTGCATGTCGAGATTGCTGTCCATCGCATGCAGGGTCTTGGCCAGATCGGTGGCGCGCTGATACAGACCGTCTACCGTGCCCTGTACGTCTTCAGGCAACATCTTCCGTTCGGCCGGGCTCATCCGTTCCAGCAGCTTGAGAATCGCCTGCCGGTCGGCGTGAGCCTGCATGATCAGATTCATCTGCTGGCCGTATTCATCCATCCGCGGCGGAGGCAGGGCCCGCGCCAGCTTACCCGGTTTGGTGCCACTGCCCAGAAGGGCATCGGGGGCGGGGGGACGATTGAGCACGTCACGCCAGGTGTATCCCGCCTGCCAGAGCTTGGCGTAGTTGTTGAGCAACCCAAAGCCCATGCCGACGACAGGGAAGAGGAACCAGGGCGAGCTGAGACCGGTCGCCACGTTGATCATGAACAGACCACCCGACACTGCAGCCCAGCGAGCGAACTGAGCCCGGGTCTTCTGTACGATCATCGGCTCGCCGGTATCGGGCACCGGCAGCGGGGTTTCGCTGCCGCTACCGGCCCGCTCCATCCGACGGCTGGCCCGATCCATGTGACGGTCGAGCCGGTTGCGCCAATCCTCGGGCCGCGGGGAGGGACGAGGTGCCCGGGGCGCCAGTGGTCTGGGCGAAGGGGGTCCGGCCAGATCGCGTTCGCTTCCCGAGGGACGCCGGGTCGATGACGGGCTGGGCATCCGGGTCCCGGCCTTGGTCTGGCCGGTCGGCCGATAGCCGGTGACCGCACGCGCTTCCAGGGCTCGGCGCAGCGCATCAGCCGAGGGCCAGCGGCTCTCCGGATCCTTTTCCAGACAGCGGGTCACCGCCAGAGCCAGGTCCTCGGGACAATCGGAACGCTTGTCGCTCACCGACGGCGGCATCTCGGTGATCTGCTTCATCAGAATGCCGGCGACGGTGGGGGCAGTGAAGGGCAGCTCGCCGGTCAGCATCTGATAGCTCACAATGCCGAGACTGTAGAGATCGCTCCGTCCGTCGATCTCCTTCTCGCCGGCGGCCTGCTCCGGACTCATGTACTGGGGGGTTCCGATCGCGACGCCGGCGCTAGTCAGCGTCGCACCGGTGCCTCCCGACATCGCCTTGGCGATGCCGAAGTCGGTCACCATCACCCGGCCCCGGGTACCATCGAGCAGAATGTTGTCCGGTTTGATATCGCGGTGGATCACCGAGAGCGCGTGGGCGGCGCTAAGTGCATCGGCGGTCTCTTTCATGATTCGGCGAACTTCTTCTACCGGAAGTTTGCCCCGCCGCTTGAGCCGGCCCGCCAGCGATTCGCCATCGACATAACCCATGACGAAATAGACCAGACCGTTGCCCTCACCGACGGTATAGATCGGAACGATGTGTGGGTGGGACAGCCGAGCCGCCGTCTCCGCTTCACGGGTGAAGCGGGCCCGGATCTCCGCCTGGAAGGCCAGCTCCGGTGGGAGCACCTTGATGGCGACCCGGCGTTTGAGCCGCTCGTCGCGGGCGCGGTAAACCACACCCATCCCACCACGACCTATCTCACCTTCGATCGTGAAGGCGCTCCCAAGAGCTTCGCTTAGTCGTGGTGCGAGGGGCGATGTCGGCTCGGTCATCGGGTATCCGAAGAAGCGTCATAGATTTAGCAGCGAAAGACGGGGGGGACAAGCGGGTGGCTCCAGCCCCACCCATCCCTTCCTTACCGGCCGACAGATCGGCAGCCTACCTCCTTGCCCAGCGCCGGGTTGGCAGTAAGACGTTCCCAGTCGTTACGTTGATTCGAATGGCCTGAGCGGCGCTTTGCTCGTCGATTCCGCGCTCTCAGGGGTAGGGGCGACTAACCGGACGATTAGCCGCCCCCTACCGCCTTGGCATAACCGGTGCACCTTCCACCCAGAACGCTCCGGCGGGCTGCCATTCCGCCAGCAATAACGAGGTGACACTGAATGTCTGAACGAACTGAACGACTGGTCCTACCCGTCCTCCCGTTGCGGGAGGTCGTGCTCTTTCCTGGCACCACTGCACCGATCGGTGCGGGGCGTCCGGGTACCCTGCGCGCCATCGAGGCTGCGCTCAACACTCCAGACCGGCTGATCTTCGCCGTTTCCCAGCGGGAAAATCTCGAACAGGTTGAACCCGAAGGTCTCTACACCATCGGTACCATCGCCCGGATCGGACAGGTGCAGCGCGGCCTGGCCGGCATGCAGCTGCTGCTGCACGGCGAGAAGCGCGGCATCGCGATTCATGTCGGCGACAAGAGCGGCTATCTCGAATCGATCGTCCGGGAAGCCGAGGAGATGTCTCCCCTCAATCCCGAAGATCCGGCCTTCGTCGCGCTGTACCGCGAGGCCCGCAGCCGGGCCGCCGAGCTGGGTCAGAAGTCCGGCCTGCCTGAGGAAGTGGTCCAGCAGGTCTTGGCTGGAGTCCATGAGGCCGGTCGCTTCGCCGACCTGGTAGCCGGTTATCTCGATATTACCCCTCAGCAGCGTCAGGGCCTGCTGGAGACCCTCTCGGTGGAAGAGCGGCTCCGCCGGGTGCTGGTGCATGTGCAGCGCCAGATCTCGGTGCTGGATGCTCAGGAAGACATCAAGTCTCAGGTCCAGGAAGAGCTGGGCGAGCGGCAGCGGGAGATGTTTCTCCGCGAGCAGCTCAAGCAGATCCGCCGGGAACTGGGTGAAGACGACGAGCGGGGCGATCTGGAAGAGCTGCGCGAGAAGCTGGAAGCGCTCGACCTGCCGCCCGAGGCTCGCAAGGAAGTCGATCGGGAGCTGGGGCGGCTGGAACGGATCAGTCGCGAGTCGATGGAGTCGCAGGTCATTCGGACCTACCTCGACAACATTGCCGAGCTGCCCTGGAACACCCGTTCGGAGGAATCGCTCGACCTGGTCAAGGCCGAAGAGATTCTCAACGAGGATCACTACGCCCTGGGCGACGTAAAGGACCGGGTGCTGGAGTTTCTGGCGGTGCGCCAGCTCAAGGCTGAAGCGGAGAAAGCCGAGGCGGCAAAGGACGGACGGACTGACGGACAGACGGATCCCGAGAATACCAAGGCTGATGGCCCGGCGACTGTCGAGGTCACTGCCGAGACTCCGACGGACGGCCCGACTGCCGAGCGTCGGACCGTCGGCAACGAAGACGAAAAGGCCGCCAAAGGCCCGATCCTGCTCTTCGTCGGCCCTCCCGGTGTCGGTAAGACCTCGGTGGCCAAGTCCATTGCCCGCGCCATGGGGCGGAAGTATGTCCGCATTTCGCTGGGTGGCGCCCGGGACGAGGCCGATATTCGCGGTCACCGGCGGACCTACGTGGGTGCCATGCCCGGCCGAATCCTTCACGGGATGAAGCAGGCCGGTACCAAGAATCCGGTCTTCCTGCTGGACGAGGTCGACAAGCTCGGCGTCTCCTTCCAGGGCGACCCGGCCAGCGCACTGCTTGAAGTGCTGGACCCGGCCCAGAACGACAGCTTCGTCGATCACTATCTCGGCGTGCCGTTCGATCTGAGCGAGGTGCTGTTCATCTGCACCGCCAACTTCCTGCAGAACATTCCTGGTCCGCTGCTGGACCGGATGGAAGTGGTCGATTTCAGCGGCTACACCGAGCGCGAGAAGCTGATGATCGCACGGAACTACCTGATTCCCCGTCAGCTCAAGGAGCACGGGCTGACCACCGAGCAGATCGAACTGCCCGATGAAGCGGTGAGCGAAGTGGTCACCGGCTACACCCGGGAAGCCGGGGTGCGTCAACTGGAGCGGGAGATCGGCAAACTGGCCCGGAAGGTGGCCCGCAAGATCGCCAACAAGTCGGTGACTCATCTCAGGGTGACCCGCGAGATGGTCGACGATCTGCTGGGCCGGCCCAAGGTCCATCCCGAGCGGGCCGCCCGGGAAGACCAGATCGGTGTGGCCACCGGCATGTACTACACCCCGGTCGGTGGCGACATCATGTTCGTCGAAGCCAGCACCATGCGGGGCAAGGGCGAACTGGTCCTGACCGGTCAGCTGGGCGATGTGATGAAGGAATCGGCTCGGGCCGCGCTCACCTATGCGAGGTCCCATGCGGCCGGTCTCCACATCAAGGAGGATCTGTTCGGCGCCAGCGATCTCCACGTGCACGTCCCCGCGGGAGCGATCCCCAAGGACGGCCCGTCGGCCGGTGTCACCATGGCCACGGCTCTGGTCTCGGTCCTCTCAGGCCGGCCGGTGCGCAACGACATCGCCATGACCGGCGAAATCACCCTCCGCGGTGAAGTCCTGCCGATCGGTGGGGTGAAGGAGAAGGTGCTGGGCGCTGTGCGGGCCGGAATCACCCGGATCGTGCTGCCCAAGAAGAACGAGCCCGACCTTGAGGACCTGCCGGACGAGGTCCGCCAGACGCTCGAGGTCTATCCGGTGGAGAATCTGG
>CAZOES010000037.1:0-29173 GCA_964578865.1 uncultured Gemmatimonadaceae bacterium | reverse complement strand
GCTATCCGGGTCGCCGGACTTCGGGCCGCCACCGAGTATAAGGTCTGGGCCGAGGGATGGCACGGGTCGAGCCTGATCTCCAGCGATACCGTCAGCTTCGCGTCAGGAGCGCTGCCCGCCGCTCTGGCGTCTTTCACTCTCTCCTTCAGCACCGGGAACAGCACGACCGGAGGCTACACCCTGCTGCCGGCGCTGATTGGGACGGCGGGCTACCTGGTCATCTTCGATTCCACCGGGACGATCCGCTGGTATCGGGAAACCACCCCGTTGTATCCCGGGGCGGCACCGGCCGATCTCAAGCAACTGCCCAACGGCAATATTCTGGCTTATGTCGGGGGTACCCGGGGGTGGGACCCGGTGGACGGGCGCTACTACGAGTTCAATCTTGATGGCGACATCGTCCGCACTTATGGCGCTCCGCCGCCGCTCTATACCGACAATCACGATGTGGTACTGGAGTTCTCCGATACCACCTTGGTCTCCAGTACGTTCTTCAGCTACGACATCCGGGTGCTCGACCTCACTCCGTACGGGGGGGCGCCCGGGGTTGCAGTGGGTGGTCACCAGATCATCCGGCAGCGAGCTGACGGGGCCGCTGCATTCTTCTGGAACGCCTGGGATCACTTCAGTCTGCTCGACTGGATTGAAGAACCACAGACCCTGAAACAGGGGCCCAGCGCCGATTTCGATCACCCCAACTCGCTGGTCCTTGATCTGGACGGAAACTACATCGTTTCCTGGCGATCGATGGGGGAGATCTCCAAGATCGATGCCCGGACCGGCGCAATCATCTGGCGCTGGGGCGGCCGCAACAACCAGTTCACCTTCGTGAACGATCCGCTGGGCCTGTTCTCGGGACAGCACAGCGTCAAGGTACTGCCCAACGGGCACTTCCTGCTCTACGACAACGGTCTGCGCCATGTGCCGCCGGAGACTCGGGTGGCCGAGTATCAGCTCGACCCTGTGGCCCACACCGCCACACTGGTCTGGGAGTACCGGCACGCGCCGGCCATCTTCACCCCAGTGGTGGGTTGGGTCGAGCGACTGGCCTCGGGCAATACCTTTATCGGGTGGGGTGCGGCGGGAGTATTGCAGGAAATCACGCCTGACAAGTCGACGGTCTGGGAAGCGCGGGTACTCTCCAATGGAGCCGCCTCCGCGTTCTACCGGGCTCAGCTGATGGCCGACCTGTACGGTCGGCGGTTGCCATGAGCACCGCCCCACGCAGGCCGGTGGGAGATCGAGGTTCTCCGCGGAGGAGAGGCTGCCATGAGTGAGGTCCGGGAGTTGCGCCACCGCGGGAGTCAGGCACGGACGCCTGACGAAGGGACATCGCTAGTGTGGCTGGCCGTGGTCCTGTTGCGGGGACGCCGAGTCCTCCTGTGGTGTGCCACCGTCGGAGTAGTGGTTTCCCTGGCAATCTGCCTTCTGCGGCGTACCTACTACACCACCTCGTTCAGTTTTCTTCCCACCGCTACCCAGGACCAGAGTCGCGCGGGCCTCGCCAGTCTGGCGGGACAGTTCGGAATCAGTCTGGCGGCGCTGGCCGGGGCTCAGCAGCCCCCCCAGCTGTACGCCGATTTGCTGACCACTCGGGGCATTCTCGGTCCCATCGCGGACGATAGCTTCGCCCCCGGCGCCGACAGCACCCAGCGAGAACCGCTGGCCCAGTATTTCAAGATCAACGGCGAGGAAGCTCCCGTCATTACCGACAAGACCCTGCGGAAGCTTCGGGAGGACGTGATCAGGTCGTCGGTCGCCACCCGAACCACCGGGATGGTGACGGTCCAGGTCCGTACCAAGTCTCGGTATGTCTCGCTGGCCATTGCCAACCGGCTGCTGGCGGGACTCAACGATTTCAACCTGGTAAAACGGCAGAGCCAGGCGCGGGAAGAGCGGCGCTTTACCGAGGGAAGACTGGAAGCCGCGCGGGTCTCATTGCGGACCGCCGAAGATGAAATGCAGCGGTTTCTCCAGAGCAATCGTCAGGCCGAGTCCCCGGCACTGGCGTTTCAGCGGGAGCGGTTGCAGCGCGAAGTGACCTTCCGGCAGCAAGTGGTCACTTCACTGGCCCAGCAATACGAGGAAAACCGGATCCGCGAGGTTCGCGATACGCCGGTTATTACGGTGATCGAAGCGCCGATCCTGGCGGCGAGACCCGATCCCCGCCACCGGGTGATGATCATGATCCTTGGCACAATGGCGTCGCTGGCCGTCGGGATGATGATCGTGATCATCCAGGAGACGTGGACCGGGCGAGGCGACAGGGGTCCTGACCCGGCACTGGCGGAGCTGGTCGGAGAGTGGAATCGGACCCGCGGGCGTGCTTCCTCCTGATGTCGCTTCTTTCGGGATCCCGGCTGGCTCGTAACAGCTTGCTCAACCTTTTGGGCCAGGGAGTGCCATTTCTGGCCGCGATCGTGGCGATTCCGCTGCTGATTCACGGGCTCGGCACCGATCGATTTGGAGTACTCACGCTGGCCTGGATGGTGATCGGGTACTTCAGTCTGTTCGACTTTGGACTTGGGCGGGCGCTGACCCAGGTGGTGGCCGAGCGCATCGGTGCAGCGCGCACCGAAAAGGCCCCATCGCTTGTGTGGGCTGCGCTGGCACTCATGTTCGGGCTGGGGTTGGTCGGGACCGTGGTGGGGTGCGCCATCTCTCCCTGGCTGGTGAGCTCAGTGCTTAAGATCCCGACTGAGCTGCAGGCCGAGACGCTGCATGCCTTTTATCTGCTGGCTGCCGCCATCCCGGTTGTGGTTGTTACCACCGGACTGGTTGGCGTTCTCTCCGCTTTCCAGCAGTTCGGCGTGGTCAATGCGATCCGGGCGCCGATGGGGATCTACACCTTTGTCGGGCCGCTCGCGGTGTTGCCATTTTCGCCCCGGCTTGAGTGGGTTACCGCGATTCTGGTATTAGGCCGGGTGGTTTCAGCTCTGGCGTATTTCTGGGCCTGCCGAAAGGTGATGCCGCCGTTCAGCCGAGGTGTGGGCCGTCAGTATGAGGAGATCCGCCCGCTGTTTCGGTTCGGTGCGTGGATGACGGTCACCAACATCATTTCGCCTCTGCTGCAGTATCTCGATCGCTTCGTGATCGGAGCTATGCTCTCGATGGTGTCGGTGGCGTATTATGCCACCCCTTACGAGGCTGTAACGAAAGTACTGATCATTCCAGGTGCGATTCTGGGAGTCCTGTTCCCGGCCTTCGCCGCCAGCTACAGGCAGGATCACGATCGTATGGTGCGGCTCTACACCCGGGGCACCAAGTACATCGCCTTGCTGCTGTTCCCCGGCATGCTGCTGGTGATCGTCTTGGCGTCGGAGGGACTTCGGATCTGGCTGGGTACCGAATTCTCGCAGCACAGTACTCCGGTACTCCAGGTGCTGGCGATCGGCGTGTTCATCAACGGGGTGGCACAGGTCATGGCGACTCTGGTTCAGGGGCTTGGGCGGCCTGACCTGAGTGCCAAGTTGCACCTGATCGAGCTGCCGATCTATCTCCCCTTGCTCTGGTTGGCGATTCATCATTTCGGGATTCTGGGGGCTGCGGCGGCGTGGACCGGTCGAGTCGCGCTGGACGGAGCGCTGCTTTTCGTACTGGCCAGTCGGTTCCTGGGCGACAACGTAGGGCTGGTAAGACGGATGGCCCTTGGCCTGCTAGCCGCGATCGGCGGACTGATGGTGCCGTTGCTGGCACCGGACACGCTGTCCAGGCTCGCCATTGGGGTAATTGTCCTGATCGCATTCGCGGTCATCGCCTGGTACTGGGTACTGGACCGGAATGAGCGGGCGATGATTCGAGGGCGAGTGCGCTGGTCGGTAGCCGAAGACCCAGTGACCGGGACCCATGACTGACAAGTTCATGGCCCTCGGTTTCAGCCTGCTGATCCTGGGTCAGGCGTACCTGGTACGCCGGCTTGTGGGCACCTGGCTATTTCCGGCCTGTCTGTTCGGCCTGTTCTGGTTTCTCCTCACCTTCATTCCTCTGGTACTGCTCTTTGCGGTCCCAATCGCGCCGCTGGCGGTTGGCTACCTCTTCCTCGTCAATCTGGCCTTTTCGTTCACAGCCTTGCTGTTCGATTGGCGCCCGGTCTTCGAGCGGAATGCTCTCAAGGAAGACACCGAGTCCATCTATGGCAGTCGGTTCATCCGACGGGCCTTCTATGGGCTGGTGGGAACCTCGCTGGCGCTGGTGGTTCTGAATCTGCTCACCCAGGGCATCTCCCTGTACAACCTGGTGTTCAATCTCTTTGCCAGCGCCCAAACTTACGCTCAACTGCGCTACAATGACGAGCTCAGTTCAACTTTGGTCGAGCGGTTGAGCATTATCACGGTTTACCTGGGCGTTACCTTGGGTGGCTTGCGCTTCTCGGCCGCCAGCCGAACGGGTCGACGTCTGATCCTGGGGCTCTCGTTTCTCCCCTCGGTCCTGATCACGGTGACTCAGTCGGCGATGTGGCACTTTCTGTTGAGTGTGGTGTTGTTCTATTCCGGGATTCTGGTCTATCGGATATCAGTGGGGGATCTCTCACTGATCGAGAAGGGGAAAGCGAAGTGGTTGGCGCTCTACGGCTGTGTGGTGCTGGGACTGCTGCTCTTGACCTTTCTCTCCCGGGGGTTGTACGACGCCGCCGACTCCGGAATTCTGATCCAGGCCCTTACCGGCCGGCTCGCGAGCTATTCATCCGGGCATCTATACGCCTTCGCAGACTGGTTCAACTTTGCTCTGGGGGGACGCTCCGAGCTGACCTACCCGCGGGAATTCGACAGCAACGGATTCTACACCTTCGCAACGCTGTTCCGTCTGCTGGGGAGCGACAGAGTCCTGCCGATCGGGGTGTACGAGGACTACTACACCTACGGGACCCTGCTGAACACCAATGTGTTCACCATGTTTCGCGGATTGATCCTGGATTTTGGTTACTTCGGGGCGTTGCTGTTCATGTCGGCGCTGGGGATATGTTTTCACGGGGCCTTCTACGCCCTGTTGAACTTGAGACGACCGGTTCTGCCGGTCGTTTGCTTCATTCTCATGATGTGCGTGTTCTACAGTTCCTTCGTGGTCAGCCTGCTGGGATCGAACATCATCTACTATCTCACTTTCGGATGCCTCTGGGGGCTGTTAACGGTCAACAGGCTGATGACTTCTCCCTATAAACTGTTGCCGCAACCGGGAGCGGCGTCCGGTAGAGGGTTGTTAGTGTGATCCGGACTGGTCGATGGGCCGGGGGGAGCTTCGGGTGATCATCAAGCGCTTCGTCAGCGTCTTCAAGGCCGGGGGCATCTCAGGGGTGCTCGGCGCAGTGGGGCGTCGGATTCGGATGCCCCATGCCCGAACCTTTCCGGCGATTCGAGAACTGGTCCGAGGCCGAAAAGGCCTCGAGATCGGCGGTCCCAGCCCGATCTTCGCTCGCGGTGGTCTGGTTCCGGTATACCCGCTGGTCTCCGGGATCGACAACGTCACCTTCGCCACCCGGACCATCTGGGAAGGCTCTGTGGTGGAGGGGAACACATTTACATTCCACCCGGGGAAACCCGCCGGAAGACAGATCATCGGAGAGGGAGCCGATCTCCGCGCGGTCCCCGACGAGGGCTACTCCTTCGTTCTGACTTCTCACATGCTGGAGCACACAACCAATCCGCTGCGGGCGTTGGCAGAGTGGCGCCGGGTGCTTGAGCCGGGAGGATCGCTGATCCTGATCCTGCCACACCGGGACGGCACTTTCGACCACCGGCGTCCGATCACCAAATTGGAGCACTTGCGGGAAGACTTCCGACGGGGCACACCGGAGAGCGACCTTACCCATCTGGAGGAGATCCTGGCGCTGCATGATGAAGCGCGGGACCCCGGTCAGCACGACATCTCGTTCAGGGAGCGGGCCGAGCGAAACGAAGAGCTCCGCAGCCTGCATCATCACGTGTTCGACATGAGGCTGACGGTTTCGGCGCTGGAGGAAGCCGGTTTCTCGCCGCTGAGTGTGGAGCCGATGGAGCCGTATCATGTGCTGGCGGTGGCCCGGAAACCGGGAAATGGAGAAAGCCCGGTCCGGCTGGCCGCGGAACACCTGCGGGCCGCCGGGGTCCGGAGCCCATTCAGCACCGATCGCGAGGGCTGGTGACGGCCGACGACGTGCTCGCCGTGGTAGTCAGCTACAATGGAGAGGCGGAGATTGGAGAAACGGTCCGGGCCCTTCTGGCGGTGGTGCCGCAGGTGCACATCGTCGACAACGGTTCGTCGGTTTCTTCGCTGGCCGCCCTGGCTGAGCTGGAGCGGGAGCGGGGAGTGTCGGTCGAGCGGCTGGGCCAGAATCGGGGTCTGGCTCATGCCCTGAATCGGGGGGTAATGCAGACGCGGTCCCGAGGGCTATCGTGGCTACTCACCATGGACCAGGACAGCCTGGTCGATCCCGGCTTGATGAAGGCCTACATCGCGGCGGTCAATGCCGATCCATCCTTGGTCAGCCTGGCGCCGATGGTCGGCAGTGCTACGCGGAAAGTGGAGTCCGGCGGCGGCAGCGTCAGTTACGCGATAACCTCGGGGAATCTGGTACGGGTAGACCTGTTCGACCGGGTCGGCCTGTTCGCCGAGGAACTTTTCATCGATTGTCTGGATTTTGATTTTTCGCTGCGGGTGAGAAGGGCGGGATATCGGATCGTTCGGGTACCCGGTGCCAGCATGAGTCACCGGCTGGGTGAGACCATCGAGCTGCCCCGCTTCATCCGCCCTTTCTACGCGCGGCACTCGGCCCGGCGACGCTACTACATGTACCGGAACTATCTCTACCTCGCCGAGCGTCACATCATCCGTTTCCCGGGGTTCATTCTCAAGCTGGGAATCCTGCAGGCCGTCATGCTCCCCCTGATTCTGATTTACGACTCTGCTCCATTGGCCAGCCTAGGTGCAATTCTCAGAGGGGTCTGCGACTATCTGCTCCGGGTGACTGGACCCTATCCGGAGTCCACGGCGTGAAGCTCGGCTTTGTCTGCACCAACTACAACAACTCCGGCTTCACCCGTTCGGCGATCGAGAGTCTCCGGGCCGGGCCCCGCTGGCAGGATGTTCGGGTGGTGGTGGTCGACAACCAGTCGAATGCCAGGGATATCGAAGGGCTTCGCAGTATCGAGAGGGATTTTCCCGAAGTCGACATAGTGTTTCACGGTCGCAATGCGGGATATTTCCCCGGACTGAATGTTGGGATTGCCCGGCTCCGGGCCGCCCACCCCGATGTGCTGCACATGGTGGTGGGCAACAACGATCTGACTTTCCCGGCCGAGTTCGTGGATTCGGTCCAGCAGTACCGGGAGATTCTGGATCAGTGGGCCGTGGTTGCGCCCGATCTGATCGCGCTGGATGGAATGCACCAGAATCCCCACGTACTCTATTCCATCAGCCGGGCCCGAAGACTGGTGTGGGATCTGTACTATGCGTCTTATCTCCTGGCCGGGCTGATTCGCCGGGCCGCTCGGGTCACCCGGGGGCTGACGTCTCGAGCCGAGAACCAGGCCGATCAGCAATTGTATCGGAAGGCCGGTCCCGTGGAGCAGGGGTACGGTGCCTGTTATCTCATCGGCCCCTGCTTCTTCCGGCATTTCCGTCAGTTCTACGCACCGACCTTCCTGATGCAGGAGGAATTTTTCTTGTCGGAGCAGCTCAAGCTTATTGGCCAGCAGACCTGGTATGACCCCAGGTTCGTGGTCCACCACCACGCTCACGCCTCGATGGGTACCTTGTCGAGCCGGCGCCACTGGAGCATCTCGCGAGACTCCCACCAGGTGTACAAGCGTTATCTGGCCTTGCCCTTGAGCGAGCAGCGCCGTCTGGTAGCCGAAGGGAGCGGAGCCTCGGCATGATTCTGGTTACCGGGGGAGCGGGTTTTATCGGCAGCAATTTTGTGAATCTGTGGCTCGAGGAAACCGATGAGCCGCTGGTCAATCTGGACAAGCTGACTTACGCCGGGAATCTCCGCAGTCTGGCTGCGCAGGAGCAGAATCCCCGCCACCGGTTTGTCCGGGGAGATATCGGCGACCAGCAACTGGTGGGCGCGCTGCTGGGTGAGCATCGTCCAAGAGCTGTGATCAACTTCGCAGCCGAATCCCATGTGGACCGGTCGATCCACGGACCGGCCGATTTCATCGAGACCAATGTGATGGGGACTTTCCGGCTACTGGAGAGTCTGCGGCAATATTATGGGTCGCTGACTGGCGAGGATCGAAAGGCGTTCCGATTGCTGCATGTTTCGACCGATGAAGTTTACGGTTCCCTGCAGCCGTCCGATCCGGCCTTCGCCGAAACCAACCGTTACGCTCCCAACAGCCCATATTCGGCGAGCAAGGCCGCGAGCGATCATCTGGTGCGGGCCTGGCATCACACCTATCACCTGCCGGTAGTCACCACCAACTGCAGCAATAATTACGGGCCCTTCCAGTTTCCCGAGAAGCTGATCCCCCTGATCATCCACAATGCCCTGGCGGGCAAGCCTCTGCCGATTTACGGCGACGGCCAGCAGGTTCGCGACTGGTTGTTCGTAGAGGATCACTGCCGGGCGATTGGGCGAGTACTCGAAGCTGGACGACTGGGTGAGGTCTACAATGTCGGCGGCAACAGCGAGATGCCCAACCTCACGGTGGTGCGAACTATCTGCGGGATACTGGACCAGCTGCGCCCTCGGAGAGACCGGAAATCGTATCTCGACCAGATGACGTTCGTGGAAGACCGGCCGGGACACGATCGTCGGTATGCCATCGATCCCCGGAAGATCGAGGGGGAGCTGGGGTGGCGTCCGCGGGAATCCTTCGAGACCGGCATCCGCAAGACCATCAGCTGGTATCTGGAGAATGGCGAGTGGGTCCAGAGCGTCACCACCGGTTCGTATCGCCAATGGATCGAGAAGCACTATGGCGGTTGAGCCGGGAGGGATTCTGATCCTGGGCGCGACCGGCCAGGTGGGCCTGGAGTTGCGGAGGATCTGGGCCGGCAAAGACGGAGTTACCGCGCTGACCCGGGCGGAGGCCGATCTGGCACAGCCCGATTCATTGCGGATGGTGGTTGCCAGGTACCACCCTGACGTGATCGTTAACGCGGCGGCCTATACCGCCGTCGATCGGGCCGAGAGTGAGCCTGAGTTGGCCCATCGGATCAACGGTGAGGCTCCCGGTGTGCTGGCCGAGGAAGCGGAGCGGTTGGGTGCGATGCTGGTACACTACTCCACCGACTACGTCTTCGATGGACGGGGCGGGGAGTCGTACCGGGAAGACCATCCTACCAATCCGCTCTCGGTTTACGGAGCCAGCAAACTGGCGGGCGAGCAGGCCGTCCTCCGAGGCTGCCGCCGACATGTGATCCTCCGGAGCTGCTGGGTGATGGCCGCCCACGGGGCTAACTTCCTGCGCACCATGCTCCGCCTGGCGGGTGAACGGGACCAGCTCCGGGTTGTGTCCGACCAGCATGGAGTGCCGACTCCGGCTCGGCTAATTGCCCGGGTCACCGCCCAAGTCGTCCAGCTGATGGCCGCCGCCAATGCCGACGATCCGCGATGGACGGTGTATCACCTGGCGGCCGGGGGTGAAACGACCTGGTTTGATTATGCCCGGTACCTGCTGGCACGGGCGAAGGAATCGGGGTGGAGTCTGCGGGCCGGCCCGGCTGAAGTAGAGCCAATCGCCACGGCGGATTTTCCCACTGCTGCCCGTCGCCCTGCGAATTCTCGATTGTGCACCGATCGCTTGCGGTCGGTGTTTGGAGTTCAATTGCCCGACTGGAAAGAAGGAGTAAACGAAGTGCTGGCCGAATTGACCCTGCGACAGCCAACATGACCGCATCCGCGCGACGAGGCATCATTCTGGCCGGAGGCTCAGGGACTCGGCTCTACCCGGTGACCCAGGCTGTCTCCAAACAGCTGATGCCGGTCTACGATAAGCCGATGATCTACTACCCGCTGAGCACTCTGATGCTGAGCGGGATCCAGGATGTGCTGGTCATCTCCACTCCGAGCGATACACCCAGATTCGGCGAGCTGCTGGGAGACGGATCCCAGTGGGGCATGCAGATCAGCTACGCGGTCCAGCCCAGCCCCGACGGGCTGGCCCAGGCGTTCATCATCGGCAAGCAGTTCGTGAAAGGCCGACCCAGTGCCCTGGTGCTGGGAGACAACATTTTCTACGGCCACGATTTCGTAAAGCAGCTGCAGACCGCCAACAGCCGAACCGCCGGTGCGACGGTGTTCGCCTATCACGTACAGGATCCCGAGCGATACGGAGTGGTGGAGTTCGACCGCCAGGGACGGGCTCTCAGCATCGAAGAGAAGCCCAAGGCACCCAAGTCCAGTTACGCCGTCACTGGGTTGTACTTCTACGATGAGCGGGTGTGCGACATCGCCGGCAGCATCAAGCCGTCGACCCGGGGTGAACTTGAGATCACCGACGTAAACCGGTGCTATCTCGAGGATGGAACACTGAACGTGGAGACACTGGGGCGAGGCTATGCCTGGCTCGATACCGGAACCCACGACAGCCTGCTCGAGGCCGCCAGCTTTATTGCCACGCTGCAGAAGCGGCAGGGGCTGATGGTGGCGTGTCCCGAAGAAATTGCCTTGGGGCAGGGGTGGATCGATGCCGCGGCAGTCGAGCGGATCGCCACGCCACTCGCTAAGAATGGATACGGCCGGTATCTGCTGGGCCTGATTGGGGCGGCAAAATAGTGCCGATCACGGCCAAGCCGACTTCGCTGCCCGAGGTCCTGCTGGTTGAGCCCCGGGTATTCCGGGACGACCGGGGGTTCTTCCTGGAGACTTTCAACAGCCGGGATTTCGCTGCTGCCACCGGTTTGAACCCGGTGTTCGTGCAGGACAACCACAGCCGCTCGGCCCGGGGCGTATTGCGAGGGCTTCATTATCAGTTGCATCGGCCGCAGGGGAAGCTGATTCGGGTGATCCAGGGCGAAATTTTCGATGTGGCAGTCGATCTACGGCGGGGGTCGAGCCGCTTCGGCCAGTGGACCGGAGCGCGCTTGTCGGAGGAAAATCAGCACCAGCTGTGGGTTCCCGAAGGGTTTGCCCACGGGTTTATCGTGTTAAGTGAAGTAGCGGATGTGATGTACAAGACCACGGATTACTGGTACCCGGAGCACGAGCGGAGCCTGCTGTGGAATGATCCCACGGTCGGGATCACCTGGCCGTTTGATGGCGCGCCCCGGCTGGCCCCCAAGGATACGGCGGCCAGAACCTTGAAGGAAGCGGAGCTTTTTGACGGTGCCTGAGCGCCCTTTTCAGATCTGCAACAACTGCGTGATGGACACTACCGACGCGGAGATCATCTTCGATGCTCAGGGGATGTGCGATCACTGCGTCGGGTTCTACCGGGACATCCTCCCCAACTGGCACACCGATGAGCGCGGGCGGGCCGAGCTCATGCGCATGGTCGATCAAATCAAGGCGGAAGGGAAAGGGCGCGACTTCGACTGCATCATCGGGATGAGTGGCGGGATCGACAGCTCGTATCTGACCTATATCGCCAAAGAGCAGCTGGGGCTGCGGCCGTTGGTGTTTCATGTCGATGCCGGGTGGAACTCCCAGATCGCGGTGAACAACATCGAGCGGCTGATCGACACGCTGGGGCTCGATCTCTTCACCACGGTGATTGATTGGGAGGAGATGCGCGACCTGCAGCTGGCCTACTTCAAGTCCGGCGTACCCACCATCGACACCCCGCAGGATCACGCCTTTTTCGCGACGATGTACCAGTTCGCCGAGCAGCACAAGGTGCGGCACATCCTCACCGGGGCTAACTACTCGACCGAGTGTATCCGCAATCCGGTCGAATGGATGTACTACCAGTCGGACTCGACCCAGCTGCGGGACATCCACCGCCGGTTCGGCACCCGGCCGCTCAAGACCTACCCGATCACCAGCATCCTCAAGCACAAGGTCTGGCTGCGATATGTGAAGCGGATTCAGGTCGTGCGGCCGCTCAACTACGTGCCCTACCTGAAGGCCGACGCGATGCGGCTGCTGGAAGAGAAGTTTGGCTGGCAACCGTATCCCCAGAAGCATTTCGAATCGCGGTTCACCAAATTCTACGAGAGCTACTGGCTGCCGAAGAAGTTCGGCTACGACACCCGCAAGGTACAGTTCTCCAGCCTGATCGTGACCGGGCAAATGACCCGGGCCGAGGCATTGGAGCGGCTGCAGCAGCCGGCCTACGACCCCGAGACGATTCAGCACGATATCGAGTTCGTAGCCAACAAGCTGCAGATCAGTGTCGATGAGCTGAACCAGTATCTCACCGGCCCCAATCACTCGTACCACGATTACCGTTCGCAGAAAGACATTTATCGAATCGGGGCCGGCGTGCTCCGACTGCTGGGGGTGGAGCGGGGAGGGAAACGGTGATCACGGTGGTCGACTACGGCATTGGGAACATCCAGGCCTTCCTGAATGTCTACAAACGGCTCAATGTCGAAGCCCGCCGGGCCACCACCCCGGCCGAGCTCGAGGGAGCTACCCGGCTGATCCTGCCAGGGGTGGGGGACTTCGATCATGCCATGACCCGGCTGGAGCAGTCGGGCATGCGGCCGGCGCTCGACCGGCTGGTGAAGCAGGACCGGGTACCGGTGCTGGGCATCTGCGTCGGCATGCAGATGCTGGCTCGATCGAGCGAAGAGGGACAACTGGCCGGACTCGGCTGGGTCGAAGGTCAGGTTCGGGGCTTCCGTTCCCGGGCCGAGACTCAGGGCCTGCCCCTGCCGCACATGGGCTGGAACGATGTTCAGCCCGTTGCCGGGCAGGGGCTCTTCGCCCGGCTGGAGCAGGACGCCCGGTTCTATTTCCTGCACTCGTTCTACTTCGAATGCGACCGGCCCGAGACCACCTCGGCCACCGCCCGTTACGGGGCCGATTTCAGTTGCGCGGTGCACGCGGGCAACATTCACGGGGTCCAGTTCCATCCCGAGAAGAGCCACCACTGGGGAACCCAGCTGCTGCACAACTTCGCGCTGCTGTAGAATGCTGAGGCCCCGGATTACCCCCTGCCTGCTGATCAGCAAGAATGGGCTGGTCAAGACCACCCAGTTCAAGGCGCCCAAGTATGTGGGCGACCCGATCAACGCCGTCAAGATTTTCAACGAGAAAGAAGCCGACGAGCTGATCGTGCTCGACATCGATGCCACGGTCACCGGCGCGGAACCGGATTTCGGCCGGATCGCCCATCTGGCGATCGAGTGCCGAATGCCGCTGTGCTATGGCGGGGGGATCAAGACCGCGGAACAGGTGAAGCGGATTGTGGATCTGGGAGTCGAGAAGGTCTCGATCAGCTCGATGGCGGTGAGTAATCCGGCGATTATCTCCGAGATGGCGCGCGAGGTGGGCAGCCAGAGCATCGCGGTTTGTCTCGATGTACGGAAGGGGAAGGCGGGCCAGGGGTATGAAGTCTGGACCCACAACGCGACCCGGCCAACCGGACGGATGCTGGAGGATGTAGTGGCGGACGCCCAGCGCTATGGGGCCGGTGAGATCGTGGTCAACGCGATCGACAACGATGGACTCATGAAAGGGTACGACCTGGTTCTCGCCCGGCAGGTCAGGAGCCTGACTCGGCTCCCGATCACCATTCTCGGTGGGGCCGGATCGCTGGACCACATGGGACACGTCATCGAGCAGTGCGGGGTGGTCGGGGTTGCGGCCGGCAGCCTGTTTGTGTTCAAGGGCACCTATCGGGCGGTGCTGATCAACTATCCCAACCGCGCCGCCAAAGACGATTTGATCCGCAAGTCACTAGCCTCGGCGGCACCGGCATGAAGCAGATTCTCCAGAATCTCCGCAACGGAAACACCGAACTGGCAGAGGTGCCGGCGCCCCAGGTGCAGCCGGGCGCCCTGCTGATTCGGACGACTACCACGTTGGTGTCCGCCGGAACCGAGCGAATGCTGGTGAGCTTCGGTCAAGCCTCGCTTCTGGGTAAGGCTCGGGAGCAGCCGGACAAGGTTCGCCAGGTGCTCGACAAGATGCGCACCGACGGTCTGCTGCCGACCCTCGAGGCGGTATTCAACAAGCTGGACCAGCCGTTGCCTCTGGGATACTGCAACGTCGGAGTGGTGCTCGAACTGGGCGCCGGGGTCAGCGGTTTCGCGGTCGGCGACCGGGTTGTCTCCAACGGCAAACACGCCGAAGTCGTGAGTGTCCCCAAGAATCTCTGCTGCCGCATTCCTGAATCGGTCACCGACGAATCGGCTGCCTTTACCGTGATCGGCGCGATAGCTCTCCAGGGTATTCGCCTGATCGAGCCGACATTGGGTGAGGCGATCGTGGTGACCGGTCTGGGCCTGATCGGCCTGGTGACGGTGCAGCTGCTTCGGGCCCAGGGATGCCGGGTACTGGGAATCGATCTGGATCCCGGCCGGCTGGCGCTGGCGCGGTCACTCGGCGCGGAAGCAGTCGATCTCTCGGCCGGGGAGGATCCGGTGGCGGCGGCCCAACGATTCTCCCGCGGCCGTGGGGTCGACGGGGTGATTATTACCGCCTCCACTAAAAGCAGCGAGCCGGTGCACCAGGCAGCGACGATGTGCCGCAAACGAGGACGAATCGTTCTGGTGGGGGTCACCGGACTGGAACTCTCGCGGGCCGATTTCTATCAGAAGGAACTGCGCTTCGAAGTCTCCTGCTCGTATGGGCCGGGACGTTACGATCCGAGCTATGAGGAGAAGGGGGTGGACTACCCGGTCGGTTTCGTTCGCTGGACCGAGCAGCGGAACTTCGAAGCAGTACTGGACATGCTGGCCGACCGGCGGGTGAACGTCGATCAGCTGATTTCCCACCGATTCCCTATCACCGATGCCGAAGCAGCCTACCGGCTGGTCGCGGGCGAAGCGCCGTCGCTGGGCATCCTGCTGGGGTATCCCACTGCAGCCGAGAAACCCGAGAGTGCCTTACTGGCCCGTACGGTGCGAGTGGGGCCGGCGGCCACGCCGAACCAGGGCAGCGTGTCGCTCGGTTTCATCGGGGCGGGGAACTACGCCACGGCCGTGCTGTTGCCGGCCTTCCGGAAGTCGGGCGCACGGTTCCGGGTGGTTGCCTCGAATGGTGGGGTGAGCGGGGTACACGCCGCCCGGAAATTCGGATTCGAGACGACCACCACCGATGTTGCCGAAATCCTCAAAGACCGGGAAGTGCAGGCGGTGGTCATCACCACCCGCCATGACAGTCACGCCGAGCTGGTTGAGGCGGCGCTGGATGCCGGGAAACACGTGTTCGTGGAGAAACCGCTGGCCCTCACGCTGGAGTCTCTCGAACGAATCGGTTCGGCTCAGGCCCGGCATTCAGACCGGATAGTGATGGTCGGGTTCAACCGGCGGTTTTCGCCCCAGGTTTCCAGAATGAAGGAACTACTGGCCGCGACCGGCGAGCCGAAATGCTTCGTAATGACAGTCAACGCCGGAGCGATTCCAGCGGACCACTGGACCCAGAACCGGGAGGTCGGTGGCGGGCGAATCGTGGGCGAGGCTTGCCACTTCATCGACCTGCTGCGGTTCCTGGCCGGAAGCCCGATCAAGGAGGCGACCGGGGTTTCCATGGGTATGGCACCCGGGCTGGTCGTACGGGACGATAAGACAATGATCACCCTGGCTTTCGAGGACGGGTCGATCGGGACGATCAACTACCTCGCCAACGGCCACAAGTCGTTTCCCAAGGAACGGCTGGAGGTATTCGCCGGAGGGAGAATCCTTCAGCTGGATAATTTCCGGCGTATGCGGGGATTCGGCTGGCCCGGGTTCGGGAGGCTGAACCTCTGGCGGCAGGACAAGGGACAGAAGGCCTGCGCCGCCGCCTTTGTGGCCGCGGTGGCACGGGGCGGCCCCCCGCCGATCAGCTTCGAGGAACTCATGGAGGTCGGGCGGGTGACTGTGAAGCTGGCCGAGGCGGTTCGATGACACCCCGGTTCATCCGGGCTCGCTGATGGCCACGCTGGATCGCTACTGGCAGACGGTTCGGTACCTCAAACCCATCCAGATCTACGGTCGTCTCTGGTCTCACTGGATCCGGCCCCGGATCGATAGCCGACCCGCGCCCTCGCGCCGCCAGTTGTCAGACCGCTGGGAACGACCGGCGGCCCGCCGTCCCAGCATGCTGGGTCCTTCCCGATTCATCTTCCTCAATCACGCAGCCGAGGCAGGCTGGGATGATCCATCGCAGGATCGTCTGTGGCTCTACAATCTCCACTATTTCGACGATCTGAATGCCGCCGAGGCCGGGCAGCGCCGGGAATGGCATGCTCCCTTGATTGAACGGTGGATCCGGGAGAACCCTCCAGGGGTCGGCACCGGCTGGGAGCCCTATCCCACCTCACTCCGACTGGTCAACTGGATCAAATGGATCCTGGGGGGAGCCGCTCCGGCTCCGGCGATGCTCGACAGCCTGGCAGTGCAGGCGCGATGGCTGAACCGGCGGATCGAACGGTATCTGTTAGGCAATCACCTGCTGGCCAATGCCAAGGCCCTGGTGTTCGCCGGGCTGTTCTTCGAGGGTCCCGAGGCGGAAGGCTGGTTGGAGGCCGGCTGCAGGATTCTGGCCGGGGAGCTTCCCGAGCAGATCCTGGCCGACGGGGGTCAGTTCGAGCGGAGTCCGATGTATCACGCCCTCACCCTGGAAGATCTGCTCGATCTCTGGAATCTGACTCGCGCCTGCGAGGCGGGGGTCCCTTCACGCTGGGCCGGGCTGAGAGCAGGCTGGCCCGAGATTATCGCAGGAATGCGTCGCTGGCTCCGCGCGATGGAGCATCCTGATGGAGAAATCTCATTCTTCAATGACGCCGCCATCGGGGTCGCGCCCCCACCGGCCGAATTGGATCGTTACGCCGGACGGCTGGGTCTGCCAGAGGTGCCCCCCGATTCGGGCCCAGTGCTGTGGCTCAAACAGAGCGGTTACATCCGGGTGACTCAGCCTGAGGTGATCGGAATTCTGGATACAGCGCCCCTGGGACCGGACTATCTGCCGGGCCATGGGCACGCCGACACCCTTTCTTTCGAGTTGTCTCTCTTCGGGCGACGGGTCCTGGTGAACTCGGGAACTTCCCTCTACAACGCCGGACCCCAGCGTCAACGCGAGCGGGGCACGGCCGCCCACAATACCGTCAACATTGACGGGGCCGACTCCTCCGAAGTCTGGTCGGCCTTTCGGGTAGCTCGGAGAGCCCGCCCGATTGGGCCGGAGATCCGCGCCAGTGACCCGCCCGAGATTCGCTGTGCCCACGATGGGTATGAGCGGCTCCCGGGGCACCCTCGACCGAGCCGGACCTGGCGGTTCGAGCCGGGCCAATTGCGGGTTGTCGATGAGATCGCCGGCCGATTCACCCGCGCCGAATGCCGTTATCATCTCCATCCCGATGTGCGGGTCCGAGTTCTCGACCATCGCCGGGCCAGGCTCGAGGTATTGCCCGGGCGCACGGTTTCTGTGGAGGTGGCGGGTGGGCCGTTGAGGTCCGAAGCGACGACCTGGCACCCCGAGTTTGGCCAAACGATACCGACCACCTGCCTGACGATAGCCTTCACTGGCGCCACCATCAGCACTGTCTTCCGATGGGAACTGGGCGGCTAGACGGCAGATGAATATCCTCTTCTTCAGCGATCACTTTCGACCTGAGCCGAGCGCCCCGGCGGCGCACGTTCACGAACGGGCCAAACTCTGGGCCGCCTGGGGCCACCGGGTTACGGTGCTCACCAGTGCACCGAACTTTCCTGAGGGGAAGGTCTACCCCGGGTACCGAAACCGGTGGCGTGGGGTGGAGATGATGGACGGCATTCGGGTGGTGCGGGTCAAGACTTTCATTACCCGGAACGAAGGCTTTCTGCTCCGGATTCTGGACTACCTGTCCTACTGCCTGTGTGCGTCCTTTTTCGCCTGGTTCGAGGAACGCCCCGACGTAATCATCTCGACATCGCCCCACCTCTTCATTGCGGTTGCCGGCGTGGTGCACGGACGGCTTCGCCGGGTGCCCCATGTCATGGAGGTGCGCGACCTGTGGCCCGCCAGTATCGCCGCCAACGCATCGATGAAAAAAGGCTGGGTCTATCGGCGGCTCGAAAGTCTCGAGCTCTGGCTGTACCGGAAGTCGGCGATGATCATCCCGCTTACCCGGGCGTACCAGCGTGATCTGCAGGGTCGAGGAGTGCCGGCGGGAAAAATCGAGGTGGTAGTGAATGGGGCCAACCTCGAGCTGTTCAGTCCCCGCCCACCGGACCAGGAAGTACAGCGGGAGTATCATCTCACCGATCGATTTGTGATCGGCTACCTGGGGACCCTCGGCATGAGCCACGGGCTGGAGAACGTCATTCTGGCCGCGGAGAGGTTGCGGGATACTCGAGTCACCTTCTACTTCGTGGGCGTCGGAGCGGACAAGGCTCATCTTGAAGCAATGGTGGCAGCACGGGGGCTGTCCAACGTGGTCTTCGCGCCGAGGCAGCTCAAGGAAGAGATGCCCCGCTTCTGGAGCGTCTGTGATGCCTCGCTGATCCATCTCAAGGACGATCCGGTATTCAGTACCGTAATTCCCTCGAAGATCTTCGAATCGATGGCGATGGGCCTCCCGATCATCTATGTCGGACCCCCGGGCGAAGGGTCCGAGATAGTGGAAGAAACCGGAGCCGGCATCACGGTAACTCCGGGCAGTCCGGAGGCCCTGGCGGAGACTGCCTTGGCCCTTGCGACCGACCCGGTTCGGTGCCGTGGTCTTGGGGAAAAGAGTCTAGCTGCCGCTCCCCGCTGGAGTCGGGAGCGTCAGGCCCGCGACACACTCTCGGTGCTGTCACGCGCAGGGGGAGTGAAGGACAGCTAATGCGAGTCCTGGTGACGGGCGCGACCGGCTTTGTGGGGAGGCACCTGGTTCCGGCGCTGGTGACTCAGGGGCACGATGTGCGGGCTACCCACCGCCCGGGTCGGTCCGAGAGCCGGCGGGCCGGCGGTTGTGAGTGGATGGAACTGGGCGATATCACGTCCGAGAGCGAATGGTCCCGGGCGGTACAAGACATGGAGGCCGTGATCCATCTGGCCGGGCTGGCTCACCAGATCGGCCCCGGTGCCGAGACGCGAGAAAGCGAATTCCAGCGAGTGAACGCGGGAGGTACCGAAAGGCTTGCGGAGGCCGCGGGCCGGGCCGGACTTCAGCGCATGGTAATGGTGAGCAGCATCGCGGTGCTGGGCCCCTATCGCGGGACGCCATTCCAGGAGGCCTCTCCCTCTGTGCCCGACTCGGCCTATGGCCGGAGTAAGCTCGAGGGGGAGTTAGCGGTTCAACGAGTCCTGGCAAGCGGGCCGACCGACTGGTGCATTGTTCGCCCACCGCTGGTCTACGGACCGGGGAACCCGGGAAACATGGCCCGACTGCTGGGGCTCATTCGGCGGGGGCTTCCGCTTCCTCTAGGGCGGATTGAGGCTCGCCGGAGTTATGTCTATGTGGGCAACCTGGTCGATCTGCTGATTCGCTGCCTGACCCACCCGGGAGCCTCGAGGCGAATATTTCTGGTCGATGACGGCGAGCCGATTGCAACGAAGGATCTGATCCGGCGACTGGCACTGCATGCCGGAAAGCCGGTGCATCTGCTCTCGGTGCCTCCGTCGGCGCTGCGGGGTCTCGGGCGGATGGGGGACTATCTGTCGGGGGTTCTGGGGCGCTCCTTTGGAATAGACAGCTATTCGGTCGACCGGCTGATGGGATCGCTGGTGGTTGATTCGAGCGCGGCCCGAAGCGCACTCGGATGGAATCCTCCTTTCACCCCGGAGGCCGGGATCCGGTTTACGGTCCAGCCAGACTCGGAGGGGGCGTGAAGCGGTTGATGGATCTGCTGCTGGCGGCCCTGGCGACCCTGGTGTTCCTGATTCCCGGGCTGATCGTCGCGCTGCTGGTCGGGCTCACTTCGAAAGGGCCGGTGATTTACTGGTCCGACCGGGTGGGACGGCACAATCGTCTCTTCCGGATGCCGAAGTTCCGCACCATGCGGGTCGATACGCCGGCGCTGGCCACCCATCTTCTCGCCAACCCTCGGACCTACTTCACACCGATCGGCAGTTTTCTGCGTCAGTCCAGCCTGGATGAACTGCCTCAGCTTTACAGTATTTTTCGAGGCGACATGAGTTTCGTGGGACCCCGGCCGGCGCTGTTCAATCAGGATGATCTGGTGGCGATGCGAACCGAGCGAGGGGTGCACGAACTGGTGCCCGGCCTCACCGGATGGGCCCAGATTAACGGCCGGGACGATCTCTCGATACCGGCGAAGGTGGAGCTGGACACAGAGTATCTGCATCGCCGCTCACTGTTGCTGGACTGCAGGATTCTGGGACTGACCATTCTGCGAGTCGTGACGGGCGACGGCGTGGCCGGGTAGTCGGGCCGGCTGGGCTAACGGGGGAAGAGGGTTTGCTCGACCAGCTGGCAGAGTATGTGTCCCACCGTAATGTGGCATTCCTGAATGCGCTGGGTATCGCTGCTCGGGATCCGGATGGCGAGATCGGCCAGCGATCCTCCGCTGCCTCCAGTCTCTCCCGTCAACAACACCGTCCGCAGCCCCTGAGACCGAGCCTGGGCCAGGGCCCGGAGGACGTTGGCAGAGTTCCCGCTGGTACTGATCGCCAGCAGCAGGTCACCCGACCGGCCGTGGGCCTCGATCTGGCGGGCAAATACCTGATCGAATCCGAAATCGTTGGCGTTGGCGGTGAGGAAGGAGGTGTCGGTGGTCAGAGCCAGTGCGGGCAGGGCGGGGCGAGGATGATGGTGATTCAGGGCGCTGACAAACTCCGCTGCCAGGTGCTGACAATCGGCGGCGCTTCCCCCGTTGCCACAGAGGAACACCCTGCCACTCTGCCTGAAGGTGTCGACCAGAAGCTCGGCCGCCTGGGCTATCGCCTGACCGCAGGCGAGCACGGTCCTCCGTTTCAGGTCGGCGCTGGCTTCCAGTTCCTGACCAATCAGCGCCAGAGGGTCATTCCGGTTCATAGGCGGTCCTGAGTCAGTCCATCGGTGGCTCGACCTCGATGGCGAGGCCGGCGGGGTGGCCACAGATCCGGGCGACCTGGGTGAGATCATCTACTACATAGTCGGCTTGGACCGACCGATCATTGAGGGTCGACCGGCCGTAGCCGGTGGTGACCAGGAAGGCCGGGGCCTGAATGGCCCGGGCCAGGCCGATATCGGCCGACTTGTCCCCCACTACGATCGATTCGGACGGGTTCAACCCCAGCCGGGCTGCGGCCGCGCTAACCAGGCCGGTAGCCGGCTTGCGGCAATCGCAGCCGGCATCGGCCCGATGGATGCAGCTGTAGATCCCGTCGAGTGTGACGCCTTCGGCGCTGAGGAGGTCTTGAAGGCGGGCGTTGACCGAGGCCAGCTGCTCGAGGGTGAATCTCCCACTACCTACGCCGCTCTGATTGCTCACCACGACCAGCCGCAGCCCTTGATCGGAGAGGGCCCGCAGCCCAGCTGCCGCGCCGGGAAGCAAGGCTACCCCTTCAGGATCCGACAGATAATCCCGATCCTCGATGAGAGTGCCGTCACGGTCGAGAAAGGCGACCGTGGCCGCGGGATTTGACCGAAAACTGACGCCGCGTGGCCGTCCCAACTCGTGCAGACGGGTAAGGGTCCAGTCGTCCTGTGTAGTGGTGCCAGCCACCAAGGACCGGTCCACGGCCGCGACCCCGGTCCACCGAGCATGATCAACCAGCAGTGTGATGCCACCCCGGGCTCGATGCCAGGCGGTCAGGGGCTCGAGCCGGTCGTTCCCGGACCAGTTTGGGGCGGTCAGGAGAACCGGGTCGCCGACTGCAGTCGTGGAATCGCTTTGGGGCATCTCTCTGTAGTAGTAGGTCAGAGTGGCGCCGGTCCGAACCAAGGGCCTAAGTGGCCGGTAACGCCCTTGTAACTTCAGATGCGACTTAACATTGACTCTGTAACGCGGGCTTGTGATCTTCCTGACAACCGGCTGCCTAACGTGCCGGGCAAACTCATAAAGCGCATGGCCAAATTGCTTCGGAACGGACTCCGGAACCGCCATATTTTTTTGCTGGACCTGCTGCTCATCCCAATCGCCACTTACCTGGCTCACGTGGTTCGGTTCGAGGGAATTGAGTGGCCGTCAGGGTACAGTGAAATCGCGTTGATGTACCTGGCTACTGCCCTTCCTTTCAAGCTGGCGCTGCTGCTGGGATTTGGTCTGTACCGCCGGCTTTGGCGCTTCGCCAGCATCGCCGATCTCGAATCCATTCTGCTCTGCTGCACCGTCTCGGGACTGGGCTGCTTTGTGCTGGGTGCCTTCCTGCTGCCCGAGGCCCATCTGGTTTCAGCCCGAGTACCGCTCTCGGTGCTGGTCCTCGATGGCATGTTTACCGCGGGTTTTGTCGCGTTGCCCCGCCTGATGATTCGTTCGATCACCCTGCATCGCCATCACGACCAGCAGGTCGATTCGCGTCCGGTGCTTATCGCCGGCGCCGGCGCGGCCGGCGTGATGTTGCTCAAGCAGATCCAGACGACGCCGGAGCTGGGGCTGGTGCCGGTCGGGTTTGTCGACGATGACGTAGCCAAGCAGAAGCACCGGCTGGGCGGTTTGCCGGTTCTCGGATCGCTCAAGGATACCACCAGGGTAGCCCGCGAGGTCAACGCCAGCGAAGTAATCATCGCCATGCCCACGGCCTCGGGCAATGTGGTTCGCGATGTGGTAAGGGCCGCGGCCGATGCGGGGATAAGCACTCGGACTCTGCCAGGGATCTCCGACATCCTGAGCGGACGATTCGATCCCTTCTCGCTTCGCAAGGTGGAGATCCAGGACCTGCTGCGCCGGGAGCCGGTGAAGCTCGACTTGCGCCAGTTGCAGGGTCTGGTAACCGAACGGACCGTGCTGGTGACCGGGGCCGGTGGCTCGATCGGATCGGAGCTGTGCCGGCAGGTCTGCGGACTGGAACCCCAGCGGCTGGTGCTGCTGGGTCACGGCGAGAACTCGATCTTCGGCATCCAGCAGGAACTGGCTCGCCACTTCCCCCACGTGCCGATTCACGCGGTCATTGCCGACGTGAAGAACGGGGCCCAGCTTTCCCGCACCTTCGAGCGCTTCAGTCCGTCCACCGTATTCCATGCTGCGGCCCACAAGCATGTGCCGCTGATGGAAGAGAATCTGGCCGAAGCGGTCCTCAACAATGTGCTGGGTACCCGGAATCTGGTGGAGGTCGCCAGCGAGCACCGGGTCGACCACCTGGTGCTGATCTCCACCGACAAGGCGGTGCGGCCCACCAGTGTCATGGGTGCGACCAAGCGGGTGGCCGAGCAGATTCTGCAGATGGAGGCGGAGGAGCGCCGGCTCAACTTCGTCTCGGTGCGATTCGGCAATGTGCTGGGCAGCCGGGGCAGTGTCATCCCCACCTTCCTGAAGCAGATCAGTGAGGGGGGACCGGTGACGGTCACCCACCCGGAAATGCGCCGCTACTTCATGACGATTCCGGAGGCGGTCCAGCTGGTGCTGCAGGCCGGGGGTCTGGGGAAGGGCGGCGAGGTCTTCGTTCTCGACATGGGCGAACCGGTGAGAATTGCCGATCTCGCCGCCGACCTGATCCGGCTGTCGGGCAAGGAAGTCGGCAAGGACATCGAGATTCGCTTCAGCGGTACTCGTCCCGGGGAGAAGCTCTACGAGGAGCTCTTCTTCGACGCGGAACACGCGATTCCGACCGAGCACCCCAAGGTGCTCAAGGCCCGGAACGCGGCGCTGCCGATCGGAGTATCGACGGTGGTGAACGATCTGATCGAGGCGGCCCAGGAGGCATGGGCGCCGGAAGAACTGCGAGCCCTGTTACAGCGACTGGTGCCGGACTATGAACCCTCGCTGGCCGGGATGCCGGTGCGGGACAGCGGTTCAAGGCCGAGGGTGGAGGGGTAGACGGGTACGGTGAGTGGTGTCGTCCCGAGGGAGTGAAACGACTGAGCGATCTCAAACGATGAGAGTTTGAGATCCCTCACTTCGTTCGGGACGGCACGATTCTTCTCACTGCCGTCCGCCCGCCTGCCCGCTCGTCGCCCGCTGGCTGCCCGCTATTTGATGTTGTTCACCACCAGCACCGTCGTGGCGAGACTCGCAATGATCTGAGCCAGGGCCGTCGCCGTCGCCAGCCAATCGCGTTTATCAGCCGGATCCCGCTCGGGGACATAGATCGCCGCACCGGGTTTCGGTTCCGGTCGATAGTCAGGGAAGAACCAGAAGTGAGCGTTGACGCTCTGGACCTTCCCGCTGGCCTGGGTTACATAGGCCCGGTTCTTGTCCGCCTTCCGAGTGTAGCCACCCGCCGCCCCGACGTAGTACTCGAGGCCTTTGCCTTTCACCCAGGTGACCGACATAGGGGCGTTGACCGCGCCGTTGACGTACACCACCGGGATGTACTCCGGAACGAAGATGGAGTCGCCGCCCGAGAGAATCAGATTGTCCCGGTATTTGGGATCCTTGAGCACCATGCCCAGATCGACACCTATGCGTCCTCCTCGATCGGAGCTGCGGAAGAAGCGCACCCCTTCGGGGTAGGCTTCCTTGGTCAGCCCGCCGGCCCGCTGAATCAGGTCCAGCAGGCGGTCGGTTCGAGTAATCAGGGCATAGCGACCGGGAAAGCGAACCATGCCGGTGAGGGTTACGGTGCGCTGTAGCTCCCACTCGGGCTGGCGGAAGAGCAGAACATTGTCGTAGGGCTCGAGCCTGATCTCCGGTGCGCCCGATGCCATCGCGGCTTTCCCGGGAGGGCCGAGATAGCGGCCGCTGGGGTCCCGGTCGAACACATAGGTCGAGTCGAGCGGGACCCGGAGAGTGGTCGCGACCTGGCCGACCGCCCGTACCGAGTCTTTCGGCAGCCGGGCAATCTCGGCCTCGGTCAGGTAGGCATCCTCGGTGAGCCCGTCTGCCGCGAGCAACGCATCCCGGAGGGTCATTCCATCGCGGTAGGGAATCCGGCCCGGCTTGCGGACCGCGCCGGTGAGCGCGACGTAGCGAAGGGGGCGGAAACTGGAGCGGGAGAAGACGGTAATCTCATCGTCTTCCTTGAGGGGAATGTCTTCGGTCACCGTGCCGGCCGAATCGCGGAAGGCGCTGCGGAGCTGAATCCGGGTGGAGTCGGCCAGCAGTCGGCTCACCAGAACCTGGCCGAGATACACGTCGGGCTTGGGGCCGCCGGCCAGACGGATGGCCTGACTCAGGGTCATCCCGGGTGTCAGCCCGATCAGACCGGGGGTCCAGACGTTACCGGTGACATGGACCAGATCCCTTCGCCGTTCGGCTACCTGGAGAACGGCGACCGAGTCTCCCGGGGCCATCGGAAGCGGCGGTCCCAGCCCGTCGGTGAATTGATCCGAGGCGACATCGAGGACCACCCGGTCTCGGCCGCCGGGTTGTCGCTGCGCCGGAGGAAGGATCCGGTCGATCTGAACCCGCCGTCTCAAGGCCGAAGCCTCGAACCCGCCGGCCGCCTGCAGCAGGTCCCGCAGGGTCTCCACATCCTTCAGTTCGTAAATGGCGGGCCGGATCACAAAGCCCGTCACCTTCACGTGAGTCCCCCGCACTGGAACAAACACCACGTCACCGGTCTCCAGCCGGGCGTCGTGGGAGTTGTCGCCCCGGAGCAGGTAGTCGTACAGGTCGAGTGAATCGACCAGCTTCCCGCCCCGGCGGATCTCCACTCGCCGGAATGACCCGTTCACGGTGGGGCCGCCGGCGGCGTAGAGTGCCGACATCGCGGTGCCCGCGGCGGAAATCTGATAGGAGCCCGGCCGCATCACGTCGCCGGTCACGTAGACCTGCACCGTGCGAAGCTTGGAGACGGTGACGTTGAAGCGAGTGGTCGGGTTGGTTCGCCGGACTCCGGAATAGACTCGTCCCAGGCGGGTGTAGAGCAGATCTTCCAGCTGGACCAGGTTCAGGTTGGCCACATATAGCTGACCCACCTGGGGAATGGAGACGAACCCTTCCCGGGTAACCACCAGCTCGTGAGCCAACTCCACATCCCCGCTGAGGATCAGCACCAGCTGATCGCCGGGGCCGAGCCGATAGTTAGGGTCGACCGGGCCGGCCAGAGCGGGATTGAAAAGCGAGCTGGTCCGGCGGAACACCGACATGCCGAAGACCCGGAGGACACTCGAAGTATCGGCCAACGAGTCGGCCCGCAGCGAATCGACCACGTGCTGGGCTGAGTCAGTGAGGATCAGCAGCGAGTCGACTTCTTCACCACCAACGATTCCCAGCACTCGCACCGCTTCGACCACATCGGAGTTGGCGGTGACTTTCTGGGTGGTGTCGGCCCCGGCGAGATAGGGATCGAGGAAGTTCTCCGGATATCCGGCCGCCCGGAGGCGGGCCCGGATCTGTTCCTTGCTTAGGCCGGAGGCGCCGATCCGCTGCTTGAGCTGCTCCACCAGGTCAGGGCGCGACTTGAGCAGCTCCTGAGCTACCGCCGGGCTGGGAAGCTGGCCGGCGGGGAATCCCGGAACCTGCGGCGTCACTTGGGCGACGAGGCGAACAGACCCGGATAAGGCTATGACAAGGAGGAGGGCTGAAAGCCGGTAAAACGGGCGCAAGTTGTTGGTGGTCATTGAGCTATGAAGATGCCGTCAGATAGGTAGGCGGGTCAAGTAAGTACCCAGTACCGGAGTACCGAGTGCTCGGTACTCGGTACTGGGTACAATCAACTCTTCCCCAGCACCTTGTCCCAGAACTCCAGAGTCCGCCTCGCGACCGCGTTGTCGACGTATTCCGTCATGACCCGGAGCCGGGCCTCCTTGCCAAGGCGGGAGCGCTCCCGGGGCGCATCGGCGAGGTGCTGTAGCGCCGCAGTCAGGGCGGGAACATCGTCCTCGGGAACTACCAGACCGGCGGTGTCGACCAGTTCGGGGAGGGCTCCGGAGTCGCTGGCGACCACGGTGACGCCATGGCCCATCGCTTCGACCATCGCGGGGTGAAAGGTCTCCACCCAGTTGGGTGTGGTCCGCGAGGGCACCACCAGGCAATCGAGCGCGGGCCAGAGTTCGCGCAGCTTGTCCGCTGGAGCCGGGCCGAACCAGGTGATTCGGGAGGCAATCCCGAGCCGTTCGGCGAGAGCCTCGAGCTGTTCCTGGGCTGGCCCGCTGCCGACCACGGTGAGGGTCCAGCGGCCCAGCAGCTTCACACAGGCACGGAAGAGGGTATCGAGCCCCTTCTCGGGCACCAGCCGCCCCACAAAGCCGATAGTGAGCTCAGAGGTGCTGGGACGCACTGTCTCGAGCGGTGGGGTCAGTCCCAGCTGGGGTATGACCGTAACCGGCACCTTGGGGCGACCCCGGGAGAGCAGGGCGGCGGCCAGCTTGTTCCCGCCGATCAGGCCCTTGGCCCGGTCCAGGGTACGGCGGCGGCGCCAGCGCTCCAGCAGCGGCTCCGGCCGGATCACGCTTTCCCAGGCGAATAGAATGACCGGGATGTTGAGCTTCTGGCCCCGGCTGCTGGCTACCGCGGCTGCGGGGGTCCAGGGATCGGCTTCGATGTGGAGGACGTCGGGCCGGAAATCACTGAGCATTCGGTGGAGATCGCTGACCTTCCACTGGACCCCTTCGCCCCGGTCACCCCGGACCGGAATGGGGACCATGCGAACTCCGCCGTCATTGCCCCAACTGGCCTCCAGCAGCGGGCCCCGGGAATTGGGCGACCAGCGGGCCGGGATGGCGACGCTGAGGGTGGCACCCAGACTGGCGAGGGCCCGAAGCTTCCCGCGAGTTGCCGGGTCGATGTAGGTGTGGGAGACGATGACGGCGCGCATGCGGGAGATGAGAATAGTGGGCCGAGTTCCAAAGAACTAGACGGTCGAGGCGGTCAGGACGGTCCACTCACCGCAAGCCATCGACCGTCTTGACCGTCTCGTCCGCCTCGACCGTCCAGTCGGTTGACTCTCCCGACCGACTCACTCAAGTTTTCGCCACCGCATGCGCATTCTACACCTCGCTAAATACTACTGGCCCCGCTCAGGTGGCATGGAGCGCGTGGTGCAGGATCTCGCCGAAGGCGCAGCCGCGGCGGGGCATGAAGTGTCCGTGGTGGCAGTGGAGAGCCGGATCGGCGGCCGAGTGGGCGGCCAGCGCTCCACCATCACGCGGGTCTTCTCGTTCGGCGCGCTGGGCTCGGAAGAAATCGCGCCGGGCTACCTCACCGCCGCCCGCCGCCGGGCCGACGTGATCCATCTCCATCATCCCCATCCGCTGGCCGACGTGGCCAGCCTGCTCCGCAGCCGGCGGACGCCGCTGGTGGTGACCCAGCACCAGGATGGAAGGACTCCGGGCTACAAACTGCTGGCTCGCTCGGTGATTCGCCGAGCCGCCGCCGTTGTAGTGCCCAGCCGGGCCCACCTGGCGCTTTCCCAGGAGCTGGAAGGGTTCGAGAACAAGCTTGAGGTGATCCCCTTCGGGATCGATGAGACTCGCTGGGCCGACATACCCCGCCGCCCGCTGGATGCCCCGCCCAAGGCAATTTTCATCGGACGACTGGTGAAATTCAAAGGGCTCGATGTGCTGCTTCGGGCGCTGGAACGGGTCCCCGATCTCCGGCTCGACATCGTCGGCGGCGGACCCGAAGCCTCTCGGCTCAAGACCCTGACGCAGGCGCTCGCGCTGGCCGACCGGGTACGGTTCTTCGGTGAGTATCCCGATGACGACCTCCCCCGTCGCATGGCCGAGGCCGATTTCCTGGTGCTGCCGTCGGTGAGCATCGACGAAATGTTCGGTCTGGTGGTGCTGGAGGCGATGGCCGCGAGCCGTCCGGTGATCACCACCGCGGTGCCGACCGGGGTGCGGGAAGTGAATCTCCCGGGAGAGACCGGGCTCGAGGTACCGGTGCACGATGTGCGCTCGCTGGCCGAAGCGCTCGACACCCTGGCCCGGGACCCCTTCAAGCGGGAGAAGATGGGTGAAGCCGGCCGGGCCCGGGTGGAGAAGTACTTCACCCGGCAGCTGATGGCGGAGCGGCACATCGCGCTGTATGAGCGGGTTGTGGCGTATAATCAAGCTGGGGGTGATTAGTACCGAGTACCGAGCACTTGGTGCCACCCTGAGGTTTCCAGCTGTATCCTTATCTGCAGAAAGCAGAACTCGGTACTCGGAACTTAGTACTCGGTACTTCAGTTCCAGGGCCCTTAGCTCAGTCTGGTTAGAGCAGAGGACTC
>CAZOES010000036.1:0-30304 GCA_964578865.1 uncultured Gemmatimonadaceae bacterium | reverse complement strand
GAGACGATGCGATATTCGGGCAAGAGACCGATGCTGGACGATCCAGTGCCGCCCGCCGAGGACGGTCCCTCTCCTTCTTATACCAGGCCAACCCGCCAAGCGCGAAAGCGATCACGCTCCACATCCCGCCGGCCACCAGCCAGGTCAGCAGACTGTAACGCCGCTTCAGGGTGGTCTGCCAAGCCTCTTCAAAGCGATCGACCGTCAGTCCGGTGGAGCTGACCATCGCCGAGTCGAACGATTCTCCCGCCTCCAGCCGAGCCACAATCCGTTCGAGCCCGCCTTTGGGCTCTCGGCGAGACAGTTCCGATACTGCCGAGGCGGCCAGCGCGTAGGCCAGATCCGCCGTAGAGGGCGACCCCCTCAGCATCCCATCCAATTCAGCGAAACTGGGCACCCGGCCGGCGGCCACAGCGAGATTGAGCTCAATCGACTCTGCCCGGCTCACTTCCCCGGAGCCCCATGCCGCGAAGCCTTCATCGAACCAGAGCGGCAATCGGGAATGGACCAGGCTCCGGAGAACCAGGTGGGCCAGTTCGTGTCGCAGGGTCTGGGGAACGTCGGGAAGATCAGCCCGGATGATGATCATTCGAGCGTCGGGTAAGGTTACCCCGGCTCCCCATCCAGGTGCCCTGCCCCGGGTCATTTGGGATAATGCGGTGGAATCGGCAGCGAGAACCAGTGTGAAAGGCGGCGGAGTGCGGCGGCCCAGGACCGGCCATTTGACCGGCTTCCCCGCCTCTTCAGCCAGGGCAACTGCATAGGCCCGATGGGCCGGATCGGCGATGACAGAAATGTCACCAACCTGGATGCGGAGGGAGTCAACAAGAAGCTGGAGAGCAAGGAGCGAAAGCATAGAGGTTCCGCGTTCCTCGTTCCGGGTTCGAGGTGCGGAAATCCCAACGAGGAACGAGGAACGAGGAACGAATACTAACGGGGCGGCTCCCCTCCTCCATCCGTCAGATCGATCATCTCCTTACAGCGCTTGCCCCAGGGATTGAACTTGTTGGCCTTGAAGCCGTCAGTCCACGCGATCTTGGCCGCGGGCTTGTCGCCCATGAACCAGTTGGCCCGGCCGAGTTCGTAGTACGCTTCGATCAGGTTGGGGCCCAGTGCAAGGGTCTTGTTAAAGAAGGTGACCGCGTCCTCGAACATCTCCCGCTCCAGATACACCAGACCCAGGTAATAGTGGGCGTAGAGCGTGGCCTTGCGATCGTTGTCGAGCCGGATGGCCTTGGAGAGATGCTCGATGGCTTCACCGAAGATCCGCTTCTTGAGGCAGATGTAGCCGACGTTGATCCGGGCCAGTGAGTTGGCCGGCTCTTTCATCAGCACCTTGGAGAAGGTGGTGAGGGCGTCGTCGTAGTCTTCGTGCAGCATCTGGGCCCAGCCCAGCAGCGACTGGGCCTGGGTTTCCGAGGGCGCCAGAGTCAGCGCTTTGGTCAGCGACTGAATCGCTCCGCCGTAATCGCCCAGCGAAATCAGGCTCCATCCCTTTTCGATATAGGTCGAGGCTCCCAGGTGATCCTGCTGCACCACCGGCCGGGCCCCGGTGAACTGGGGAGCCTGGGCGCTCTCGGTGGCTGCCTGCATCTGCTTGTACCGGTCGACCAGGGCGCGGATCTCCTCCTTCACCTGGCCCATCTCGGTCAGGGCGACATCCACTCGCTTGAAGAAGGCGATGATTTCCCGCTTCACCGTCTCCCGCTCGACTCCCGAACTGGCCTTGTCGAGCCGGGCGGCAATCTCCTGATACTGCTGGCGGTAACCCTGGACCAGCGGATCGACTGGTGCTGGATCGGTCACGACAACGCCTCCGTAAGAGCCAGCCGCTCGGTGCTCGACAGTAACCGGGCCGCGTTCAGCACCACGATGGTCCGCTGGGGCCGGGTGATGATGCCGCTGATGTATTCGGCGGCCAGTCCCCGCACCATCGGCGGCGGCTGGGTGATGGTCCGGGTGTCCACCCGGAGAACTTCCACCACCTGATCGACCACCACCCCGACGTGCTGTTCGTCGAACTGGAGCACCATCATCCGGGTTTCTTCTTTGTATTCGGCGGAGAGTCCGATCCGTTTCCGCAGATCCACCAGAGGAACCACTCCGGCCCCGTATGACACCACACCTTCGAGGAAATCCGGCGCCTTGGGCAGCGATGCCGGCGGCTCGTACCGCAGGATCCGCTCGACCTGGAAAATGCTCAGACCGAACTCCTGGGTTCCCAGCCGGAACACCACGAACTGCAGCTCGTCGCCCGACATGGTGCCGCCAGATTTCTCTCTCATGCCTGAAGCCGGTCCGCCAGCGCGTCGAGGTTGAGAATCGGGATCCAGCCATTGTCCTGCCGGACCACCCCCAGCGCCCATTCGGCGAGAATCGACCCGTCGGGTGGGGGCAGGACTTCCTGATCGGGCGCAGCGTCGACGGCATCGACTTCCAGCGCCAGCAACCGGTCGGCGACTTTGGCCAGCACCACCGCACCCTCGGGGTCCGGGGCGGGACAAGGCTCCCCACTGACCAGCGCACCGAGGTGAGCCAGGGGCACCAGCCGGCCGCGGGCCTGCATCACCCCGCGCACCGCCGGCGCGGTTCCCGGAATCCGCTCGCAACGGCAGGCCTCGCCCACCTCGAGCACCCCGCCCAGCGGGAGACCGAGCCGTCGGCCACCGGTTTTGACCAGCAGAACGCCTTTGGTCCTGTATCTCATCGTCTCGGCAACTCCCGCAGCAGCACTCCGGTACGTTCGGCGATCGAACCCAGCGGCAGGACCAGATCGGCCCCGCCAGCTTCAAGCGCCGCGCCCGGCATGCCGTAGATCGTGGCGGTGCTCTTGTCCTGGGCGATTCCCACTCCACCCTGATCGTGAATGGCCCGGAGACCGGCGGCGCCGTCCTTGCCCAGCCCCGTCAGCACCACGCCGACCGACGCGGTCGCGAAGGTAGTGGCCACCGAATGAAAGAGCGGATCGGCGGCCGGCCGCACACCCCACACGGTGGGACCCTGGTCCAGAGCCAGTCGCAGTCCCTCTCGGGTGGAGGTGACCCGCATATGGTAGTCTCCCGGTGCCACGTAGGCGGTGTCCGCCAGCACTTCCATCCCACTCTCCGCTTCAACCACCTTCAGCGCTGACAAGCCGTTCAACCGCTCGGCCAGACTGCGGGTGAATCCAGGTGGCATGTGCTGGACAATCAGCACCGCCGCTTCGAATCCAATCGCCAGACCGGGCACCAGTTCCGCCAGAGCCCTGGGTCCACCGGTCGATGCCGCGATGGCGACACAGCGTCGAGCCTCGCCGGCCGGCCGCACCAATCCGGGAAAGGCCCCGCTCACCCTCGGCCGGGCCAGCACCGGCACCTTGCGCACGTCGGCGGCGACCGCCGCTCTCAAGGCGGCGATCAGCCTGGGAGCAATCCGCAGTGCCGAGACCTGCCCCTGGCCGTCGTCCTTGGGCACCACCTCGACCGCGCCGAGCTCCAGGGCCCGGATCGAGGCGGCCGAACCGTGACCCGCGTGGGCGCTTACTACTACAATCGGCCGGGGCGCCTCCGACATGATGTATCCGATGGCATCCAGACCACCGAGCTCCGGCATCTGGATGTCCATGGTGATCAGATCGGGCTGCAGGGCGTGGACCTTCTCCAGCGCGTCCACCCCATTGCTGGCGTTCCCGATCACCCGGAACTCGCCCGAGCCGACCACCAGCTCACTGACCAGCCGGCGGAAAAACGGGCTGTCGTCGACGACTAGAACACCCGGCAGGTCAGAGGAGCTGGACACCATGGCCTACCGACCGGACCTGCAGTTTCCCTTCCAGCACATGAAACCAGATCGACCGGCCTTCATTGCCTCCCACCGATTCGGCGACAATCGGGATCGCCAGCTGATGGAGCACTTCGCGGGACGAGATCACGTTCCGATCGCCCATCTGCATCGATCCGGCCGGCACCAGGTTGGCGAACATGCTGGCGCCCCCCACCAGTTTGGCCACCAGCCTCCGGGGATCGGCGCCCAGCGCCACCATCTCCTCCAGCAGGCGCGGCATGGCAGTCTGCGGGAATCGGCCGGGATTATCCCCACCCCGGCTCAGCGACCGGGAGGGCAACAGGATGTGGGCCAAACCGCCGACTTTGGCGACCGGGTCGTGGACTACGATGGCGATACAGCTTCCCAGGCCGAGGGTAACCAGTACCGCGTCGCCCTTGCCGGCGCGGAGATCCGCCACCCTTACCAGCAATTCCTCAGCCATCAGGCCACCCGCCGATAAATCCGCTCGCGCGGATCGATCAGATTGAGCCGGTCCCGGGCCGGGCCGAAGATGGTCTCCACCTTCCCCAGCACCAGGTAACCGTCCGCCGCCAGGGCGTCAGTGAAGCGTGACATCAGTTTTTCCTGCGTCTCGCGATCGAAGTAGATCACCACGTTGCGGCAGAAGATGAGGTCGTAGCCTTGGGTGACCGGTGGATCCCGCAGCAGGTCATGCCGGCGGAATTCCACCTGGGCCCGGATCTCCGGGCGGACTTCCACGTTCTCGGCGTCCAGCGCGGTGCAGAAACGCCGGGGCGCATCGGAGGGTGCCTCACTGAATGCTTTCAGCGGATACCGTGCAGTCCGGGCCGCTTCCAGCGATGCCTTGTCGAAATCGGTGGCATCAACCCGGATCCGCTCCAGCCAGCCGATCCGGCCGGCTTTTTCCAGGACCATGGCGAACAGCATCACGATGGTGTACGGCTCTTCGCCCGAGGAACACCCCGCGCTCCAGGCCCGGACCCGGCCATCGCGCGACTTGATCAGGCCCGGCAGCACATTGACCGCCAGGGTGTCCCAGGTTTCCCGGTTGCGGAAGAACTTGGTGACGTTGATCGTCAGCGCGTCGAGCAGCCGCTCGAACTCTCCCGGAGTCCGGTCCAGGACCCCCAGGTACTCGTGATAGGTATGTACTCCGCAGGCCCGCATCCGCACCGCGATCCGCCGGCGGAGACAGCGATCCTTGTAGGCTCCGACGTCGAGCCCCGCTTCGCCGGCAATACGAGAGGCCAGCGCGGCGAACCCCGGGTCCTCCGCGGCGCTCACGCGGTCGCGTCCAGGGTGTCGAGATTGGCCCGGGCCAGCTGGTGGCCCGGGTTCAGTTCGGTAACCCGCTTCCAGCAGACTCGCGCCTTGTCCTTATCCCGCCGCTTGAACGCGATGTTCCCCATCTTGAAGTAGAGATCGTCGCCCAGATCGGGATTGAGCTTGGCGGCCCGCTCGTAGGCCTCGAACGCATCCTCATAGCGGCCGGCCCGATACAGCAGGTCGCCCAGATTCTTGGAGACCTGAGGCAGGGTGGGATCCTCGGCAAGCGCAGTACGCAGCATCGCTTCACCGTCGGCGAGATCGCCGGCCAGCTCCTGCAGCACCGCCAGGTTGTTGCGAAGCACGGCGCTGTTCCCATGGGTGCTCACCCCCTGGGTGGCCAGCTCGATCGCCTCGATGAGGTCTCCCTGACAGGCAATCGCCAGGCTCATGGCCCAGTACCAGGTCGGCGGCTTGGTCCGCTCACCCAGCAGCTCGCCGGCCCGTTGCAGCCGGCTTACTGCCACCTCGGTATCGTTTCGCTTGAGCGCGGTGACGCCCCAGCCCAGCATGATCCGGGCATCTTCCCGGGCCTTCCCCGCCGCCTCACTGTAGGCCGCTTCCGCTTCGGCCAATCGGCCCAGCTGTTCGAAGGCGAACGCGAGATTATGGAGCGCCGCGGCTCGGCGGCCGGTGCGTTCGGCGGCCTGCTGCAGGACATCAACTGCTTCCAGCCAGCGAGCCTGCTTGAGCGCGATCAAACCCAGATAGAACGGGGCGCTGGGGTCGTCAGGGTTGAGGTCCACCACCCGGCGAAACTCCCGCTGCCCCTCGTCCAGCATGCCGGTCTTGAAGAAGGCGATTCCCAGATTGCGGTGTTCCTGCACCCGGGTGTCGTTGGCCCGGGGCACTACCGGCTTGGCCGAAGTACCGGCCCGCCGCACATATCCCGCGGTAATCAGACCGTACAACGCCTGCACCGCGTCGAACTCGATCATGTCGCACTCGTCGATCATCATCCGGACATCGCGAGTTCCGTCCAGCAGCGGCAGCAGTCTCTGCTGCTGGGGCGAGAGTTCGACTTCCGTGCCGACCGGGTGACCGGGATCGACCGCGAAGATCAGATCGAAGCTGGGGATCTTCTTCTCGATCTGACTCAGCTCGTCGACCCGGCGGGCGCCCTCCAGCAGCAGTGACTCGGGGTTGATCGACACCGTGTAGACCTGGTGATCCGGCTTGACTCCGGCTTCGAAGTTGAACGAGCCCTGAGTCCAGGTGAACAGGTGATACACCGCCTCTTCGATCTGCAGAAAGAGGAGCCGCTCCAGCTTTTCCTTGGCGACGGCGCCCATCTCGATGAGGATGTCTCCCAGCCGGCGCTCGCGGTGAGCCTCCTGGGTCTTGATCGCTGCGTCGAGCTGTTCGTTGGTGACCAGCTGGTTTTTCCGGAGCAGGTCGCCGATCCGGTCCCGCCGGTTGACCAGCGCGGCGTAACAGATTCTCCCCTCGTCGAAATAGATCGAGCCGAAGTTCTGCCGGTCGGCAATGGCAAGACAGCCGGTCTTCTTCCCCAGTGCCAGCAGTTGCAGCACGTCCGGAAGACTGGCTTCCTTGAGACTTCCCTTGATCGCCATTACCGGGGATCCTCGATCAGGCGGTCGGCGATGTCAGGCCAATCCCACACCATCTTTTCCCGGCTGCGCAGATTGCCGGTGGGCGAGAGCAGGCCGCTGGTGCGGCTCCCGGTGGTGCGCCGGGCCGGGCCGGCCGGACTCCCCTCCAGGACCTGTCGAGCGATTCCGGTGGAGACCTTCTCCTGCTCGGCCTCGGCCGCGGCGAGGACGCGCTGCACCAACCCCAGCAGGGCACGCACCGTCTCGACCGGTCGAGCCGCCAGATAGCCGGCCAGTTCCGGTTCGGCTTCGCCGGTCTTCTCCCGCAATACTTTCGAAACAATCGCCTCGCGAACTTCCTTGTCGGGAGTGGGAAGCTCGACCACCAGACCGCCTTCGAGCCGGGTCCGCAGCCGTTCTTCGATCTGCTGCAGTTCCCCGGGCGGCACCGCCGAGGTGAACACCATCTGGCGTCCGCTCTCGGCCATCTGGTTGTACAGCCAGAACAATTCCTCCTGAGTCCGATCCTTGCCGGCCAGGAGGTGCACATCGTCGAGCAGCAGCGCGGTGATCCGGCGGAAGCGGGCCCGCCACCAGGCGACTTTGTCCTTGTCGATAGCCTTGATCAGATCGTCGACAAAATCCTGCGCCTGCAGGCAGGCCACCAACGAACCGGGCGCCTCGGCCAGCTCATTGCCGAGCGCGTTCAGCATGTGAGTCTTGCCGACCCCGCTTCCGCCGATGATCACCAGCGGGTTGTACTGCTGGCCCGGAAGATCAAGCACCGATCGGGCGGCACGTACCGCCACCCGGTTGGAGGGAGACTCGACGAATTCATCGATCCGCCAGATGGGCGACGGGCCCGGAGGTGGGCTCAATCCGTCCCGAGCCTTCTGAACCTCGGTCCGGGCTTCTTCCATCCGGTCGGGATCGTGGAAGATCGGCCGGCCGGCCAAGGCGGGATCCAGCTCCTGGGCCTCGACCTGGAGGGCCTTCAGCTGCTCGATATCGTCTTCGTAGTCGTGCAGCGCGCGATCGGGGTCGACCGGGGCTTCGCCCTCGAGCAGCCGCTGCAATCGTTCGGTCCGGTAGCCTTCACCTTCCCAGCGCATCACCGCTTCAGCCACTCGCCCCCGCCAGGCTTCGACCTGACGGGCGACGGCCGAGGTGATTTCGGTGAGGAAAGAGCCGAATTCGTCGCGCCCGCTACCGGTGCCGAACACGCCACCGCCCGTCTCGCCAGTCTCTGAGACGGGCAGAACGGGCGAGACGGACGTTGCTCCGGCGGCGTTACCAGCGAGAGCACCTGCCCTCACCGTCTGGGGCATCGTCTTGGCCAGCACCGCCCGCGCGGCCATGGAGGTAATCGGTCCTTCACTCACCGCCTGGAACGCGATCAGCCGGTTGAGTGCGCCGATCAGTTCCCGGATGCTGCCGATCGGCAGGGTGGCCACCGCATCGATCACGCTGGGATCGAAATCGGCTTTGCGTTCTTCGGCTTGTCGGCGGAGAATGGCAACCCGGGTCTCGTAATCGGGCGCCGAAATGTCGATGACCAGTCCACCGGCGAAGCGCTGAATCAGCCGCTCGTCCAGGGCTTCGATTTCGTTGGGCGGGCGATCACTGGAAAGCACGATCTGGCGCCCGGCGCTCAACATGGTATTGGTCAGCCGCAGCAGCTCGGCCTGCATCTCCCGGCGATGAGTCAGGAACTGCACGTCATCCACCAGCAGCAGCCCCACATCGGCGTAACGCCGGCGGTAGGCCTCGCCCTGACCGGCGGCGATGGCGGCATGGAATGCTTCGATGAACTCGTCGAGGGTGAGATACTCCACCGCCAGCTGCGGATTCACCTCCAGCGCGTGGTGGCCCATCGCCATCAGCAGGTGGGTCTTGCCCAGGCCCGACCCGGCGTAGACAAACAGCGGGTTGTAGACCGCGGCCGGCGATTCCGCCACCGCCCTCGCGGCGGTGACGGCCAGCCGGTTGGCGGCGCCTACCACGTAGGCGTCGAACCGATAACGGGGGTTGAGCCGGATGCTCACGCCACTCCCGCGCCGGATGCCGCCAGCCGCTTGAGCACCATCTCGGAAATGCCCTTCAAGGTCTCGAAGACACCGGCTCCCCGAACCGCATCACCGGCGAAGCTCCGGTAGCCCCGGAAGTTCAGGGCGTCGTCGAGATCGGCCGCGGTGAGGATCAGATCGGACGGAAGGTCCTGCTTGTTGTACTGCAGCACGATGGGGAAACTCCGCACATCCACACCCTGCCCCAGCAGATTGGCCTGCAGGTTCTGCAGACTCTCCACATTGTCGTCCAGCCGGCGGGCCTGGCTGTCGGCCACGAAAACCACCCCGTCAGCTCCTTGCAGCACCAGCTTCCGGGTGGCGTTGTAGTAGACCTGGCCCGGCACGGTATAGAGCTGGAACCGGGTGGTGAATCCGCTGATCACCCCCAGGTCGAGCGGCAGGAAGTCGAAGAACAGGGTCCGGTCGGTCTGGGTGGCCAGACTGACCATCCGGCCCCGGCGCGCTTCGGGCACCCTGCCGTAGATGTACTGCAGATTCGTGGTTTTCCCGGACCGGCCCGGCCCGTAATACACGATCTTGCAGGTGATCTCGCGGGTCGTGAAGTTGACGAGGGACATGGTCTATCGCCCGAAGAGGGAGCGCAGACTTGCGTTGAGTTCCCGCTCGAAATCGGCGGCGAGGACTTCCTTTTTCTGCACCGGCTCGGGCGGCGCCGCCGCCACCAGTTCCTCCACCATCCGCTCGAAAAACAGCTGCACCAGTCCGAGCTTGGTATCCGGACTGAAGACGACCAGCGCAATCCATTTGCCCCTGGGCGTGTCGAACCACCCCAGGAAATGGGCCCGCCGGGCGCCGTGATGCATCACCACCCGGAACGGTTCCCATCCCATCTGCACCGCCAGCTCACTGGCGGAGGCGATGATCCCCGAGCCGAGTGCGGCGGAGGCCATCAGATCCATCGAGCCGGCGAAGCCATGCTGGGCCACCACCTGACCCGACGTGGTCATCAACAACGCAAGCCGCGCTTGCGACTCGGTGACGAAGGTTCCCAGCGGACCGAGCACCCACGGTTCGATTGCCTTCATCAGGTCAACCGCTCCGCCATGCGCAGCATCTCGAGCCGCAAGAGTCCCAGCGGCACGTCTCGGCCGGCCACCGCCACCAGCAGCAGATCACCGTTGGCCGGCGCCACCAGCAGCGCCCCCTCGGAACCCTGTAAGTGCAGGAAACGGGGCACCCCATGACCCGATGAGGCAGTCAGCTCGCTCACTCGCCCGGCCAGCGTCGCCGAGAGGGCTGCGAGGGGCGGACCCTTCATCCCCGACATGAGCGATTCGGCTACCACCAGACCGTCTTCGACCGACACGACCATCGCCCCCCGGATTCCCCGGAGCCGGGTCAGGGAGTCGAGCATGCCGATATAGGGGGCGCTCATCGGGCCCGCTCCAGCCAGGTCCGCGCGGTCTTGGCGGCGCGTTCGGCGAAGTAGGAGAGCTGACCGGCCGGCAGACCGGCATCCATGGCAGAGAGCAGCGTGGTATCAGCCGTGGGGCGCATCACGCAGACACTGACCCCGGCAGCTTCAATCGTGAGCTGGCCCCATTCGCCCAGTTCCAGCATTCGGGCCGCCCGGGACGCCTCGCGGGCCGCCCCGGCGAGGACCGCGGCGGCGGCATCGCTCACATCGACTCCCTCGGCCGAGTGGAGCGAGCCGCCCAGCCGGAAGCCGTCCTGGTCCACCAGCAGCAGGCGCTCGCTGGCACCTTCGAGCGAGCCGAACGGATCGGCGGTGGCGGTCGCGACCGGCGCAGGCCCGGGAACCTCCTCCACCAACTCCTCGGCCGGCGCTTCCGGCATCGGCATCTCCCAGATCTCTTCACCGCCGGCCACCCGCTCGACCGCGGCGTGCAGCCCGGCGTCCTGGGGATCCAGCTGCGCCGCCCGGCGCAGGTGATAGAGCGCGTGGTCCGGTTCACCGGCCCGGTAGTAGAGGAAGCCGATGCCCTTGTGGGCGCCGAGATGGTCCGGCGCCAGTCGCAGCACCGTATCCCATTCGTCGAAGGCGTTGGCGTAGTCGTGCTTGTCGGTCAGGATCCGGGCGTAGAGATCGTGGGCTTCAGGGAGGTGGGGATACCGGGAGAGACCCTGCAACGCGATCTTGAGGGCCGCATCGAGCTGACGGCGCTGCCGCAGCGCCTCGGCCAGCCGGAGAAAGACCAGACTGGACGGGTCGGAGGCGTATTGAGCACTGAGGGCGCGGATGTCTTCAGTCACGCGACCCCCGCAGCGCCAGTTCGATCGATAACGCGGCCTGGCGAACCCGGTCGACTACCGCCATCTGTGCATCTTCCTCTGGCGGACGATCCGCCAGACGCTTCCATTGGTCCCAGACCTGGGCCGCTTCGCGGAATCTTCCCATCGCGGCCAGACTCAATCCGAACAACCGGTGCCCCGGTGCCGACACCGGATCGATTTGCACTGCCTGCCAGAGCGACTCCGAGGCTTCGGGATAACGGCCCGCGGCCAGCAGGGCCCGTCCGTGCGCCAGGTGAGCCAACGACTCCTCGGGATGACCCGCGACCGCCTGTTCGGCGGCTTGCACCGCGGCGTCGGGATCTCCGGAACCCAGCAGCTGGTCCACTTCGCCCAGCAGAATCGGAAGATCGGCACTGCCGATCGCTTCGACCGCCCGACGAGCCGGATCCTCCAGCAGAATAATCCCGGCCGTGGCCAGACCGAAGAGCGTACGGGCCACTTCGAACTCGGGCCGCCCCAGCGCACTGGCCAGCTCCCGCACCGAGCGCTCTCCATCGATCACGGTCAGCACTTCCCATTCGGCGGGAAGCAGGTCGAGCGGCGACGCGGTATCGACCACCGGCGCCAGTTTGGGCACCAGACCGAGGTGAGTGATCTTCTTCTCAATCCGGGACCACTCATCGGTCCGGCGGGCTGCTTCCATGAGCAGCACACCGGTGGCGATCCGGGTAGCGGCCTCAGTGGGCCACTCGCCGTGCTTGCCTTCTTCGAACGCGAAGTACCCTTCCGACCAGCCCACCAGCTCGAACACCACTTCTTCGATCTGGTGCCGCACATAGCGATTGAGATCCCGCTGGCTCACCAGACCTTCGGCCACCAGGATCTCTCCCAGCCGCCGGGTATCTCCGGCCGATTGGAGCGCCCGGGTGCGACTGAGATCGGCCTCGCTGATGCGACCGGCCCGATTGAGCAGGCGTCCCAGCGGATGGGGATTGCTGCGAATCTCGGCTCCGACGACCACCCCATCTTCGAAGTACACCGTGCCGGCATTCTGCCGGAGATCAGAGGCCACCCGGAGCGTCCCGGTCTTCCGGCTGAGATCGAGCAGCTGGAAGACATCGTGGATGCTCAGTTCCTTGAGCGGGCCTTCGATCGGCATATCAGGCGGCTCCAGCGAAAATGTGCTGGAGGTCGCGGGCCGAACGGGCGTGAGTCCGGGCCGCCTGGGCGAACGGGCCCGAGGCATTCACCTGGACCACCCGCTCCCAGGTCCGCACCGCTTCGGCATACCGCCGCACTCGCGCCAGTGCGATGCCGCGATGGAACAGTCCGGCGTCGTTGTCGGGCTCGAACTTGAGCAGCCGGTCAAGCGCCTCGAGCGCCTGTTCCGGGCGGCCATCGTCGAGCAGAGCCCGGCCCAGCAACAACAGCGCATCCAGATCCCAGGGATCCGAGATCAGCACCTCGACCATGAAGTCGACCGCCTGCTTGGCCGTCTCGGTCCGCCGGTACAGGTCGCCCAGCGCCAGCGCCGCTTCCATGTAGGTCGGGAGCAGATCGAGCGCCTTCTGATAGGCGACCTTGGCACCGATCCAGTTCTCCCGCCGCTCTTCGATCTTGCCGAGATCACGCCAGGCCTGGGGAACCGAAGGATCGAGCTGCAGAGCAGCCTGACAGGCATCGACCGCGCCTTCGATGTCTCCCAGCTGGGCCGAGACTCCCGATTCGAGCAACAGCAGATCGGGGCGACCGGGCTCGAGATCGCGGGCCAGCCGCAACGCGTCTCGGGCCGCGGTGGCCTGATTGGCCGCCAGCCTCACGCGGGCGACCACCACCAGCCCGTCCACCTCCTCGGGCGCCGCCCGAATCAGCCGGTCGGAGCTTTCCAGCGCCTCGGCCCCGCGATCAAGCGCCAACAGCGCCTTGGCTTCTCCCAGGAGCGCCCGGGCGGAGCCGGGCGCCAGCACCAGCGCCTCGCGGAACCGCTCCAGGGCTTCGCCGTGAAGCCCCCGCCGGGCGAAGATCTCGCCCATCAGGGTCGTGGCCCGGGCCTGGTCCCCGCCCCGCTGCAGCGCCCGTTCGATCTGGGCCGAGGCGTGTTCCAGGAAGCCCTTGGCGATATAGTCGCCGGCCAACGCGAGGGGATCGTCGGCGGTGGCCAATGCGGCCGGCTTCTCGGGCGGCTGCAGTTCGTCGAAAATCCGGTCCAGCAGCCGCTCGTCGAAGTTGAACTCACCGCCCACCTGATCGGCCGTGACATCGGCCGAAATCTCCGGCACCACCGCAATTTCGGTGTTCTCGTACTGGAGATCGATCGTCAGCGAGTACTTCTGGGCGACGTAGTACGGTTCCAGCTCCAGGGCCCGTTTGGTTGCCCGAAGCGCACCGTCGAAGTCACCCAGGTGACTCAGAGTGAAGCTGAGATTGTAGTGAGCCGAGGCGTTGTTAGGATCCGCCTCCACCGCGCGGGAGAAGGCCGATTTGGCATCTTCGAACCGCTTGAGCTCGACCAGGACCAGACCCACCCCATTCCAGGCCACCGCATTCTGGCCCTGCTCCGACAACACCTGGCGATAGGCCTCCAGGGACAGCTGCAACCGGCGCCGGTGGAACAGCGCCAGGGCCAGATTCAGTCGCGCGGCGGCCAGATCGGGCCGGAATCTCAGAGCCCGCTGAAAGGCTTCCAGCGCCAAATCGTCGTCGGGAGACTGGGTCCGGAGCACCCCGGTGTTGTTCCAGGCCAGGGCGTAGTTGGGGTCCGCCCCGATCGCCTTCTCATACGACGCGGCGGCTTCATCCCTTCTTCCTGACTGATGGAGGCAGATACCCCGCTCATTCCAGAGCTTGGGCGAACCGGCATCGTCTTCCAGCAGGGCATCGTACAGTTCCAGCGCCGCGGCCAGGTCGCGCCTCAGCAGATGCACTTCGGCCATTGCCTGACGCACCAGCCGCATGTCTTCGCCGGCTTCCAGCGCCAGGCGATACTCCCGCAGCGCTTCGACGTAGTAACCCTTCTGCCGGAACGCGAGACCGAGGTTGTAGTGCGCCAGACCCGAGCCTTCGACCACCTGGGGACGGGGTGCACTCTTGCGGGAGAGCGGGCCGGCGGCGGCGGGATCGGCCAGCCCGGCGTACCGCTGCAGCGAAAGGTTGCTCTGGGCCCGGGCCAGCGTGGGGTTGAGCTTGGTGGCCTTGCCGGTGGCCGCACGGGCCTTCTCATGCTCGCCCATGTCACCGTAGACAAAGGCCAGCAGATAGTAGGCGTCGGCGTTGTCGGGATTGTTCTGGACCGCGGACTCGAGCGCCTGACGGGCCTGTTCGTTGAGCCCCCGGTTGTAGAGGGCTTCGCCGTAGTAGAACAGGGTTACCGAGCTCGCGGGATCGAGAGCCCGGGCTTTTTCGAAGGCACCGGTGGCGGCTTCGAGGTTGCCCCGGCCCCGTTCGGCCAGACCGAGTTGAATCAGGACCGCGACATCGTCCGGCTTCCGGGCTAACAAGCCCTCGAACTCGGTGACCGCTTCGGACCACTGCCCCAGGGCGGCGCAGGTCCGGCCCAGCTCCCAGCGGGCCGCGTGGTCCATCGGATCGCGGCGCAGCCGCTCCCGCAGTTCGGCCACCCGCCGGTCGTAGTAACCGGTCGAGTGGTAGGCAATCTCCAGATTCTCCTTGGCGGTCTGCATGCGCGGATCCAGCTCCAGCGCACGGAGAAATTCCTCGATCGCCTCGGGGATCATCCCTTTTTGATAGTAGAAGACGCCCAGGTTATTGTGGGCGCCGGCATCGGCGGAGTCGATCCGCCGGGCGAAAGAACGGAGGACCGAAAGATCGCGATCAGACAGCGCGGGCCCGGTCACGGAGCCCTCAGGTCAGCCGGATGGCGTCGAAGATGGCCCGGAGGCTGGCGAGGTCAGGAAGCAGGAGAAAATGCCCGCGCAGCTTGAGCCCCGGGTCCTCGAACAGGAACTGGGTCTCGACGCAGAAGACGTAATCGCGATCGTACCCGAAGTTCATGTAGATGGAAGTGAGCACCGCCCCGCAAAGGTCGATGGCCAGACTGGGCACCGAGGGCACCAGCATCATTCCCATGAAATCGGACAGCGCGTTGAGATAGGCGCTGGAGAGAATGTTGCCGACTTCCTTGAGGCCGGACTGTTCCATCTCGGTGAAGTCCTTGGTCGTCCCCACCTCACGGCGAAGCAGGATATCCACCAGGGTCCTGGCGCTCTCCTCGGGGAACAGCACCAGGGTGCGGCCGGTGAGGTCGCCCATCATGTGCATCAGCACCGCCGCGACGACATCGTCGGCCTTGCCGAGGATCTCGGGCACCTCCTCGAGCCGGACGATATTCACCTCCGGCACGCTGATCATGATCCGCCGGTTGGTCAGCTGGGAGAGCGCCGTGGCCGCGTGGCCGGCCCCGATATTGGCCACCTCGCGGAGTGCGTCTCGCTGCAGCGCGTGCAGTTCCCTCACGTCATCCATCCGGGCCTCCTCACACCAGCGCCGCTGGATCCACGATCAACGCCGGTGCTCCATCACCGAGTATCGTGGCTCCGCTGAACACGGGGAGCGTGCCCTTCGGTGCATCGAAGGGTTCCACCACTATTTCCTGCTGGCCTACCAGCGCGTCGACCACCAGAGCAGCGCGCCGTTCGCCCACTTCCACGATGATTGCGGGAACCCGCCCGGCCGGCCGGGATCCCACCACCCCCAGCTTGTCTCTCAGCCGCACCGTCGGCACCAGCGTGTCCCGCAGGACATACGCCTCTCGGCCTTCCAGCGCAGCCAGACGGTCGGGATGGAACTCCACCGTCTCGGCGATTCCGGCCAGCGGAATCGCATAGCGCTCCTCGCCCACCCGGGCCAGCAGAGCCCGCACGATCGCGAGCGTCATCGGCAGCCGGAGGGTGAACGTGGTTCCCCGGCCCGGCAGCGTCTGGATCTCGACCGAGCCACCCAGTGATCGGGCCCGGGAAAGCACCGCGTCCATTCCCATACCGCGACCCGACACGTCGGTCACCTTCTCCGCGGTCGAGTAACCCGGACGGCTCAGCAGCCGGAGCAGGACATCGTCGGCCAGCTCGGTCGCGCCGGCCTGCAGCATCCCCGCCTTGATCGCCTCGGGCAACAGCCTGGCGCGGTCGATGCCCTTGCCGTCGTCACTGACCCGGATCAGCACCGTAGTGCGATCGCTGGCCGCCGAGATCCGGATCAGTCCTTCTTCCGGCTTGCCGGCTTTCTTGCGCACCGCCGGGCGTTCGATGCCGTGGTCCACCGCGTTCCGCAGCAGATGGATCAGCGGCTCGCCCAGATCGTCCAGGATGGCCCGATCGAGCTGAGTTTCTTCTCCTTCTACTTCGAAGCGCACCCGCCGGCCCAACTGGCGAGCGAGGTCGCGCACCACCCGGGGGAAGCGGTCGAACACCTGCCACACCGGGGTCATGCGGGCCTGGGTCACTTCTCCATGGAGATCGCTGACCACCCGGCTGATCCGGGCCGACACCGCCTTGAGTTCGGGCGAATCGTGTTCTTCCGCCAGTTCACCCAGCCGGCCCTTCGCCACCACCAGCTCGCCCACCAGGTTCATCAGGGCATCCAGCCGGCGAAGATCGATCCGGATCTGGCGGCCCCGTCCAGCGACCTCGGTGGCGTTCTCTTCAGCCACCGCTCCGAACCCCACTTCGGCGACATCACCGGCCGACCGAATCGCGGCGATGATTTCATTCTCGCCCGCCGGCGACTGCAACATGAAGCTGAAGCGCCCGTCGAAGTCCTCCTGCTCGAACGCTGCCGGCTGGGGCCGGATGCCGGTGACGCTTCCCAGCGCCTCCGCCTTGCGCACTGCCAGCGTTGCGCGTGCCCCTCGCATGACCGCACCGGGGCGAATCGTCACCCGGACTTCGCGGGCTCCAGCGGCCGGAGCGGCGGCGGCAGGCTCCGGCGCTTTGGCGGGGATCGCCCAGCTGCCCGTCGGGGTGGTAGAGACAGAAGCCTGATCGAGTTCACTCAGGAGCGGAGTGAAGTCGAGCTTCGAGTCGCCCCCTTCGATGGCGCCGGAGACACCCTGCTCCAGCGCATCGGTAATCCGGAAAAACAGATCGATCAGCTCGCGACCCGACGCGGGGTCGCTCCGCAGCAGATCCAGCACCGACTCGGTCCGATGGGCCAGCTCCGTCAGGTTGGAGTACCCCATGGCCGCCGCCATGCCTTTGAAGGTGTGCATGGCGCGGAACAAATTGACGACCGGCTCAACCGCGCCGGGCGTCCGCTCCCAGTCCAGCAGCGCCTGACCGCAGGCGCTCAGCTGTTCGCGGCTCTCGGTGAGGAAGAGGGCTGCGTAGCGGGAGAGGTCCATGGCCTCAGCCGAGGACGCGCTGTACCGCTTCGAGCACCCGGGAAGGCTGGAACGGCTTTACTACGAAATCCTTGGCGCCGGCCTGGATCGCCTCGACCACCAGAGCCTGTTGTCCCATCGCGCTGCACATGAGGATCCGGGCGTCTGCGTCGTCCTTGCAGATCTCCCGGACCGCTTCGATCCCGCCCATATCCGGCATCACGATGTCCATGGTGACCAGATCCGGCTTGAGCTGACGGTACTTCTCTACCGCCTCTCGACCGGTCTCGGCCTCGCCCACGACTTCGAAGCCCGCCTGCGCCAGGATGTCCGAGATCATCGTGCGCATGAAGATGGCATCGTCGCAGACTAGTACCGTGTGGCTCACGCAGTCCTCCGTTTGGCCGTTAGCCGTTAGCGGATCATCTCCCACCAACCACCGTCCTCAACCGCTGCTGGAACCCAGCTAACGGCCGATGGCCAATGGCTCATGGCCCGACTCAACCAAGCAGCGGAAGTACCAAGGCCTCAATATCCAGGACCGCAAAGACTCGGTCGCCATGATGACCCACCTGCCGGACCAGCCGCTGATCGATCCCCGGCAGCGCTTCTCCATCTTCTAATTGATCGTCCTGAACCTCGATCAGGTCGAGGACTTCATCCACGGCGAGTCCTACCGAGCGGCCGCTGAAATCCAGCACCAGGACCGATTCCGGTTCTTCTTCGGAGCCGGTCAGGCCGATCACCCGCGAACCACTTACCACGGTCAGCAGCGTTCCCCGGACATTAAGAAGCCCGGTCACGCTTCTGCTGGCGCCGGGGATCCGGGTGGGCGACCCGGCGGGGATGACTTCCCTCACCCCGGTGGCCGGAGCGGCGCAGACCAGGGAACCCAGTCTGAAGAGCACCAGCCGGAGCGCGGTTTGGTTAGCCATGTGCTTCAAAGAAACGAAGATACGCAAGGGCTCCGGACTGAGCAACGGCATCTCTTTGGCCCGCCGCACTGACTAGGAGGGGCGCCAGATCGGCGGGCCATTCCGAGCGGAAATCGAGGTCTTTTCCAGTTATCGGATGGCGGAACGAGAGCCACGCAGCGTGCAAAGCCTGCCGAGGTGCCAGCCTTTCTAATGCCTCTGCGGCAGTCCGCTGGGAACCACTCATCCGGCGGCTTCCCCCAGCCCCATAAACCGGGTCTCCCACTACGGGATGGCCTATGTGGGAGAGGTGCACCCGGATCTGGTGGGTCCGCCCGCTATGCAGTTCCAGTCTGAGCAACTCCACCAGGTCGAACCGGGCGACCACATAGGCATCGGTCCGGGAAGCCCGGCCATTGGGGGTAACCGCGACCCGTTTCCGGTCCTGCTGGGCCCGGGCCAACGGGGCGTCGATGACGGTTGGGCTTTGGTCGAGATGACCCCAGCTCAGCGCGGCATATCTCCGGGAGATTCGCCGCGCCGCCAGCAATGCACCCAGCCGGCGGTGGGCCAGATCGGTTTTGGCGACGACCATCAGACCCGAGGTATCGCGATCCAATCGGTGCACGATGCCGGGCCTTCCCTCAGCTCCGCCGGCCAGGGTGGTACCCCGGGCAACCAGCGCGTTGACCAGCGTGTCGTCCCAATGCCCAGGGGCGGGATGCACCACCAGGCCCGCGGGCTTGTCGATGACCGCGAGGTGGTCGTCCTCATACACCATCTCCAGATGCATCGGGGCGGGCTTGAGCGTGCGGGGCGGACCTGCTTCGGGAAACCTGATGGCGACCTGATCCCTGCGCTCCAGCGTCCGGGAGGCCCGGGCCGTCTGGCCGTTCACCGAGACACACTCTTCGGCGACCAGGCGGGCAGCCTGGGTGCGGGAGAAGGCGAGCTGATCGGCGAGAAAACGATCGAGCCGCTCCGTCTTCGGGGCCAGGACCGAGAACGTCAGACGGGAAAGCTCCGCGTCTGGGGAGACGGGAGGCGGGAGACGGGAGAAGGATTTTTCGGTGGGATCCAAGAGAACACCAGAGCGGTCCGACTTGAGATTAGTTCCGTCTCCCGTCTCCCGTCTCCCGGTTCTATTCAGGCGACCGGACCGTAACCGGCTCCGGAGGCGTGCTGTCGGAGCCGGCAGCCAACGCGGCTTCCCGACGGGCATCCTCGCGCCACAGCGAGATCGCCAGTGCGATTGCGCCGCAGCTCACCGCCATGTCGGCGACGTTGAAGGTGGGCCAGCGCCACTGACCTACCCCGAGATCCAGGAAGTCGACCACTCCCTGACTCGAGCGCACCCGATCGATCAGGTTGCCCAGTGCCCCACCACTCACCAGACCCAGCGCCAGCTGGCGGAACCAGTCGCCCGGCCGGGCATGACCCGACATCCGGAACAGGGCGATCACCGCGACGATGGCCACCCCCATGAAGATCCAGCGCGACATCGGCCCCAGGTCGAGACCGAACGCCGCGCCGGGATTGTAGACCAGTCTCAGCTGAAACCAGTCTCCCATCACCTCCCGCCCCGCCGAGCGCAACAGATACTTTTCGGCGAGGTACTTGGTGAAGATGTCGGCCGCGAGAACGGCGAGTCCGGAGCTCCAGTAGAGCCGCCGCTCAGCGCCGCTTTCCATTCTCTTCCTTCTCCTTGCACTCGATGCAGAGCCGCGCGTGGGGCAGCGCGTCCAGCCGCTCGAAGTTGATTTCCTTGCCGCAGGTATGACAGAGCCCGAACTTGTCGGGGGTCTTGTACAGCCGCCGGAGCGCCTCGTTCACGTGCCAGAGATAGCGCCCTTCCTGTGAAGCGAAGAGAAACTGCTTCTCCCGCTCCATCGCGTCAGTCCCCTGATCGGCCATGTGGAAGGAGTAGGAAGAGAGGTCGCCGTCGGAATTCTGCAGGGTGGCGTTGAAGGACTCGTCGTAATAACCAAGTTCCTTCATGACCCGGGCCCGCTCTTCCATGAGTCGCTTTTCAAAGTGCGTAAGGTTCTTCTTGTTCATGCCCTTGTCCCTGCCCCTTGTGCAGTCCGGCTATCCTGATCCGGACCTCAGTCGGCGAGTTGCCGCCGCATCGTGAATGTGACCTGATATCCTTCAACGTCGACTGTATGGCGCTGATCGGCGCCGGGAATGGCCTTTCCGAGTTCCAGAGTTCGGGCCAGCGTTTCGGTCATGATGAACTCGCGGTTGGCCGCTGCCGCCGCGAGCACCTCCTCCGGTCCTTCGATGCCCAGCGCGATCCGATCGGTCACCAAGTAGCCGGCGTCCCGCCTGAGACGCTGGACGTGACTCACCAGCTCTCGGGCGAGACCCTCGGCGGCCAGCGGACTGTCGATCGTAGGGTCCAGCGCGGCGACGTACGGTCCGTCACTCTCCACCAGCCAGCTGGTGGTGACTTCCCGCTCAACCACCACATCCTCGGAAAAATAAACCACTTCCGCTCCGTTTACGACCAGCCGGGCTTCCCCGCCCGACTCCAGGGCCCGAAGTTGTTCCGGGCTGAGCTGGTCCGCCGCCTTGGCCACCTCGGGGGTCTGCTTGCCGTAACGCTTCCCCAGGGACCGGAAGTTGGCTTTAGCCTTGAGCCGCACCAGGTCGGTATCGGACTCCACGGGTTGGATCCGTTTGACGTTCACCTCGGTCTGGAGGATTCCCAGCAAACGTTCGAATTCCGTCCCCCGGACGGCGGCAGGGACCGCCACCTGCATGGTCTTGAGCGGCTGCCTGACACGAATCTTGGCCTTTTCCCGAGCCGCACGGGCCAGCGAGGCCAGACGCCGCACCGCGTCCATGGCCAGCTCGAGCTTCGAGTGGGTTGACCCTGCTGCAGCAGGCCAGCCCGCGAGGTGTACCGGCCGGTCGGCCACGGCCCGATGGAGCCAGTCGCTGGCGAACGGTGCCGCCGGCGCCATCAGGCGACTCACCTCGGTCAGACACTCCCGCAACGTCTCCACGGCAGCCGCATCGGCCGCACCATCGGGTGCCCAAAAGCGGTCCCGGCTCACCCGCACGTACCAATTGGAAAGGTCGTCTACCACGAAATCACGGAGAGCCTGAACCCCCGCGGTCGGTTCGTAGCTCTCCCAAGCTCTGGTTACATCGATAATCGTCGAGTCAAGCCGACTGAGGATCCAGCGATCGGAGTCGGGGCGAGAGGCCCTTGGCGGGGCCGACTGGACCCGGTGGGCATAGAGCCGGAAGAACTCGTAGGTATTTCGGAGCGCGCGAAAGAAGTCCCCGGTCACCTGGGGGATCTGCCGCTTGTCGAACCGCTTGGGCAGCCACACCTGGCTCGATGCCAGCAGGTACCATCGGACGGTGTCGGCCCCGAACTCACCGATCATGTCCCACGGGTTCACCACGTTCCCCTTCGATTTCGACATCTTCTGGCCCTCGGCATCGAGGACCAGCTCGTTGACGATCACGTTCTTGTATGCCGGGCTGTCGAAGACCGTCACCGCGATGGCCAGCAGCGAGTAGAACCAGCCCCGGGTCTGGTCGACCCCTTCGCAGATGTAGTCGGCCGGGAAGTGACTCTTGAACAGGTCCTGATTCTCGAAGGGATAGTGCCACTGGGCGTAGGGCATCGACCCGGAGTCGTACCAGGTGTCGATCACCTCGGAAGCCCGACGCATGGTCCCGCCGCAGTCACACTTCCAGGTATAACTGTCGATGAACGGCTTGTGGGGATCGAAGTTGTCGGGCAGTGGCTGACCCCAGCGCCGGGACAGGTCGGCGAAACTCCCGATTACTTCGATGTGCTTGTCATTGCCATCGCAGACCCAGACCGGGAGCGGAGTGCCCCAGTAGCGGTCGCGGGATAAGGCCCAGTCGACATTGTTCTCCAGCCAGCCGCCAAACCGGCCCGACCCAACCTCGGGCGGCTGCCAGTTCACCCTGGCATTGATCTCCAGCATCCGCTCCTTGACCTTGGAGGTGCGGACGAACCAGGAGTCGCGGGCGTAGTAGATCAGCTTGGAGTTGCAGCGCCAGCAGAAGGGATAGTCGTGCTCGTACTGCTCGGTCTTGAGCCAGCGACCGTCGGTCTTGAGCCGCTTGATGATGGTTTCGTTGGTCTCTTCGGCAGTAACCAGCTTGCCTTCGATCTCGGGCCAGGTGGTACCGGTGAAATTGCCATCGGGCCCCACCGGCCGGACCAGCGCCAGATTGTACTTCTGCCCGGCGGCGTAGTCGTCGGCACCGAAGGCCGGCGCCATGTGCACGATACCGGAACCGTCTTCCGCGGTAACGAAATCTCCCGCGACGATCACCGAGTGATCCTTGCCTTCGGGCATCGCCACCACATCCAGCGGCCGGCGGTAGCGAAGACCCTTCAGGTCGGCACCCTTCACCATCCCCACCCGCTTCACTTCCCCACCCAGCATGTCCTTGAGCTTCTCCTCCCGTGCGGCGGCCATCACGAACGAGCGGCCGGTGTGGGCCGAGCTCTGGTACACCCCGTAGTCGAGATCGGGATGGACCGCAGCTGCCACATTGGAGGGGAGGGTCCACGGCGTCGTGGTCCAGATGACCAGCTCGCGGCCGGAACCGTCAGTCAGCGGGAAAGTGACGTAGATCGATTTGTCACGAATCTTGTCGTAGCCCAGCGCCAGCTCGTGACTGGAAAGCACGGTGCCGCAGCGGGGACAGTAGGGCAGCACCCGGTGTCCCCGATAAAGCAGGTCCTTCTCGAACTGCTGGCGCAGCAGCCACCACACCGACTCGACGTAGTTGTTGGTGTAGGTGACGTAGGCGTTGTCGTAGTCGAGCCAGAAGGCGATCCGATTGGAGAGATTCTCCCAATCGGTCTTGTAGGTGAAGACGCTCTGACGGCAGAGCCGGTTGAACTCTTCGACCCCAAACTCTTCGATGGCCTTTTTGCCGCCCACCAGCTTGAGCTGTTTCTCGACCTCGATCTCCACCGGGAGTCCGTGGGTATCCCACCCCGCGATCCGGGTCACCGATTTGCCCCGCATCGCCTGGAAGCGGCAGATCAGATCTTTAATGGTCCGGGCGAAAACGTGATGGATCCCCGGCTTTCCGTTGGCCGTGGGGGGACCCTCGAAAAACACGAAGGGCGGCCCGTTGCGGGTCGCCTCCAGTGTCTGCTCAAAGAGCCGCTCTTGTTTCCACTTGGCGAGCAGCTCCTGTTCCATCCGGTCGGCACCGCCGTCCGGCCAGGGCTGATAGGTCATGCGATCTTAGGTACCAGCGCCGCGACCAGTCGAGTGAGGTGAGGTTCGGCTCGTCCGGCGACCGCAAGAATCTGTTCCAGACTGGCGGGCTCCAGCGCATCGGGCAGACACTGGTCGGTGATGATCGACAGGCCCAGCACTTTCATTCCCTGGTGCACCGCCACGATCACTTCGGGCACGGTCGACATTCCCACCACGTCCGCACCCATGGCGCGGAGCATCCGATACTCCGCACGGGTTTCCAGACACGGCCCGGTTACTGCGACGTAAACCCCTTCCCTCAAGTTGATCCCCATCTCCAGCGCCTGGGCCCGTGCCCTGGCGCGAAGTGCCGGCGTGTAGGGGTCGGACATGTCGGGAAAGCGGGGACCCAGACGGTCGTCGTTCCGGCCGATCAGCGGGTTATCGCCCAGCAGATTGATATGATCGGCGATCAGCATGATGTCGCCGGGAGCCCAGAGCGGGTGCATCCCGCCCGACACGTTGGTAACCACCAATGTCCGGGCACCCAGAGCGTACATCACCCTGAGGGGGAAGGTCACCTGCTGGAGGGTGTAGCCCTCGTAGCGGTGAAACCGTCCCTGCATGGCGACGACCCGCTTGCCGTTGAGCTTGCCAAGAATCAGCCGACCGGCGTGAGACTCAACGGTCGAAAGGGGGAAACCCGGAATTTGTTCGTACGGGATGGTGGTCTCGGCCTGGATTTCTTTGACCAGTCCGCCGAGACCGGTGCCCAGAATAATTGCCGCCTCGGGCACCAGGGAGCTCCGCTGGCGAACCACCGCCGCGGCTTCCTGGACCCGATCGTAGAGATCGGTAACGGTCATGCGTGGCGCTTGAGAAGCAGCTCGGTCTGGACCTGGTGGGTGATCTGGGCGTGAGCCTGCAGACCTTCGACTTCGCCTAACTGACGCTCCAGGAGAGCGCGGAAGTTGGCGAGATACGCAGCAAACTGGCGGTGCAGCGTCTCCTGACGCTCCCGGATCTGACGCTCTTCATCCTGGGCCTGACCCACCAGCCGGATGGCATCGGCCCGGGCCTCACGGAGAATGGCCTCCGACTCCCGCTCGGCCTGCTCCACCGCGGCCACCCGCAGCTGCTGGGCCGCGAGGAGGGCTTCATTCATGGCCCGTTCCCGCTCGCGGAAGGCGCGGAGCTGCTCCTGGAACCCGGCCAGGCGCTCCTCCATCTTGCCGCGCTCGCGGATCAGCCGCTCCACCTCTTCCGAGATGCGCGACTTGAATTCGTCGACCTGCACCGGATCGTAGCCCCGGAAAACTCGCTGGAATTCCTGAGCCCGCACGTCCGCGGGAGTAAGATGAAAGACGTCGTCGCTCATGTGACCCGCTCTCCGAACAGCAGGGTTCCCAACCTGACCATCGTGGCACCTTCTTCCACTGCCACCAGATAGTCGCCCGACATCCCCATCGACAACTCGGGCAGCGCAATCCCGCGCGCCGCTGACTGCTCTTTCAGTTCCCGCAGCATCCGAAAGGCCCGCCGCTGGATTGCTTCATCATCGGTCAACTCGGCCATCGTCATCAGGCCGCGCACTTCGAGGTGTTCCAGCCTGGCGGTTAGATCGAGCAACCCGGGCAGATCGTTGGGCTCCACCCCGCCCTTCTGGGGCTCGCCCGAACAATTCACCTGCAGCAACACCGCCTGCTTTGAGCCAGACTGGGCTCTCCGGTCGAGATCCTGGGCCAATCCGGCGCTATCGACCGAGTGAATCAGGGCGAATCGATTGACCGCGAGCTTTGCCTTGTTACGCTGCAGCGAGCCGATCAGGTGCCAATCCACGGCGAGATTGAACAGCGCTTCCTGCTTGGACAGCGCTTCCTGCACCCGGTTCTCGCCTACTGCTCTGAGTCCTGCGTCGAAGGCGGCCTGTACCGCCTCAGGGGGATGGGTCTTGGTGACCGCAACGATGGTCACCGGGTGACTCCAACCTCGCTTGGCCTGCCGTTCCGCGATCCGGCCCCGAACTTCTGCCAGGCGGTCCGCCAGTCCCCGGTAAGGCATGACGCTAAATGTAAGAGCAGGTTGGAGTTAATAAAAGGGGGTCAAATACCGAGTACCGAGTTCCGGGGAAAGTAGCCCCGGCCAACTCGGTACTCCGGTGCTCGGTACTAGCGGTTCACTGCCGAGTCCCCTCCCGGCCGGGTCAGCTCATTCAACAGGGCCCGCTTGAGCGCAGGGTTGGGGGAGAGCGCACTGGCCCGCTCCAGGTTCTTGAGTGCCGAGTCCCGCAGGTTCATCCCCTGGTAGGCGTAGGCAAGCTGGGCGAAGGGCAGCGCCAGATTCCCGGCCACTCCCCGGGCAGTGGGCTCCAGGGCGGCGGAGTTAGCCTGACCCAGTCCGGCAAAGCGGTAGGTCTCCCAAATCAGCCTTTCGGTAGTGGGCACGTCGAGCGGCACTCCAAGAACCCGGTGTACGTCCACATCCTTCCGGGTGGTGTCGACCGGCGCGGTCTGCAGCTGCATCACCAGACCCTGCTGCAGCACGTAGTCGTTGAGCCCGTAGTAATCCCCCCCGGTGGTAAGCGACCAGGCAATCGGACGACGACCGAGGTTGTCCTGCAGCATCCGGATCACGGCGTAGTCATGGCTGTAGATCGGGGTGCCCTTCCGCAGGGTGTGAGTAATCGGGCCGATCTGCAGCGTCATATCCTGGGGCAGCAAACGCGGCTGGGCCGCCGCCAGAATCTGGTCGTCGGTCATCGAGTGGGCCTTCCAGGTCGGAGCGACCGGGTGCAAGCCCTGCCAGATCCGGGGGGCCGAAGCTTCATCAAAGGGGCGAACCGGGAAATCCCGAAGCTGCTTCTTGTACCAGTCGGTCTCGGTGAGCGCGAGGCAGACCACCAGTACATCCTTCCGAATCCCCTGAACTTCCTGGGCCCACCAGAGCGGGAAGGTGTCGTTATCGCCGTAGGTAAAGAGAATCCCGTAGGGGGGAACCGAGTTGAGCAGGTTGTACGCGAAATCTCCTGCCAGCCGGGCGTCGGGACCGTGACGCCGCCCCGCTGCTTGGTAGTTCCCGATCAGCGGGGTGAGGGCGATCAGGCCGAGCGGAATGGCCATCAGCGCAGGAGCAGCCTTTAGTCGCTCAATACCGGCTCGCACCAGGGAGGCCAGCCCGATTCCAGCCCAGAGACCCCACACCGTGAAGCTCACCACAAAGAAGTAGTCCCGGTCTCGAACCTCATGGTCGCTCGACTGGGGATACTGGTCGTAGGCCATGCTGAACCCGGGCTTGAAGTTCATGTAGACCACCAGCCCGAGACCGGTCACCAGCCACAGCATGAACAACAGCCACCAGGTCGGCTTGTCGGTGCGGCGCTGAACCATCAGTCCGCGAATACCCAGCGTGGTGAACAGCAGCGTTGCCAGGGTTCGCAGCGGGAACCAGCCGAGCATCGCGCTCACACCGTTGGCCCACTGCCAGTCGAAATACTGGATGTAATTGACCAGCTGGAGGCCGAAGATCTTGAGGGTCCGCCCCGGATTGTCCGGCCCGTGCAGAACGGTAGGATCGTCCAGCGGAGTACGCACCGGATACTGCTCCCGCCGGATCACTGCCAGCAAAGATTTCCAATTGTCAGGCTGGGCTTCATTGATCGGCGGATGGAGCCCGGAGCGGATATAGAGGTAGAGGTAGCTGGTGACTCCGATGCAAGAGACAACCAGCGCGACCAGCGCAAAGGGGAAGCTGCCGGCGTACCAGGCAAAACCGGCCGCAGCCAGAAAGCAGAGTCCGCCCAGGGTGACCAGCGTGGTGCTACCGAGGCCGCTGCCAATCAGCAACGCCCAGGTACCCGCGACGACCGCTGCCTGAGCCCATTCTACGGCTCGCTCGGCCGGGTCGCCGGCCGGCTTCTCCATCAGAGTGCTGACGATGAACGCCACGACCGCCGGGCCGGCCAGCAATGCCAGCAGGTGATTCCCGATCGAGATGCCGGCGAGATACAGGATCAGCAGCAGGATGTGCGACCCGCGGGCGGTTCCCCGGAGGTCGCGCCAGCGGAGGCAGAGCCAGCTCATCGCGGCAATCGTAAAGGTCGCCGCGGCGTAGACCTCGGTCTCGTTGGAGTTCTGCCAGGTGGTGAAGGTGAAACCGGCGATCACCACGGCCGCGAAAGCTCCCCCCAGCCGTACTACCTGCCCGGTGGTTCCCTCCAGTCCCTCGGAGTATTGGCTCAGCAGCTCGTGAATCACCAGGAAAAAGCAACCTGCCCCCAGCGCACTGAGCGTCGCCGAGAGAAGATTGGTGCGCTGAGCGAACTCTCCGAACGGAAGCAGCGTCCCCCAGACATGCCCGATCATCACGAAGAGCGGGGTACCGGGAGGATGGGGAATGCCAAGCGTCTTCGCCGCGGCGATAAACTCGCCGGCGTCCCAGAAGGTCACGGTCGGCGCCAACGAGAAGACGTAGCCGGTCAGGACGACGAGCGAGGCGAGTGCGGCGAGGCCGTAGGGCGGACGACGGCGGTCCATGTGAGTCGAGTTAGGTGTAAGTCCGAGGGCGACCCGATGGGTCGCCCATGCGCGGTGTGGGGTTTGCATAGGGGCGACCCCGCGGGTCGCCCCTATGATCCCCGCACCGCATGAGCCACCGCCAACGCATCCCGCGTCACCGCAACATTGTGCACCCGGAACAAGCGGGCCCCTCGCTCGTACGCCAGCACGCAAGCCGAAGCGGTGGCCACGTCCCGGTCGGCCACCTCCCGACCGGTGACGCTTCCGAGGAAACGCTTGCGCGAAGGCCCCACCAGAAGGGGCCGACCCAGCGGGCGAAGCGCCGGAAGCTGATCCAGCAACAAGAGATTCTGCTCAGCGGTCTTGGCAAACCCGAAGCCGGGATCGAGCACGATATGATCGACGCCTACCCCGGCAGTGATTGCACCATCGAGCGATGCTGCCAGTTCCTGAACCACGCCGCTGACAACTTCGGGAGTGTATTCGGCATGATCCAGCCGGGCCATGGTACTCACGGTCCCCCGCGAGTGCATCAGGATTACCCCGGCCCCCCCCTTGGCCGCCACCGGGGCCATCGCTGGGTCCAGCCGAAAGGCAGAGACATCATTGAGAATCGAAGCGCCGGCGTCCAGTGACACCTTGGCCACTTCCGCCTTCACTGTATCCACCGAAATGGGAACAGTCGGATGGCGCCGCACCAGCGCTTCCACGATGGGACGCACCCGGGAGAGTTCCACCTCGGCGGGAACCGGCTCACTGCCCGGCCGGGTCGATTCGCCACCGACATCCAGGACATGCGCCCCCTCGGTGAGCAGCTGATCGGCCTGGACCAGCGCGGCGTCGGGTGAGAGAAACTTGCCGCCGTCGCTGAAGCTGTCGGGAGTAATGTTGAGGATTCCGAAGATGACCGGCCGATCAACCGCGATGTGGCCTCTGGCCGTGGCCCAGGTCGCCGGCAACTCCGCAGGCAGCACTCGGCCTACCTGACTGGCGACCTCGGCCAGCGGCTGGGGCACTACCCAGGGCCGGGCCAGTGCGCTCAGACGCGCCGAAGAGCCGCCGATGACGGCCCAATCGTCACCGGTGGAGATGTCGAGACCAAGAGTGCCGGCGTGGCGGACCAGCGCGAGGAGGGTGGAATCGTCGAGGCCGGAAACCTCGACGGCAGCGGGTCGCATGCCGTCGGAGGCTGCTTCGGCTTTTACTGCGTCCCAGCCCCGGGCAACCAGCGCCTCGCGTACTGCCCGGGGAGAGTAGCTCGAGAGAACCCGGGCGATCACGCGCCCATCGGCTCGGGCGGCGGGGCCCCGAGGATGGGTGCACGCGAGGAAACCGAGTCGTTCTTGGACTGCGAAGAAAGCGCCGCCGGCGGTGAGGAGGGCGCCTGGGGCGGCAACTGCTTGCCCTGGGCCAGCAGATCGATGTCTTCCCGATCGATGGTTTCCCGGTCCAGCAGCGCGAGGGCGATCCGGTCGAGCAGTTCGCGATTCTCATTGAGAATCTTGCGGGCCTTCTCGTGGGCCTCGTCGATGAAGCGCTTCACTTCATCGTCGACCATTTCGGCGGTACGCTCGGAGACTTCCCGCCGCTGGCCGAACTCGCGACCGAGGAAGATCTCCTGCTCCCGGTCACCCACCGCCATCATGCCGATCTTCTCGCTCATGCCGAACTGGGTCACCATCCGCCGGGCGATGGCGGTGGCCTGCTCGATGTCGCTGCCGGCCCCGGTGGTCACTTTGCTGGGCCCGAAGATCAACTCTTCGGCCACCCGGCCACCGAACGCGATGGCCAGCCGGCCGATGAGCCATTCCTTGGTCTGCCCATAACGATCCTTATCGGGCAACGACATCATCAGACCGAGCGCCCGGCCCCGGGGAATGATGGTCACCTTGTGGATCGGGTCGGAGCCCGGGGTCTTCATGGAGACGACGGTGTGGCCGGCCTCGTGATACGCGGTGAGACGGCGCTCGTCTTCCGAGAGCACCAGACTCTTCCGCTCGACGCCGAGCATCACCTTGTCCTTGGCATCCTCGAAGTCCTGCATGTCGACCAGCGACTTGTTGCGCCGGGCAGCGAGCAGGGCCGCTTCATTCACCAGATTGGCCAGATCGGCGCCGGCCATCCCGGGAGTGCCCTTGGCGATGGTCTCCAGCACCACGTCGGCGGCGAGCGGAATCTTGCGGGTATGGACCCGCAGAATCCCTTCACGGCCCCGCACGTCGGGAGCGTCGACCACGATCTGACGATCGAACCGGCCCGGACGCAGCAGCGCGGGGTCGAGTACGTCAGGGCGGTTGGTGGCGGCGATGAGTATGACGCCATCGTTCGACTCGAAGCCGTCCATCTCGACCAGCAGCTGATTCAGGGTCTGCTCCCGT
>CAZOES010000035.1:2730-30453 GCA_964578865.1 uncultured Gemmatimonadaceae bacterium | reverse complement strand
AGAAGGGGATTCTCGACTGTTGCGGCCCCACCGATCAAGCTGGTAGTACCGTTCAATCCCAAAAGTGTTCCCTGCTGGGAAAACGCCTGAGATGGAGGGCCAGTATACAGTTAGCTGAATAGGCTGTCAATCCGGCCCCACCAGTGCCCACTCGCTGTGGACCAGAGCACCGCGCTCGGCGAAGGGAGTCTCCAGAACCACCCCCTTGGTTCCCATCCAGGCCCGAACCCTCTGGGCCAGGTCCCGGGCTGCGTCAGGGTGGGGGACAAGGCCATAAACCGTTGGTCCCCAAGAGCTTTGCCCAACACCGGCGGCTCCGAATTCTGCCATTCTGTCGACCAGCTCCTGGGTCGGCCCGGGAGCAAAGGCGCCACCCTGAGCCGCAGAAAACCACCCTCCCGTTATCCGTTGGACCTCGGTCAATGCGGCACCAAACGCGGTGAGATCGCCCTCGGCGAGCGCGGGCAGGAGCTGCATAAGTACCAGGTGCGCGACTTGTTCAACCTCGCGTTCTGCGGGAGTGGGGAGCTGGCGAAACGCTTCGGCCTCGGCCGCACCACTCAATCCCGGATGACTTTGGGGGATTGCGATAACCGCGCGCCAGGAAGGCGGGATCGGCAAACGGGAAATCAGGGGAGCCACCGAATCACTGCCGGGCCTCCGGCCTCCTTCCAGCACAAAACCACCCAGGGCGAAGGTCCAGGTTCCAATCGCAGAGCGAAGTCCCCGACCCACCGCTCGCGCCAGGGTGAGCGGCTCCGCCGATTGACCGTACAGTTCCGCCAGCGCCCGAGCGACCGCCAGCGCCAGCTGGGTTCCCGAGCCGAGCCCCACGTGCTCGGGGATGGCCTCGAGAACGCGCAGATGGGCTCCAGCGGTGATCCCGGTGGAGCTCAGATAGCGCCGGGCAAATTCCTGGGCTCGGCCCGCGTCCGGCCCCTCGGCGGTGAGGCGTTCGTCGGGGGTGACTTCCAGAATCACGGATGGGGTTGGCACCGCGGCGCCGATGCCGCCGAAGCGACGGCCCCGATGGCCCCGGAGATCGAGAATGCCGAAATGCAGCCGCGCCGGTGCTTCAACGGTGACCCGGGCCGGGCGGGTCATGCGGCCGGCTCTCCCGCCAGCTTGCGGCGGACCAACTCTTCCAGCAATGCCATTGCTTCCTGTTCCCGGGGGCCGGCGGTCTTGTCGACGATGATCCTGAGCCGTTCGTAATCCCGGCGGATTTCCTCGGCGGCGATCAGGTGGGTTCGGGTCGCCAGGATCGCGGCCTCGAGCACCGCGTGGCGAGCCCGATTGAAGCCGAGCCACTCGCGCCGAGTGCCGCGATGCACTACCCGGGTCGTGATGCGGGAGCGGGGCGGGGTGTCGTCGATGGAGACGACTTCGACCTCGCGCCAGGAGAGCGCCGCGTCGAGGACAACGCCGCGGACCACACTCGCCGGGGTGGATGGAGGAGCGAGCGCAGCCGGATGTCCGCTGATCGCCTGGGCGAAGAGCAGCGAATCGTCGGTGAGATTCACCACCGCGGCTCCGGTCGCCCGGAGATTGCGGAAGGTGACGGTCTCGAGGAAGGGCTTGATGATGATGGTCTCCTCACCCCATTCGACCCCCATCGGCGCGCAGTTGACGGTGCCGGCGGAGTCGATCGAGGTGAGGAGTGATTCGATGATCATGGGGCCAATCTGCTCGCCCCCGGAGGCTCGACGCTAGGGGCTGAGTCCGGCACCGGTCAGGACGCTCATGAGAGTCACCTTGTAGCTGGTGCCGTCGGGCGCGCTCATCGGTGGCACTCTGGTCTGGGTGAAAGCCGTGGTGATGAATCCATCCCAGCGGGCCTGGTCGACCGGGTTGGCTCCATGATGGGTCTCGGTCACGTCATCGTACAGGTTCTGGATCGCCTGCGCTTTCTGAGTTCCCTGAGTCCAGACCCGGACGATCTCCTGTGCCATGGCCCGGTTGGAGTCCATGCTCGCATTCTTGAGTTGCATCAGGTCGATGAAGAGATCCCGGGCCAGCAGCGCGACGATGTTGTAATGCCCCTGCTCATGATTCAGCATCCGGTCCTGGAATGCCTGGGGCCGGCCCATGACCCAGCTCTTGACCCAGCTGTCTCTCCCAAAGGTGACCGTGATGATTACGTCGTCCTTGAGACGATACCGGGCGGGGGCGGAGCCGGGAATCGCCTCGACCTTGGTGGTAAGGCTGTTGTGAGTAATTCCGGCATGGGTCTCGGCCCCGATGGCGAACCCGGGGCCTGGGTCCGCCTCGCTGATCGAGGTAAAGTCAGACCAGGTCAAGTTGCGCATCAGACCAACCAGACGGGAAGGCATGGAATGCTCCGGGTGCGGTCAGTGGGTGCTCTCAGGGCGAAACGATCGAAATCTCCACATGCGACGGGTAGCGGGCCGAGCGATAAATCCGGTGAGTCTGGGCCCGGAAATCCGAGGCCTTGGCTTCGAAGATATTGGGGACCCAGGTCTGGGGGTTACGATCGTAGACCGGGAACCAGGTACTCTGGACCTGCACCATGATGCGATGACCGCGACGGAATGAGTAACTCTGCTGGTGCAGCCCAACCGTGATAGGAGTTACCCGGTTGGGCGTCATCGGTTCGGGTCTGGAAAAACTGTTGCGGTAACGGGCCCGCATGATTTCGCTGGAGACCATCAACTGGTACCCGCCCATGCGGGGTTCCGATCCACCTACGCTGTCGGGGTAAACGTCGATCAGCTTGACCACCCAGTCGGCATCCTGTCCGGTGGTCGACCCGAACAGCCTGGCTACCACGTCACCCGCGATGGTGAGGTCCTGTTCCAGCGGTTCGGTTTGCCAGCTCAGCACATCGGGCCGGCTCTGCACCGGCCGCTGATCTTCCACCAGCCAGGTGTACCAGTCGGAGCCGCAGGGACAATAGGTGAGCTGAATCGGTCGTCGGCGATAGGGCACCGGGTGGGCCGGGTCGGAGCGGTATTCGTCAAAAGCGGAAGAGGCGGAAAGGGCGGAAGAGGCGGACGTGATTGTCGCGTTGGACGGCTTTCTGAATGAAAGTTCGCCGTTGTTGTGGAAGTAGAGGCTTTGCGGTTTGGCTTCCTTCGGGGGCCAGCTGTCGAAGCGACGCCACTTATTGCTGCCGGTCTCGAAGACGGTGGCTTCGGAAAGATCCAGCGGACCTTTGTCCTTGAGCCAATAGGCGAACCACGGGGCCTGAATGTGGCTGCGGAACCAGGCACTGGTGGAATCGCCAAAGGCGATCCGGCCCAGGGAGTCACCGTAAGGGCGGGCCCATCCGCCGTGGTTCCAGGGTCCGACCACGATGTAGTTGATCCCCCTGGTATCGAGTTTCTCCAGCACCCGATAGTTCTCCAGTGCACCGAAGAAGTCTTCCTGATCCCACCAGCCCCCGACCGTCAGGGTGGGGACGGTCAACCTGGTGAGGTAGGTAACCAGGGAACGCGAGTGCCAGACCTGATCGTAGGTCGGATGTTTGGCGAAATCGGTCCAGGTGGGAACCTTGTCGCCCAGGGCCTTGGTGAGGTTGCTGAGCGAGCCCTGGGCCAGGTACCAGTCGTAGGTGTCATAGCGATTGATCGGCACCGGCACCGAGCCATCGCTGGACAGCTCCATGCTGGTGGCGTACTCGAATCCGTAGGACAGCCGGAAGGCACCGTTGTGAAAGAAGTCATCTCCCAGCCAGGCGTCGGTCATGGGGGCCTGGGGTGAGAGCGCTTTCACCGCCGGATGGGGATTGATGCCGGCCATCGCGGTGAGCCACCCGGGGTAGCTGATACCCAGCACTCCGACCCGCCCGTTGTTCTGGGGCACATTCTTGAGCAGCCACTCGACCGTGTCCCAGGTGTCGGTACTCTCGTCGATCCCCCTGGCATCCCTGGGGTCATGGATGGGGCGGTTCATCACGAACTGGCCCTCGGACCCGTAGCGTCCGCGAATATCCTGAAAGACGAAGATGTACTTCTCCGCCGCGAGCTCCTTGAAGTAGCTGCGAAAATTTCCGGACGAGCCCTCGATGCTGTACGGTGTTCGCATCAGAATGAAAGGGAGCGGGCCCGACTGATCCTTGGGAACGTAGATCAGGGTGTTGAGCTTGATGCCGTCACGCGCAGGGATCATCGCGCTGGTGACGTTGAAATTGGGGTCGGCGGCCGTCTGACTCTGACCGGCGAGAGTATTGGTCAGGGCGAGACAGACGAGGGCCGAGGAGCAAGTTTGCTTGATTCGCGGGGTCACGGACCGGCCGGGGCTGGTGAAGGTGGGGTGCGGTTACCCGTTTTCTGGTGCCTGCTGGCTGGAAGAAGAGTGCGCTGAAAGCTGGAAATCGGCTATATCCCTTGATCGGGGGTGGCGTGAGCGCCTCGGGTTTTCTCGCGCCCTGGTGCGTATCGAGGGTGAGCGAGCCAAGGTTGGAGCTGTTACCCCTTTGAGTCGGGGGGCCCTGACGCCCTCGCGTTTTGTTGTGACTTCTCTGCGTTCTTTCGCGCCTGTCCGCCTGTCCGCCTGTCCGCCTGACCGCCCCTCCGCCTGTCCGCCTGTCCTTCTGTCCTTCTGTCCTTCTGTCTGTCCGCCCGTCCCGCTACCTCACCACATCCGCCGATGGCGGCTTCGTCTCGAGATTTGGCTCCCGATCTTCCGCTGGCACCGCAGCACCATCGGCGCGATCGGGTACATTCGCGGTTTTCCCTCCCGTCAGAAACCAGTCAAGCATCCGATAGCCGTATTCCGTGAGCACCGACTCCGGATGGAACTGCACGCCCACCACCGGATGCTCCCTGTGGGTCACGGCCATGATCTCGCCGTCTTCGGCGGAAGCGATGACCCGCAATTCTTCAGGCACCGACTCCGGCGCGATCACCAGCGAGTGGTAGCGCGTGGCGGTGAGGGGTGAGGGGAGACCGGTGAAGACCGATTCTCCGTTGTGCCGGATCCGCGAAGTCTTTCCGTGCATCGGTTTTCCGGCCCGTACAATCTCGGCTCCGTAAGCCGCGCCAATCGACTGATGACCCAGGCAGACACCGAGTATCGGGGTGGCAGGGCCGAACCGGCGAATCAGATCGACCGAGATACCCGCTTCGGCAGGAGTGCATGGCCCGGGCGAGACGATGATGTGGCTGGGTCCCAGCTCTTCGATCTGATCGAGAGTCAGCGCGTCGTTGCGGTGGACGACGGGCGCCTCGCCCAGTTCCGCCACGTAGCGGGCCAGGTTGTAGACGAAGCTGTCGTAGTTGTCGAGCAACAGAATCATGGAGTCGCAACTGCCCCGGCCAGGGTAGTGATCAAGGCGCGGGCCTTATCCAGAGTCTCCTGATACTCTGACTCCGGATCGGAGTCGGCCACGATACCGCCGCCGACCGAAAAGTAGACCCGCCCGCCCAGGGCAACGAAGGTACGGATCACAATGCTGGTATCCATCGCCCCGGTCAGGCTGAGATAGCCGATCGAGCCGCAGTACACTCCCCGTCGGGAGGGCTCCAGCTCGGCGATGATCTCCATTGCCCGGACCTTGGGGGCTCCGGTGATCGACCCCCCTGGAAAAGTCGCGGCGATGAGATCGGTCGCGTCTCGGTTGGAGTCAAGCTCCCCGACTACGGTCGACACCAGGTGATGAACGGTGCGGTAACCCTCCAGGGCAAACAGCTCCGGCACTCTCACGCTTCCCGGCCGGCAGACTCGGGAGAGATCGTTGCGCAGCAGATCGACGATCATCAGGTTTTCGGCCCGGTCCTTCTCGCTTTCCCGCAACGATTGCGACAGAGCCTGATCGTGCAAAGGCGAGAGCCCCCGGGGCCGAGTCCCTTTGATGGGACGGGTCTCAACCTGACCGGTCGGGTCGAGCCGCAGGAATCGCTCAGGGGAGGCGCTGGCGACGTAGACCCCGTCGAACTCGAGGTACGCTGCGAACGGTGCGGGGTTCACTTCCCGCAGGCGGCGGTAGAGATGCCAGGGGTCCTCCTCCAGCGGCGCATCGAGCCGCTGGGAGAGATTGGTCTGGAAGATGTCTCCTGCCACGATGTAATCCCGCACCTTGGTCACTGCGTCGAGATAGCCTCGATGGGTAAACGAAGAGCGCAGGCCGATCTCGCCGCCGTGCTCGATACCGGCAACCGGAAAGGATGGCGCCGGATGAGTAACCGGACGATTCACTCGATTCCGGCCGCCGGCTCCCCCAGCGGGTCCCTCGAGGATTCGCCGAACCCACTGGATCCGCTCCTCGGCCCGGTCCGACCGGGCCGGCGAGCCCAGAGCGGCTGGGATGCCGGTCGAGATGATCCAGGCTCGATTGCTCCGATGATCCCACGCAATGACCCAGTCGTACACCCCGAAGTGGAGAGCCGGGATTGCGAGATCGTCATAGCGCGGTGCAGGCAGCCGCTCAAGCAGGGACCCGAAATCGTAGGCGATGAATCCGGCGGCTCCGCCCTGAAATGGCGGGAGGCCTGCCACTGGCTCGGTGCGATAAGCCGAGAGTATCGCCTTGAGCTGTTCCAGCGGGGTCGGACCGGCGCCGGCTCCCTGACTGCGGATGAGGGCGACCGGGGCGGCCGACAGGAATGAGTATTGACCCAGCCGGGCCGGATCGGAGGCGCTGTCGAGATAGAGGAGATGCGGTTGACCCAGAAACCGTTCGGCTGCGGCAGTCGGCTCGGGCGGCGGAAGCAGCTCCTGCACCAGCGGCGGCATCTTAGGGTCCCTCTGATTTCTTCTGACCGCCTGACCGCCGGTCCGCCTGACCGCTCGTCCGCATCGTCAGTTTCACATGCTCCCGACGGGCATCCTCGGGTGGGGTGAGGTAACCCCAGTTGAGCTGGCCTTCCTGCCGGTAGGTCTTGCCCAGGGAGACGGCCAGACCGGCCCGGGCCAGCTCTTTCCCGATATAGAACGCGTGAGAGGGCTCGTCGATGCCCAACTGGTCGAAGAGCTCCTGGATGTCGGTGCCGCGGACAAAGATCGAGTTGTTGAAGACGGTGATGGTCTCGCGATCGGCAAAGATCCGGAAGTTGGAGTCCTTCACCTGGGACTGCAGCTCGCGCAGTTCGGCTTCGCTGTAGGTCAGGATCCGGGGATCTTTGATGGTGACCAGACGATCATCCACGTTCTTGGGGAGTGCCTTCCGGGTCACGGCATAATGCATCAGCCGCCGGGCGATATCGATTTCTCTCACCGATCCCCGGGCCCAGGGGATGACCTCCGTAGTCAGTACCGCCTGGACTCCCACCTCCTGGCAGATGGCAATCAGCAAGGCATTCACCCCGGTCGAGTCGGCGCTGGTTAACTCGGTGATGTTGCCGACCCCCATGAGCTGCGGCGTATCAGGGTAGCGACGATGGATCTCGGCGTAACGCTCGAGGGAAGCCATGAAACCGTAACCGATCGGTTCGATGATCGGATCGATCAGATACTTGAGGTTGGCCTTTTCCAGGGCCTCGAGGGTCGGCTCCAGGGTGCCGATCCCGGTGCCGAAATCCGGTATGGCCACGATCTTCGCCTGAGAGCCCTTGAGTCGCTCGATGACCTCCCGGTTGGAGCCATTGACGCTCAGAACCATCTCGGCCCCGGCTGTTACTGCAGTAACGATCTCGGAGGGATCGAACGAATCGATGCTGACCCGGAGGTTCATCCCCCGGAGTTCGCGCACCAACTGGGGCAGCTGAGGAAAGGGTACGCCGGGGGTACACCCGATATCGATCAGATCGGCGCCCGACTCGCGATAGTGCTCGGCCTCGCGAAGCACATCGTCGCGAGTGCGCTTGGGGGCATTGTTGATCTCGGCGAGGATCTGGATATCGAAACTGCCGTAGTCTCTCGCCGTTTCCGCCTGGCCAAAGAACACCGGGATCTCCCGCAGATCCTTGGGGCCTTTGGCTGTCTCAATCCCGAAGCGTTCCCGCAGCAGTTCGAGTTCTCCCTCGACGAGCCCCGGCAGCAGGATCAGGTCAGTATCCTGGGGGACCTTCAGGAATTTGGAGATCCACGGCGTGGTCATCAGCGCGGCGACCGTAATCTTGAGTACCGCGATGTCCCACTCGAACGGAGGCTTCATCTCCGTGAGAGTGCGGCGTAAGGCCGGCTCGGCCAGCTTGCCGGTGACGAAGAGGACTTTCCTCGGGGAGGTGTTGGTCATGAAGACGGTCTAGACGGTCAAGACGGTCAACTCAGCGAGTACGAGGAGTGTCCTCAAATACCCTCGACCGTCTCGTCCGTCTCGACCGTCTTGCGTTCACTTCGGATCTCCGCCCTTCACCCATTTGTTTGGGGTGCCCTCCAGCGCGCCACCGCTCGGCTTCCAGAGGACGGTGTCCTCGATCTTCCGGGCCAGTTCCCAGTCCTTGTCGGTGATGCCACCGGCGGAGTGGGTCTGCAGCTTCACCCAGATTTTGGCCCAGGTTACGGTGAGATCGGGATGGTGGTACGCCGCTTCGGCCAGGAATCCGATGGTGTTCACCACGGTGAGAGTGGTGAGCCAGCCGTCAGTCTTGAACTGTCGCCGGATCCAGCCGTCCTCGTAGTACCAGCCGGGAAGGGTCTTGAGCTTCTCAGCGATCTCGGAATCTGAGTACGTCTTTTCTTTTGTTGCCATACGCTCCTCATTTTTCTGACCGCCTGACCGCCTGACCGCCTACATCACATCTCCGCCATTCACCATGATCATCTGTCCGGTGACGTATCGGGCTGCGTCGCTCGCAAGATAGATCGCTGCCCCGGCGACATCCTCCGGCGTACCCCATCGGCCCAGCGGAATCATTTCGGCGATCTCCCGTTTGAATGCGTCGTGGGCGCTTTCTCCAAACGCGGTCTCGATCCAGCCGGGTCCCAGCACGTTGACTCGAATGGTGGGAGCCATTGAACGGGCCAGTGACTTACTGAAGCTCAGGATCCCGCCTTTGACGGCCGAGAAGAGCTCGGGGTTCTCTCCCTCGAGTCCCCGAATCACGTGATCCCAGGACATGTTGATGATCACGCCGCCGGTGGGCTGGGCCCGCATCAAGTCTGCTGCTGCCCAGGAGGCCAGCATGGTTCCCCGAAGGTCGACCTTGAGCAACAGGTCCAGCTTCTCCCGCCGAGAAAGGCCGGCGCCGTTGCCGGTGAGGACATCGGCACCGGCGTTGTTGATCCAGGCATCGATGCCACCCAGGGCCTGCACCAGCATCTCGGTGAGCTGCTTGAGCTGCTCCGGTTCGCCCACGTCGGCACGGATGATCACGGCCCGGCGGCCGGTGGCGCGAATATCGGCGGCGACCGAGTTGGCTCCCGCTTCATTGTTGCGCCAGGTTAGAGCTACGTCGGCCCCGGCCTTTGCCGCGGCCAGCGCGATGGCCCGCCCGATTCCGCTGGAGGCCCCGGTCACCAGCACTCGTTTTCCTTCCAGCTGGCGGGGTGAAGCGGTCGGTGTGTTGTCGCTGGCCATAGTCCGGCGTAACATACCGGGCCGGAAGCGGCATTCAAGGGAGTGAGAGACTGTGCAACTGCTGGTGAGTGTGCGGAACTCGAACGAAGCGAGGGCGGCGCTGGAAGGCGGCGCTCAGATCGTCGATGCCAAGGAACCCTCAGCCGGGTCGCTCGGGCGGGTTACCCCCAATGGGCTGGCCCAGATCCGGAGAGCGGTCCCCGGCCAGATTCCGTTGAGTGCAGCCCTGGGTGATGTGAGACAGGAAGGGGATGTCGATCGGGCCTTCGAGGGGATCGAGGTGGCGCTCGCCTTTGTCAAACTCGGGTTTATCGGAGTAGCAGAGTCCCGGTTGATCGAGAGCCTGCTGAGGCGCGCCGTGAAGCTGGCGGGCTCCCTGCCGGGGTCGCCCCGGGTCATCGCGGTGGGCTACGCTGATTGGCGGGCGACCGGGTCGACCAACCCGGCCGAGTTTCCCTCCATTGTCCAGACCAGCGGGGCTCATGGACTGCTGATCGATACCTCGCTCAAGACTGGAGCCAGGCTGTTCGACCTGATCGAGCCGGACCGCCTGACCCGGGTGGGGGCTGCCCTCAGGCGGGATACCCTGCTTTTCGCCATCGCCGGGTCGCTCGAGGCCGAGGATATTCCCACCGCACTGGAGGTGGACCCCGACGTTCTGGGGGTCCGGGGCGCCGCGACCCGCGGTGGCAGAACCGATGCCATCGATTCGGCCAGAGTCGCCCTCCTGGTACGCCAGCTGCGACTTTCTCTCTTCAGCTGAACAATCTACGGCAGACCTCGGCGCTGGAGGGATCGGCCGGGCCGGAAACGACATTGGGTACGGCCTGCACCAATCCGCCACCTGACCGACGAAATGGTGGAGGTGTACTCCGGCCGCCCACCAGTTCCCCCACCAGGAAAGGCCCAGTTCCATGCCTTGCACGTGGGAATGGCGCGGAACGCCTTGTTACCGGTAGTGCCTCAACTGCAGAAGAGTCCGGTACCTGTCAGAGTCGTCTGGGGTACCGGCGACGACATCTTCAAGCCGACCGACCCGGATTCGCTGGCGAAGATTTTCCCCAGGTTCCACGGTATTCGCGGATCGAGGGGGCCAAGCTCTTCTGACCCGAGGATTTCCCTGATACTCTGGCGGAAGAGGCGAGAAGGTTCTGGAATGGCTGAGTCACGAACTCAGTCGCCAGGGCGATCCAGCAGCACGCCCAGTTCCTCGGCCTTGTCTGCGGCGAGAATCGACCAGCGGATTCCTGCGGGAACCGTCCGGCTGAACCAGGGGTCCGTCAGCTCAAGGCCTCCGGCCACCGGCTTGATCAGCACCAACTGGTCGGCGCCCAGCAGCGTGGCGAGGTAGGCGGCCAGGCTGTCGCTGGTCACGTCCCAGCTGTGGGGCAATTCGTCGGTGGCGCGGAGCCAGCGGGAAGGTGCCAGGATCGGCACCTTTCCCTCGCGCTGTGCTGCCAGCATCCCGGCCCGATCCTCTACCAGTCGCGCTTGCGGAATCACCTCGCTCAGCGCAAAAGCGAATTGATCCATGCCCAGGATCGCCATCCAGTGGGCCGAGTCCTGCGAGATCGGGTGCGACCGTTCATAGATCCTCACCTGGTCGGCGAAGGGTCCGCCCCCCGGTATCACTACCAGGTGATGCCCGCGGGCCGCCCGCGCGATCGCCTCTCCAACCCGCTGCAATCGCTGCTGGCCGGCCGCGAGTGACCCGCCCACCTTTACCACTGCAAGGCGGCTGTCAGGTCCCGGGGTCATGGTACCTTTCGGGCAATGGAACTCATTCCGGTCCTCGATCTTCGGCACGGCCAGGCGGTTCACGCCCGGCGGGGCGAACGGGAACAGTATCAGCCGGTTTCATCGGCTTTGCTACCGGGGCAGTCGGGCGACGCGCTCGGGCTGGGCCGGGCCTACCGTCAGACCCTCCGGGCCAAGCGCTGCTACCTGGCCGACCTCGATGCCATTCAGGGGCTGATGCCCCAGTGGGATCTCATCGCTACCCTCGCCAATCCGGTGACCGGCTTTGGGCCGGGTCTGATGGTGGACGCTGGGTTGAGTACCCCGGAACAGGTCGAAGGGCTGGTATCGGCCGGGGCCGAAACGCTGGTGGTTGGGCTGGAGACCCTGCCGACTTTCGCCGAGCTCAGCGAAATCGTGCGGGAGGCCGGTGAGCATCCGGTGGTTTTCAGTCTCGACCTGATGGATGGCAAGCCGGTTCGCCGCCGTACCGGCCGCATCGCGACGCAGGAGGCGGTTTCCCTCGAGCTGGTAGCCCGGGCCGCCGATGCCGGGTGTCAGGCTCTGCTGGTGCTGGATCTGTCGGCCGTAGGCAGCGAGTCGGGCCCGCGTAACCTGGAGTTGCTCGAGGCCATCAAGAAGATGACCGGCATGCCGGTCTACGCCGGCGGGGGAGTGCGATCCCGCAAGGACCTCAAGGTGCTCGAGAGTGTCGGTTGCGATGCGGTACTGGTAGGAACCGCGCTCCACGCCGGGACGATCGGACGACTCTAGTCCACCACCAGGCGGTAGGTCGCCGCCTGGCCGAAGCTCTCCTCCACTTCCATCTCGATCGCGGTCAGGTTCTTGATCCCCTGACCCACCAGCTCGTCCTTCACCCGCTGGGCAAAGTACTGCGCCAGCATCTCGGCGGTGGTGTTTTCGATCGGCACCATGGCGCAGTCGACCTGGGGAAAGACGTAGGTCGGTTCCCCGAAGTAGCTCACATGGCAGGACTTTCCCTGCGACGAAAAGCTCAATTTGGGATTCTTGAGCGGCAGCAGAACCTTGTGGTCGATCTCATCGACCAGTTTCCGCACAATCTTCTTGAGCACCGAGAAGTCGACCACGAACATGGTCTCATTGTCGACCGAACCCTCTACGCTCACCCCGACCCGGTAATTGTGGCCGTGGAGAGTCTCGCAGAGATGCCCGCGAAAGGTGATGAAGTGGGCCGAACTGAAGACCAGGTAGTCCTTGCTGACGCTGACTTTGAAATCACTCCGCACGTTGGTCTCTCAAGCGAAGGGCTGCCAGCCGTCCTCCAGGAGCGCCACGAAGATCGCAGCGGCGGTGAGGTCGGCGGTGGTGCCCGGGTTGCGTGAATTCTGGGGGTCGCGCAATTCGGCGTCAAACTTCTCCAGCTCGGCCCGGCCACGATCGGAGCGGGCCCCGCCCAGCCGGCGAATCTCGAGGGCTCGGGCGCTGACCGCGGAGGCCTCCGCCGGACCGAGCTTGCGCGCGATCAATGTATCAGGCCGCGCCACCAGCAGGGCCAGGAAGGTCTCGATCACCGCGATGTCCCAGGACAGTCCGGCCGAACGAGCCCCTCTCAGGGCCGGGACCCCGGTCCCGAAAGTCAGACCGAAGTCGCTGGCGTACTCCGAGGCCACCGAATCCCGCTCGGCCGCGAGCAGCATTGCTTCGCGCAAAGTGATGCTGGGACTCGTTCCGATATCCTGCTCGTCCACCTTCCCGAGTCCCCCGGCGGCGGACCGGCGAATGGCGCCGTAGACCTCGACCGCATCGGTGACGGTGGTGGCGGCCAGTACCTGGCCGACTCGCTCGCGCAGCGAACCGTGGACTCCGGCCAGGGCGGCCCGGGCCAGCGGCGTCAGCAGCAGTGCGATGCCCAGATTGGTATTCGCAGTAGTCCACTGGCGGGTGGCCCGAAGGGCGTCGCGAATGGTCTCGCCCAGCGGCCGCTGCCCCGCCTGAGCCAATACCGGCCCGATAGCGACCGCGCTGGCCAGGAAATCTTCGTAGCTCATGTCCCGAAAGGGCCGGCCCGGAGCAACGTTGCCCGGTTTGGCCGCGCTGGCCTCCAGCAGGCATGCCAGGGTCGCGAACGATGCGACCTGCGAAGGCGAGTGGCTCATCCGGCTCGGTTCAGCAGTTGAGCGATCACCGCTCCGGCCACGTCGATGCCGGTCGCCTGCTGCAGTCCCTCCCATCCGGGAATCCCGTTGACCTCGAGCACATAAACCGATCCATCGCTCGATGGGAGCAGGTCTACCCCGGCGTATTCGGCCCCAACCAGTGCGGCCGCCTTCACCGCCAGCGAGGCCAATTCGGCCGGGAGCTCGATCGGTGCGGCCTTCCCGCCGCGGGAGAAATTGGTGCGCCAACCCGGCGCGCTTCGCTGCATTGCCCCCAGCACCTTGTCTCCCACTACAAAGACTCTGACATCACGACCTTCGTGGGGCACGAACTTCTGGAGGTAGTATACCCCTCGCACCGTCTCCACTACCCGGAACACCCGCCAGGCCATGTCTTCGTCGCTCACCCGGCTCATACCTAACCCCATCGAGCCGAACAGCGGCTTTACCACTACATCTCCGCCCAGCGCCCGAAAGGCCTCGAAGGCATCATCGGCCCGCTCGCAGATGATGGTCTCCGGAGTCGGCAATCCACCCCGGGCCAGAATCGCCGAGGTCCAGGATTTGTCGACGGTGCGCTCGATGGCCCGGGCGCTGTTCATGACTCGCACGCCGTCTTCTTCCAGACGGTGCAGCGTGTCCACCCGGTAGATGAGCTGTTCGAGGGTACCGCTGGGAATTATCCGGGGAAGCACTGCCCGAGCCTGGGCGAGGAGGCTCCCGCTATTGCTGACGCCGCCGGTCCGTCCCACCCGGCTGAGATTGGCTTCCCAGGGCAGCACCAGCGGCTCGAGCCCACTCGCGCGTACGGCGCGGGTGAGCTCGTCGATGTGCCAACCGGTCGTCGAGGAGAGGATGACGACAGACATAGACGTTCCTCGTTCCGGGTTCCTCGTTCCTCGTGGGTGTTCGCGATAACCGAACGAGGAACGAGGAACGAGGAACGAAGAACGTTTACTTCGTGGTAATGTGCCCCACCAGGGCCGTCAGCCCTTCGGTGGCGAACTTGAGATCATCGCCCACCGCCTTGAAGCCGGCAGTGGCGGTGCCGGTCTTGAGGGCCCCTTCGCTCGGGAAGTAGAGCTTGGCCTGACGGTAGAACGCGGCCGGAGAGCCGTCCAGATTCTTGCTGAACTTCACCAGCTCGGCGCGGCTGAAGGCGATCTCGGCGGCCTTTTCCTTCACCAGCGGCACGTGGGTCGCGTTGTAGTACGACTCGAACGCGGAAGCGTCCTTGGGCTGGTTGTAGATCACGGTCACGAAGGCGGTGGTGTCACCGGTGAGCGGATCGGCGTGGTCGCCGGTTTCCTCGCCCACCATGGCGGTGAGACCGCCGGTGGCAAACTTGGCCAGGTCATCGCCCACTTCCTTGAATCCGGGAGTGGCGATTCCCTTCTCGAGGTCGGCCATGTTCTTGAACCAGAGTACCGCCTGCCGGTAGTAGGTCGGCTTCTTGCCATCCAGCGTCCCATCAAATTTGGTCAGCTCAGCAGCGACGAATCCGATCTCTGCCTGCTTGGCGCCGACCAGCGGCACGTGGGTGGCCCAGTAGTACTTCTCGAAGGCCGCGGCACTCTTGGGGGTGTTGTAGATCACCGTGACGAACGCCATCGGCTCGGGCGGCGGCGGAGCCGGAGCTGCGGCGGTAGTGTCGGCGGCGGGCTTATCGGCCGGCTTGGAGCAGGCGGCCAGGGCCATCAGAGCAAGACCGGACAGCAGGGTACGGCGCAACATGGGGGCCTCAGCGAAGGGTTGGTTTTTCCATCAGTGAGGGAGTGAGAAGTAAGGAGGAACTCATCGTGGGGCGCCGTTCCTCCTGACTCCTCACTCCTCACGAATCCGGGTACAACGACTTTCTTAAGACGTCCGGGTTGACCAACCCCGCATGATGGGTTGTCCCTGACGTGACGCTGGTCAGCCACACCTCGGCGGGGCTGAAGAGCAACGGGTCAATCTTGTAGAAATCCTTGTCGTACCGTTCGAAGATCTCGTAGAACGGAGTGCCGTAGTCCTTCGAGGCGGAGGCCGGCAGCCGGGCCGCCAGGTCGGCGAGTTCGCTGTCACTCGCTTTCACCGTGTAGTGGGCCTGCCCGCCATAGAGGATGCAGTCGTTGGTCCGCCCGATTCCCCGCAGATCGTTCTTGGCCACGGTCGCCAGGGGGGCAGTGCCGATTCCGCTTACCACCTTGCTCACATCGAAGCCCAGGGTCTCCATCTTGTGGAGACCGGTCTCCAGAATCCGGGCTGAGATCTGGGTGCCACCGGCGAGGCTCGCCGTGGGCGCGATGATGAAGGTCAGCTGGCCGGGGGACAGATTGGCCTTCTTGGCGACATAGGTCGCCACCGCGTCGGTGGGAAGCTGGCGCCCTTCCAGTACCAGCACACCGCAGGAGGCCTGCTCGGCGTAGTGCAGCTTCTCGAAGAGTTCCTTCTCCACCCGGGCATGAGCCCTGAGGGGACCCGATCCCATCGCGAAATACTGGTCGACCTGAATAGCCCACCCGGCATACTGCGAGCCCATGCAGGCTACCGCCGGATGATCGGTCCTGACCTGCACCGCGGGCCAGTTTTCTCCGCCGAGGGAGACCGTGGTGTAGTCCACGTCTCCCAGTCCGCCCATGCAGACCTCACCGAGCAGCAGGCCGGCGTTGTAACCCCCGTCGACCTTCACGCCCGCGTCGATCACCCGGGCGCCGCCGGGCAGAGTCTGCACCGCGATCCTGAGACCGCTCGCTTCCTCGACCATCACGTCCGCGATATCGCGGGCGCGCTCGTTCATGCTCAGGCTGGGCATAGGGGGCAGAAGATAGTTGGGATTGGGATGCACGGACAGGATCAATACTGGTGGGCTAGTGGGCTAGTGGGCTCCGGTCCTTGCCCACTGGCCCACCAGCCTACTGGCCCACTCTTACCAGGATCTCCCCTCGTCCGCCGTTGGCCAGATCGCCCATGAATCGCCGTACCTTGAATCCACCGTCCGGCAATCCGGCAAACTTGCCTGGGAGTTTCCGCCAGGACCGGGCTAGCAGCGTCAGGAAGCTCAGTGGGTATTCGCCGCAATCGTTGAAAGTCGGAAGCATTTCCGGCTTCTCCCGTAACAGCAACGTCCCCCGCCGCATCGCGAAACCGGGCGAGCGGCCTACCCGGCCCCACACGGCCAGGGTGCCGGCCACCAGGCGGGATCCGCAGAAATCCCCGGCGTTTCCTTCGATCAGCAGACTGCCGCGGCGCATCCGGTCGCCGGCCCGGTCGCCGGCGTTACCGCTCACCACAATCGCGCCACCCTTCATGCCCTGGTGATCGCCCGGGATGGCCGCCCCGAGAAAATCTCCGGCGTTGCCGTTCACCTGAATCAGGCCGGCGGTCATCCCGGTTCCGGCCCAGGCGCCTGCGTTCCCCTCGACCACAATGGTTCCGCCGCTCATCCTGGCGCCCAGAAAGGCGCCGGTCTCACCCTTAATAGTCAGTCGACCTTCGGGGAGACCAGTTCCCACCCGGTCCAACTGGTCGCAACTGTTGCGGATCTCGATCTCATTTCCCGGTGTGCCACTCAGGTTGAACAGATCGCCCAGCTTGAGCGCCCGGTTCCCGCTCCACAACTCGATGTTGCCGATCTCCGCAGCGGTCTTGCCTGCAAGCGGAGCAGCCGTGAGCGGGGCCAGATCGACCCGCTGGACCGGCCGACTCTTGAGGGTGAGCACCAGGGTCATGAGGCCATGATCTCCCGGAGCTTGAAATGGAACTTGCCGAGCTTGCCACCATAGTTGCCGGCGGTGATCCGGCGAATCCCGGCGTTGGCGCCGAGATCGCACACCGCCTGAATCCCGGCTTTCATGGAAGCCGAGATGTCGGGCGCGGTGAGCCCATCGATGACGATTTCCATCACCGAGCCGACTTCCGGTGAAAGCTGCGTCCGGGTAATTCCCCGAATGGTGGGACAGAAGGGATCGTTGGTCGAGGCCATCAGCGCCTTGTAGCGTGAGCCAACCTTGGAACCCGACCGTACAATGCCGCCGGGGAAGGGCATGATGACGTTCGGCACCTTCTTCATGGCCGCAATGGCCGCCTCACACGCCGTCAGGACCTGCGGCTGCGACTCGCCCAGCACCAGAAAATTGCCTCCGCCCACTCCGGAGATAACCCCGACCGTTTCCTCGACCAGGAACTCCCCGTCCATTACCGGCACCCGCCAGTAGCGGCGTCCATCGATGAACTTGGAGCTCTGAAAGCCGTCGCCGAAGAAGCGGAGATTCTTACCCAGGGCAACCGGCTCGCCCTCGGAGATTCCGGCAAAAGCCGCGCTGGTCGGTGAGGTCAGCACGCATTGACCGATCCGCCGTTCGATCTGCTTGGCCAGCTCCTTCCCCGACACCGCAAAGATCAGAATCGAGACCCCGGGACGGCCGTCCGGCGTTTCGCCGGGCGAAAGCTCCCGCTCTACACCGGCCTCGCAACCGCACGCGATCACCGAGGTCGCGAACCCGGTAGCGGTATTCGCCGCGTGGTACGCCCAGGTGAGATTCTGTGCCGTGATGACAATCCGCGTCGCCTTCATGCCGAAGGCCTCGGCGAACTCGTCGTCGATGGCGACCCCGTTGAGGTTCATCGGGTCCCCGGTCGAGTCGGATGCACCAGCACATCGGCCCCGTGGCCAATCGAGTGCATCTCGTCGTCCGAGATCACCAGTTGGGTGGAGCGCATGGTGTGGTAAGCCGCGAAGTGGTCGGCCAGCCGCTTCTCGATCCCCTTGTCGTAGTCGGGACGAACCGTGTGATAGCGGCCCCAGGTGACCTTCACCACCTTGCCGTTCTGCACCACCAGCTCGCCATCCTTGAAGACGTACTCCGGAGTCGAGAACATCCTCTCGCGGTCAGAGTCCTCCCGGTACACCGTCACATCGGCCCTCGCACCGGTACCGAGATGCCCGATGTCGGAGATGCCCAGCAGCCTGGCAGGCGCCGCCCGGGTCAGGATCGCGATTTCGGAGAGACTGTATTCCCGGTCCAGAGTGCCCAGCACCGACATCGCCTGCGCTTCGGGATGGATCTGGGCCAGTTTCTCCTTCCGGAAGGTCCGGTCCATCAACAGCCGGATCAGGTGGGGATAGCTGGTGAACGGTGCGCCGTTGGGATGATCGGTGGTCAGGAATACCCGCCACGGGTCGTTCACCAGCAGGAAGATCTCCAGCCCGATGGCCCATTGCAGCGCGTTGACGAAATTCTGATCCCGGTACTTGAAGGGCAGAACCCCGCAACCGGCGTCGCACTCGATATCCATCACCACGTACTTCTTCGGGCTGGCCAAGGCCGCATTGCGATGCTGGCTCATCGAGTCGCCCGACGCGGTCACCGTCTGTCCGAACAGAATCTGTCCCACATCGCAGGTGGCGTTCGGCGTCGCGTTGATCGCCTCGGCGATCCGGGCCGCAGCCGAGGAGAACTTGCGGTCTCCCTCGGTGCCGTAGCTGTGGAATTGAATGTGGGTCAGGTGAATCGGCAGACCCTCCGAGGCCTTGATCGTGCCAAGGGTGGAGTCGGCATTGCCGGGAAGACCCAGATTGCTGCTGTGAACATGTAATGGATGGGGCACACCCAGCTGGTACACCGCCCGGGAGAGCACCTTCAGGATGTCCCGCGGGGTAACGCCGTAGTAAGGATGCTTCTCGTCCAGATCGAGTCGCCGCTGATTGAACTTGAAGGCCGAGATCCCGCCGGCATTTACCACCTTGATCCCGATGCAGCGAGTCGCGTTGAGGGTCCAGGCGACGTAATCGTTGATCAGCTTCTGACTCTCACCCCTGGCCATGAGCCGAAGGAGAAAGTCATCGCTGCCGAGCATGACGTAACCACCCTTGTCGACGATCGGAGTGTCGCCCATTTCCAGGTGAGCCTGACGGGCATTCACCGGGAGGATCGCCGGCTCGAAGCAGGCGGTATACCCCATCTCGGCGTAGCGATACCCGGTGGCGAGGGTGCCCGGCGCGGCGTGTCCGGCCGAGGAGCGAGTGAGTCGGCTGCGATGCACCGGGTCGGCCCGGTGATCCTCCGGCAGCATGGCCCGGGCGATGTTGAGTTTGCCGCCGCCGATATGGGTATGCATGTCGATCGCCCCGGCCATCACGACTCGGCCGGTGCAATCGATTTCACGGTCGACTTTCTCGCCGGGGCCGGGCCTGACGACACGGCCATCCTTCAGGTAGACGTCGCGCACTGCGCCGTCGACCTGGTTGGCCGGATCGTAAACTCGCCCACCCGTGAGCTTCAGCAGCATGTGTCTGGTACCGGCCTCGAACGGAAGAACTGCTTACAGGGCCGCTTCGATTGCGGTCAGGACCTCGGCCACGCTGGGCAGCGCAGACTCGCGGACCTGACTCATCAACAACGCCACCACCCGGTCACTTCGGAACAGTTGCCCGGGATGGTCCACTCCGGGAGTGCCGACCGGGATGAACACCTCCGGTTCGCGCTCCAATTTCATGGAGGGATGCGCGACCACCACCAGCCTGCCGGTGGTGGCGGTTGGAACCCGTGATGGACTGAGACTGGAAATCCACAGCAAGGCGTCGGCCTCGCCCCGCTGCAGCAACCGATCACCTGCCAGATGATAGGGATCGTGCTCGGCCTGCCCCTGACCGTAACCGGTGCGGGTGGCGAACCCAGTCTGCCACTGCAGCACCATATCGGTGGTGATATCTCCGTCGCTTCCGCCCAGCGGCATGCCGTTGAACCGGGTCTCTCGATTGAGATCCTTGATCAACTCGGCAATCGCCTGAATCGTCAGCTCGGCATGGGGGAAATCGAAGTCGGCCGCGGCCCAGGCCATCACACCGTACTTCGCCGCCTTGAGCCGCTCCGCCAACCTCTTCCAGGTACTGAGAGGTACGCCGGCCGCGCTCTCTGCGTTGAGGGTGCCACCGCCGATCAGGACTCGCAGAACTCCGAGTCCCTCGTGAATCCGGGACCCGTCACAAGGGATGACTGTCGGCGTACTGGGGAGCTGGATTCCTTTCGGCGCGCCGGTACCGAGCATCACGATCTCACAGCTGCGATCCTGGGCGAACAGAGTTTCCCGATTGGCGATGCAACGTTCGAAGAATCGCGGAAAACGGCTCACGATGTCGGTGCCGACCATCACCAGCAGGTCAGCCCGGTTGCGCACTTCCGAGAGTGTGGTGATGACCCAGCCGCCATCCTGCAGCACCAGCAGGTTGCGAATGGCGGCCGGAGAATTCATGTGGTCCAGTGTGGCGCCAGTCCGATCGGCTAAGCTGGCGGCCGCTCTGACTCCCGCGACGTCGGTGCCCAGTCCGCTGATCAGTGGAAGCCGGGCCTCGCGTAAAGTCTTCGCGGCGGCAGCAGCTGCCTCGGCCAGCGATGCCGGCTTTCCACCGACTCGCGCACCGGATTGCTCGATCGGCCGCTCGAATCCCGCCCTGGACAGGCTGCATCCGTTGGCCAGAACCTTGAGACTCCCCCCGTCGTTGCCGACGGTCAGGTCGTCACACAGCAGCCCGCAGAAGGGGCAGGCGACGTCACTGATCTGAGCGGGAATCGGAAGGGACCGAGGCATGAGCAGGGGAAGATAATACCTGCTAAGATGTGTCAATGCATGATGATCACAATGCGGTGGAGGTACATGCATCAGGCCGGAAAGTCACCCCGGTCTGGTTGATTGCCGGAGTAACCGGGCGGGCATTGGCGCAGTCTGCTCAGCGCGGCGGTTATCGGGTGTCGGTGCTCGATTGCTTCGCCGATCGGGACTGCGCCCGGGCGGCCGTCGAGTGCCGATCGGTGTCGGCCCCGAATGGGCTCCGGTTCGATGCGAAGGCGTTGCTTCGAGAAGCGGAGCGCGAGGCCCCAATCGATGAATCGATCGGAGTAGTCTATGGATCGGGCTTCGAGTCCCGGCCAGGGCTGCTGGGGCGAGTGGCCGCCGGACGGACGCTCTACGGGAATTCGCCCTCAATCATCCGCCTTCTCAAAGACCCTCGCCGGTTTTTTCCTCTCCTGGCCCGACTCGGCATCGCGCATCCCCGAACCCACACAACAGCACCGGCCCGCCCTCGAGGGTGGTTGGCAAAGGAAACCGGCGGCGCGGGGGGAGTTCACATCCGGCCGGCTGCCACAGCCACCCCTACGTCGCGAACCTACTACCAGAGGATCGAGCAGGGTCGCAGCATGTCGGTGACCTTCCTCGCTGATGGAACCCGGGCCGCGATTGTCGGGATCAACCAGCAGTGGACCAGCCAGCCTTCCTATCAGTTTGGCGGAGCAGTCGGTGGTATCCCACTCTCCAGGGCTTTGCACCGGGATATCGCGAGCCGGCTGAATCGGCTGGTTGAAGCAACCGGGATGGTGGGTCTGAACGGATTGGATTTTCTGCTGGCCGGTGATCGCTGGTCGGTGCTCGAGGTGAACCCTCGGCCCCCGGCGACGATGGAACTGTACGATCGAGACTATCCGCGCGGCTTGTTCGATTGGCACATTCGCTCCTGCCGGGGCGAACTCCCGCTGGGCACACCCCGAAGCCGTTCTTCCCGGGCACTGGCGATCGTCACTGCGCCGGAGGCCTGGCAAGCTTCGGAGGCCTTCCGGTTTCCCGGCTGGTGTCGGGATCTCCCCAGGTACGGACTGAGCTTTTCGGCCGGCGATCCGGTCTGCACCGTCCACGCCAGCGCTGCGACTCCTCGCGCCGCGATGCAATTGGTGTGGCGGCGTCAGGCGAGGCTGGCCCTGCAGCTCTCCCGCCAGGCAGTTGCCGCGTGAGAATCTTTGTCTACGAGTTTGTGACTGGCGGTGGGATGGTGGGCCAGCCTCTGCCGCCCAGTCTGGTGCAGGAAGCGGATCTGATGGTGCAGTCTCTGCTGCAGGACCTTCGCGAGATACCCGGCCTCGAATGCTTCAGCAGCCGGGACTCGAGACTCCCACCTGTTCCCGGCGTGGAAGTGATCACCGCGCAGCCGGGTGAATCACCCTTCGAACTCTATCAGCGGGGGCTCGCTTCGGCCGACGCGGCCTGGCCCACCGCGCCGGAAACCGCCTTCTCCCTCGAGCAGCTCGGGAGACTGACTCTGATGGCCGACCGGATACTGCTGGGAACTCACCCCGATACCGTGCGGCTGACCGGCAGCAAGCTATGGACCTCCGCCCATCTGGCCGTCTCGAGTATTCCGTCGGTGCCAACCTATCGAAGTCACGATCGGTTCCTGAACATTCCCGGCCGCTGGGTGGTGAAGCCCGATGACGGCGCCGGCGCCGAAGATACGCAAGTAGTGGCGGACGCTCGCGCCGCGCGGGAATTGCTGGCACAGAAGGGGGAGGCCTATGTGGCCCAACCCTGGATCGAGGGGAAGGCGTTGAGCCTTTCGGTCCTCTGCGCCGATGGGAAAGCCCGCTTGCTGGCGTGCAATCGTCAGCGCATCAGCCTGGTCGATGGCCGAGTGGTACTGACCGGAATCTCGGTGAATGCCGAAGCGGCACTGGCTCCCTTACTTTCCGGACTCGCAAGTGGAATCGCCGCGGCCATTCCCTTGCTGTGGGGTCATGCAGGAATCGATCTGATCTTGAGTGAGACCGGTCCCGTGGTGCTGGAAATCAACCCTCGCCTTACGACGTCCTACTGCGGGCTCCGCCGCGCGCTCTCGCACAACCCCGCCAGCTGGGTACTCGATTTACTGAAGACCGGCCGGCTTCCGGCAACACCTTCGCCCCAATCCGGCACTACTGTGGAACTGAATCTGGAAACCGCCCATGTCCTCTGATCCGATCATTGGCTGGGATATCGGCGGTGCCCACCTCAAGGCCGCCCGCCTCGGTGCCACCGGGGTCATAGAGGCAGTGGTTCAACTGCCGTGTCCTCTCTGGCAGGGGATGGAGCATCTCTACCGCGCGCTGGAGACGGCCAAGGCTCAGCTGGGCGACGCGCCCCGTCACGCAGTGACCATGACCGGCGAGATGGTCGATCTTTTCCCCACCCGCAGCGAGGGCGTCTTCCGTCTTGCCAGTGCAATGCAGGAACGGCTTCCCAGGGCCCGGGTGAAATTCTTCGCCGCCGAAAATGGATTCGTGGACGCCAACCACGCCGCAGCTTCGCCGATGCAGGTGGCTTCGGCCAACTGGCTGGCCAGCGCGGCACTGGTGGCGGCCCGGACTGATCGGGCCCTCTTTGCCGACATCGGCAGTACCACCGTCGATCTGGTGCCGGTTCGCGATGGCAAGGTAGGAGCCGAGGGGCGTGATGACGCCGAACGCCTGGTCTCCGGCGAACTGGTCTACACCGGCGTGGTGCGCACTCCGGTGATGGCAATGGCCGAACGGGTCCCATTTGCAGGACAGTGGGTGCCGCTGATGGCGGAATACTTTGCCACCTCGGCAGACGTATATCGGCTCACCGAGGAACTGCCCGAATGTGCCGACCAGCATCCCACCGCCGATGGCACCGAGAAGACCATTGAGGCCAGCGCCCGCCGCCTGGCCCGAATGATCGGGCGCGACTCGGTTTCGGCGCCCCATTCGGCATGGCGCGAGCTGGCGTTGTGGCTGAGTGAAGCTCAACTCCGCAAAGTCGCCGATGCCTGCGACCGGCTTTTTTCGCTGGGAGTCTTGCCGGAGAAGGCGCCGATGGTCGGCGCGGGGGTGGGTCGCTTCCTCGCGGCCAGGATCGCCGCGGCGCGGGGCAGACCCTTCATTCCCTTCGCCAGTCTGGTGGAATCGCCGCCCGAATTGGTTGATGCAGTGTCGAATTGCGCGCCGGCGGTAGCGGTCGCCTTTCTTGGAAGAAATGCATAACTGGTAAAAACGTGAAACGTGAAAAGTGAAACGTAAAAAGTGCTTCAGCTTCAACCCTTTTCACTTTTCACATTTCACTTTTCACGCTGTTCAGAGCCCCAACCTTCGCCGCGCTGTTTCGGGTGCAATGACCCTCAGATAGTCCAGGCAGGTCCCGCCAGCTTCACGTAACTTCAGCGTCCCCACCAGCCCGCTGTGCCGGCCGCCGGCAAGTCCATCGGCCATCAGCGCCGCACCCTGGGCTCCCGACTTGGCCACCGTGGCAAAACCGCCCAACTGCTTCACCGCTGCGATCCTCTCGAGCCGGGGAACCAATCGTGCCAGTACCTCAGGATCGGTCGCGTGCCGGCCGGAGAGCAGAATCTCCCGGGGTTCGCCGAGCGAAGCAGTCAGTGACACTACCGCTTTGAGGGCGGTCTCGAGGTAGGCGTTGAGGGCCGCTTCGTCGGCCGGAGGTTCAGAACGTCCACCCCGGAACAGCAGATCCTTGCCAACCTCCCCTGCGAGGAACGCCACTTCTCCATCCCAACTGCCGCTCGACTTGAATCCCATCGGTCCGCTGGTTCCGCCGATCCCATCCAGAATGGCCCCATGCTCCAGCGCGAGGGCTGCGGTGAAGGCACCGCCCAGTTCCAGCAGGATCAGCGAGGTCCGTTCAGGCGGAAGATTATGGCGGCTCGACTGATCCCAGATGGCCAGCGCCGCGGCGGCGACTTTGTCCGCAGTGCCGAGATCGACTCGATTGATTTTGCGATGAACCGGAACGGTGGGCAGGTGGATCACGCCGGGAGTGAATACCACCGGCAGCTCCGAGGCCACCAGCAGGCGCATCAGCCCACCCAGGCCGCCGATCCCGCCCGGTTCGCCATCGGCCGAAAGCAGCGCCAGCCGGATCTGCGCCTCTCCCACTTGATTGGCGCGGAGCAGGGGCAGACCGTACCCGGAAGGACCAGCGATCAGATCGGGGGGGCCGGCCGAGCGGAGCAGTTGAACGAACTCGGCCGGTGCAGCGAGAGCTTCACGCGTGGGGATGCTTTGGTCGAGGCAGATCTCGCCGTCTTTGAGGCCCAGCAGATCGATGGAGACCGTTCCAGGATCGATCCCTATTGCCAGAGTCATGGATCTGTCTCGACCCTCGGTTGCTGACCGCCTGACCGCCTGACCGCCTGACCGCCTGACCGCCTGACCGCCTGACCGCTACTTCTTCCGCATCTCCCGCGCGATATCGGCAATCGCCTCCGCGTCCAGCACCAGATTGTTGCTCTCGAACAGCCGGCCGACGCAGCGCTTGTGCAGCTTGGTCTTGAGGTTGCCCACCCCGAAGGCACCGAAGCAGACCACCCCGTTCCGTTCGACGCCGGCATCATTCACTTCGACCCCTTCGATCCCGAGCGGTGGGGCTGCGTTCAGGTCGACCGCCACCTTGAGCGACTTCTGCGCGGTCCAGGCGGCCTTGGAGACCATCTGCACTCCAGCGGGGCCGGAGTTGAGCAGCACTTCGACTCCGCTGAGCACTTCGGCCACTTTGGCCGGATCGGCCATGGTGGTGGCCTCGACCTGTACATCGAAGCGGGCACTGATGAACTGGCGGGCCTTCTCACCCTGCTCCGGTTTGCGGGAGGTGATGGTCACATTGGCGCCACCCTTGGCCAGCAGGCCGGCGGCACGCTGACCCACCGGGCCGGTGCCGGCCAGGATCACCACCTTCCTGCCCTTCACCGATCCCAGCGCTTCCTCGATCTTCACTACCGCAGCGACTGCCGTGGTGTTGGAACCGTTGGAGTCGAGCATCACCGACACCGTGAGCGGGTCGAACATCGCATCGACCGCCATTGCCAGCAGCTGCTCCCCCTGCGACATGTTGTTCCCGCCAATCCAGACTGCGGTGTTCTTCAGGTCCTTGGCGCCCCGGGTGAAGATGCAGCCGTGGATCAGGTCGCGGACATCTTCCGGGGTCACCCCACCGTAACTCATGATCTCTTCGGCGCCGCCGTCATAGGCCACCACCTGGTCGAACACACTGGGGTGCCGGGAACTGTCGAGCTGGAGCAGGAGCTTGCGCATCGGAGGGGCTGGGCTGGGACCGGAGGGTCGAAATGGTGAACGTCGGGCTACCGGGAAATACGAAGGGCGGGGGGTTTCCCCGCCCCTCGTTCACTGCGGCCGGAGAACCTCAGGCGTTGTCGACGCCGGAGAACGGGTGGCGCGCAGTCTTGGCTCCATTGAGGACCGAGTCAACGGTGGGCAGGCCCTTGAGCGCCCGCTCGATCGACTGCTTGGTGGCCTCATAGTTGTACTGGAAGATCTTCTTGTCGTCCGCCGCCTGCCAGTGAATGAACACACCGACCAGGACGCACCAGTCGTTGGCCTTGTCCTTCGGGATTACGCCCGAAGCAACGCTGTCGACCACCGCACGGGCCACGGCCGCCTGGGCCGGTCCGAACATCTGCACCGCCTGCTTGGCGCCCTTGATCGTCACCTTGTTGAACATGATGGTGTCGGGCTTGGCCGGCAGGTTCGGGGTCACCACGGCCAGAAGGGTGGTGAAGCCGTCCTTGTTATTGGCGAGGGCGTTGACGAAGGCTGCCCCGGCATGGCCGCTCTTGCTGCCGATGACCAGGTCAATGTGGGCGATCTCATTGCCTTCACCGACGAGCGACTCACCGAGGAAGAAGTCTGCTGCCATGCTTGCCTCCATCTGCGTGGGATTAAAAAAGGATGTGAACTGGCGCCAGAGACTCATCGGTGCGTCCACGGATTTAAGGGATTCACACCGGCTACAGCCGAACCGTACGAGCTGCCGGGGGTAGGCCGTTGGGACGCCTAGTATGACGGCGCTGTGGGGGACTGTCAAGGTCAGCGACAGTCACTGCCTGGTGTCGGGCGAATATTTATTCGAGCGTTTCAAACCCTCCGGCCGGTTCGGCACACTGGGTGGACAATCTCCCTGTCCTCCGTCCCAACTCTAGGACAACCTCAGATTCGACCCAGTCTCGCAACTACAATGGCCACAAGCGCTTCGCGAGTGGCATGCGGCTGGCTTTCTGGTGGGCCGTCCTTCACTGCGAGGCGTTTCAAATGATCCCGAACCGGTCCGCACTTTTCGCCCTGGCTGCTCTCGCCCTTCCCGCGGGCGCCCAGGCTCAGCAGGTCTCCGCTGATATCAGTATCGCGAGTGGACCGATCGCTGGACGCGTGATCGTGGGCGATGAGCCATATCGTCACCCAACCTACTATCACCGTCCGGCGTACCGCGAAGTAATCGTGGTGCGGGAACATCGCGGTCGCGGTTGGTACCACAATCATCGTGGCTATCGGGCCGTCCGGGTCTACTACGACGCCCAGCGCGACTGCTACTACGACCGGCCGTACTATCGCGGTCTTCGCGCGATGATCGTGTACCAGAACAATGGCCGGTACTACTACGATGGCGACCGGTATGACCGTTCCGACCGCTATCGCGATGGATATCACCGCGGCGATCACGACCGATATGATGACGACGATCGCAACGACTATCGTCGCCGGGTGGATGACCGCCGGTATCACGACTGACGATCGCTTCGGCGATCAGCCAATGGGGCTAGCCGGTCCTTCCTTCACGGCCTCTCATGTAGTAACCCGGCTAGCTCAGTAGGCC
>CAZOES010000035.1:0-2630 GCA_964578865.1 uncultured Gemmatimonadaceae bacterium | reverse complement strand
CACCACGAAGAACGCTCCCAGCAACAAATCGATGAGGGCGGCCACAAACATCTGAAGCCCGACCTCTCCGGCCAGATACAAGGCCACCGTGGCGATCCCGAAGATGAACTTCTCCAGCATACTGGGGATCATCAGGGGCCGGTATCGAACCGGATCACGGGAGATGATCAGAAAGGCGACCTGCCAGGCCAACGCGACACCGGCAAAGCCAAAGTAGAGCTCGGGATGGGTTACTGCCGGCGGGTTGCTCCTGGCGAACTGTTCCGGCCCGAAGAACATCGGGACCAGTACGATAATTCCGTAGATCCCAGCGATGGCGAACACTCGGCGGGCGAGGTTCATTGTCCGACTCGGGTTGAATTTGTTATGAGACCCACGACCCACGACCGTCAGTTGCTGAGCACCACCTCGAGTCCTTCAACCGAATCGCCATCAACATCGGGCTTGATGCTGAACTTCGCCACCTGGGCCGTGGCCCGCAGCAGCCCGAGGCAGCGCTGGTCGACCACGATCTCCCACTCACCGGGCCGAAGTCCCATCAGGTAGAAGCCACCGTCGCTGAAGGTGGTGATCACCCGCTGCTCCCCACTGGCTGCGTGGCGGAACACCAGGGCGACACCAGCGGACGGGCGGACGGGCGGAAAGGCGGAAAGACTATCGCTACCGGTTGAGTCTACGGCGAGATCCCCATCCGCCCTTCCGCCATTCCGCCCTTCCACCCAAACAATCCGACCCTCCACCGCCCCTCCGGGTAGCACCGGGATATCGAAATTGCGGTACCGGTTCGGCTGCGGCTCGACTGCGGCGGCGGCAAAGGCCGGCACCCAGAGCGGAGAAGCCAGGGTAGTCGAGTCGACCGTCAGGGAGGTCGGTTCGAAGGGAAGCAGATTCCACACCCGGTACTCACCGGTTGAATCCGACATCGCGTAGGTCCCTCCCACCACAACCCGCACCCCCGGAAGGGTCTGCTCATCCTGGTCGAACTTGCCGTTGCTGTTGAGATCGAGGAACACCCGCCCCGAGACACCGCCCCGCTGCAAAGATGGACCGGCTTCGAAATCCACTCCACCGGCTGGATTGTAGATCGCCGATCCCTGGACGTACTGGGTGCCGACTGCCGGAACTCCTCCACCGGCCGAGACCGTGGTAAAGCTCCGCACGCTGGGCAGTTCCGCCGCCAGCAGGAAGGAGAACGTGGCGCCCCGCATTCCCTTGAACCAGCTGAGGCCGGTCTCGGTGCGAAGGCCTTTCATCACCGGAATTCCCACGAAGCCCGAGGCGCTGGACACCCCGGCGCCCTGCTGCAATTCAAACGTGCTCCGGGCCGACACGGTGCCGAGAATGCCCGGCAGGCTGGCGCGGGGGAGCAGGAAGGTGTTGAGTGAGTAGAAGGTCCGGGTGAAGGTCGCGCCCACCCCTTCGCTCTTCTCGAACCGTACCGAAGGGAGCAGGCGCAGGTCGCTCAGCTGGAGTGAGGCACCCACCCGGCCGCTGGTGAGATCGGTGGTTTCCCCGTTGATCTTGTCGATGCTGGCTTCGAAGTAGGTGCCGCCCAGCCGGCTGATCGGCCGGAAGAACGCCGACAACGTGAGCTGATCGAGCCGGCCCGCTGGAGTCAGGATCGGATCCCGCACACCCCGGGCGAACCGGTTTCCTTCAGCCTGCAGCTGGAGGTTGATGGTCGGCTCGAAGCGGGCGATACCGTGCAGCACTGCGTCGCCCACCGCTTCTCCTTCGAGACTCACCGCGTTGCCCACATTGCCCAGGAAGCCGACATAGGGGTGGGAAAGGCTGCCCAGGCTGTCGCGCCAGAACTGCTCCACGCCGGCCCTCGCGGTCCAGCGGTTGGAGAGACCGTAGCGAAGATCCAGATTGCCGGTCGCGCTGCAGCGGGTGGTCCGGCATTCTCCAGCCGAGAGACCATACTCCAGTTTGTTAGCGGGGAGACCCTCGGTGCGGACCCGGTAGGTGCGGTTGAATTCGCGAACTTCACCGAACGGGCCGTAGGCCACGAAGTCGACCGGGTTTTCGCCGTACTGTACCGGTACATCGAAGGAGAACTGGCCCAGCGCGTTGACCGAGTCGAAGCCGACCAGCCGTCCGCCGCGGTAGGCCTCGACGGTCCAGCCCGGTCCCAGCTGGCCGCCGAACGGCACGTTGCCCAGGGTGGCCGGACGCACGTATGGAGAATTGCTGATCGAGAAGCCCCGGAGCGTGCGGCTCCGGGGACCCGAGCTGATTCCGTCGCCCACCTGCAGCTGCGACAGATAGGTGTTGTCCCGCCAGATCCCGGTCCACGAGACATCGGCCCGCGGCGCCTTGCCGGCTCCATTCTGACTCTGCAGCCCCGCCGCAAACGAACCGCCGAAGATGTCGAGGCCCAGGGTGGTCGAGTAGGCGCCGCCATCGACCACACTGGTGGTCGGAGTGAGCACCGAGTAATCGAAGATCAGGCCCTTCACGCCCTGGCGCTGCAGACCGAGGTGCATGGCGCTGTAGGCCGTCGATTCCACGCCCCAGACTTCGATGCCGGGGCTGAGCGCGCGCGCCACGCAGGCCATGCCCGAGAGGAGGCCGCCGCCGCCCACCGGCACCAGCAGCGCGTCGAGGCCGGGGGCCTGCTCCAGCAT
>CAZOES010000034.1:0-31219 GCA_964578865.1 uncultured Gemmatimonadaceae bacterium | reverse complement strand
CACCGTCGACGAACGGCATTACATAGTAGACAAACGTCGTGGGTCGTGAGTCGTGGGTCGCCTCACTCTCAGTCCCGACCCTCGACCCACGATCCTCGACGCTCGCTGTTCCTGAATCGATCAACCCGAGAATATGGGGATGCTGCAGGGTGGCGATGGTCTTGATCTCACGGAGGAACCGCTCGGCACCGATCACCGCCGCGAGTTCGGGCCGCAGCACCTTGATAGCGACCTTGCGGTCGTGCTTGAGGTCCTGGGCCAGGTAGACCGTCGCCATACCGCCCTGACCGAGCTCCCGGTCCACGCGGTAGCGGTCGGCCAGGGCTGAGGCGATGGATTGGATGGCCGGATTCATGGACCGGCAGCCCGGATCTCATCGAACCAGTTCGTCACCACCATGAACTTGCCGATCGAAGCCGGGTCGCCTCGCACCAGAATGATCGAGCCATCGGGGGCCAGGTCCCAGTTGTCCTCCTGGGAGAAATCATAGGAGCCGGCGAGCACCTCTCGAGCCGGACCGAGGGTCTCGAAACGGGGGTGAGTCTGCACCGGGACCGCCATAATGTGACTGCCGTGCCGGTAGTACAACGTGTGATCGTCGGCCGACCAGCGAGGCTCGACCCCGCCCCCGTTGGAAATCTGGACCGCTTCCCCTCCGGCGAACGGCCGCACGTACACTTCTGAAGGGCCGGTGACCACGGAAGCGTAGGCCAGCCAGGCGTCGTCCCGGGATGTCTCCGGTTCCCACTCGCCGGCGTCGGGCGGGCTCAATCTGGTCGTTAGAGAATCACTCAGCTGATAGGAGACGATGCTTCGGCCTCCGGTATCGAATACTTGCCCCGTGAGTCCGTGGGTCCGGGTCCAGCCATGGGCGTACAGACCCGGAGGCGATACCATCGGCTCAACTGTGTGTATGACATGGTCGAACGGCCAACGGGCCCACTGAGTGACAAACCCGCTGTGAGTGAATGCCAGCTGGTTGCCGCTGGGTGACCAGACCGCCGCGATGTTGTGGCCGGCGGAGGTGACCGGTATCGACGTAGTCTTGGCGAGATCGATGACCCAAATCTGAGAAGGGCGGGGATCGATCGTCACCGCCAGGTGAAGTCCATCGGGCGAGAGGCGAGGGAAGCGGTAGCCTCGGGGAGGAAAGGGGAGCGGCGATTCACGCCCGTTGCGATCGACCCGCACCAGGGTGCGATTGAACCCGCCGGCGACGTACACCAGAGTTCCGTTGGCGGAGACCGCGACCTGGGCCGGTCCTCCTCCGGGTGAGCGGAAAGCCTCGAAGGCCGGGACGGCAGAGCCGTCGATCGCCAGTTTCTCAGGATCGAATCGGACCAGTCGCATCCGGCCTTCGGTTTCGTCGAATAGCAGGTGGCCGGTGGGCAGGTACAGTCCGCTCCGCCCGGCAACGACTGTCCGGGTCTCTCCGGTGGAAAGGGTGACCGCGGCGACACTCTGGTCGATCGAGACCAGGGCGTGTTCGCCGTCGGGGAGGAGACTGGGAGAGCGCACCGCGCCGCGGGATGTGCCGACCAGAGGAGAAGGCGATGCCTTCAATTCGATCGGAGCAGGTGTACCGCCAGCCTCGGGAATTCGGTAGAGCACATTCCCCGCGTTGGCGTAGAAGATTGTCCCATCCCGTCGCCAGACGCCCCCGCCCCAGGTGCCGCCAATCGAAGCGAGTTCGATCGGTGCACCCCCGGTGCGGAGTACCTTTTTCAGTTTCCCACCGGCTGCGAATCCGATCCACTGCCCATCGGGAGAAAAGAACGGTCCGCTTGCGCCATCGGTCCCTTGCAGCGGACGGGCCTCGAAGTCCGCCAGTGGCCGGAGGAAGAGGACATTTCTTCCCTCCGACTCGCCGACATAGACGATCTGGCTTCCGTCTGGCGAGATGTCGAAGGCCTTGTCCTCGAGGGCGAGCAACCGGTCGGGGGCGATGGGGATGGTGACCCGGGCCGGGACATTGCGGGTCGTTGCCGGCTTGGGGCGGAGCCATCCCCATGCAGCGAGGAGGGCCAGGACCCCGAGTGCCACCATCGGCCATTTCACAGGACTGGAGGCCTGGCGTACCCCGGGAGCTGCACTGGTACCGGTTGGGGTGCTATTGCCGGGGTTGGTGAGTGCGCTGGCATACTGTGCGGCTGACGCGAAGCGATCGGCTGGGGACTTGGCCAACGCCGTGAATACCGCCTCCTCGACGGCCGGCGTTACCCGGTCTCGAACCTGGCGGATCGAAGCCGGTTGCTCCGTCATCACCCGTGCCATGATGGCCTGGAGGGAAATTCCGGTGAAGGGCGGATTTCCTACCAGCATCTCGTAGGTCACACAACCCAGCGCAAAGATGTCCGACCGGTTGGAGATTTCCCGCTCGGCCATGCCCTGTTCGGGCGACATGTACTGCGGCGTGCCGATCGAAAAGCCGCTTTCGGTGATCCGGGAACCACCGGCGGTGGTGACGGCCAGGGCAATCCCGAAGTCGGCCACCAGGGCCGATCCATCCTGCAGCAGAATATTCTCGGGTTTTATATCGCGATGAACGATGCCGCGGCGATGGGCGTAGTCGAGCGCTCCGGCGACCTCGGTCGCGATCCGGACAGCATCGGCCACCGGGAGTTGTTTCTCGCGGGCCAGACGGTCGCGGAGCGACTCGCCCTCGACGTAGGGCATGACGTAATAGAGGCGACCCGTTGGGTCGCCCGATACGCCCGGGAGTGAAACGACCCCCGAGTCAAAAAGGGAAAGAATGTGGGGATGCTGCAGGTTGGCGGTAGTGCGGATCTCACGGAGAAAACGCTCAGCCCCGATCACAGCCGCGACTTCCCGGCGCAACACCTTGATCGCCACTTTGCGGTTGTGTTTGAGATCCTCGGCCAGATACACCGTGGCCATGCCGCCCTGACCCAGCTCCCGCTCGATGCGATAGCGGTCGGCGAGGGCCGCAGCCAGACGTTCACCCGGCTCAGTCAAGGCATGCCTTGTCGAGGATCACTGAGGCTCCGCGAGGCGGTACCGCAGCGGCTATAAAGGAAGGGGACTATACCAAAAATACGGTTTTCCGGTCAGGTCGGCTAGCCGCTCCTCGACGGCCTATTCGGTCACCTCAGGCGAGCGTTCGAACTCCAGCACAACAACCGAACAGACAGAATCCGGCGGCGATGGCGGAAGGGTAACCACGGCACCGGGCCCCTCGTGAGAGACTCTGAGGGCCTGTTGGGACCGATCGGCCAGGAGGTAGGCTTTGGTTATGGGGGTCCGCAAGCCGGGAACTGGCAGACCCTCAGTAGTCCACCGAGTGATGAAGAGATAGAGCCGATTCGATTTGGAGGTGGCCCGGAACGGTGCGTCGGCGAAGGGCGATGCGGTGGTTCCGTGAATCGCAGAGCCGTTCACCGCCATCCAGCGGCCGATGGCCTCGAGCCGCTCGACGCTTTCCTCGGGGAATGTTCCATCGCTCCTGGGCCCGATGTTGAGGAGCAGGTTCCCACCCTTCGAAGCGGTCTCCACCAGCATTTCGATCAGGCGAGAAACCGACTTGAAGTTGTGATCCCGACGATTAAACCCCCAGTTGTTGTTCATGGTGATGCAGGACTCCCAGTCGACGCCGGGCCAGCCGGTGGCGGGGATCTCCTGCTCGGGAGTGCGGAAGTCCCCCAGTGGATCGGTGATGGGAACTGGTGACCATCCCTCTACCCGGTTGTTGACGATCACACCGGGCTGAAGCGTCTTGCATTTCTGGTAAAGCGAGCGGCCCAGCTCGTGAGTCCAGGTGCCCTCCCATTGCCCGTCAAACCACATCACTCCGATGTCGCCGTAGCTGGTCAGCAGCTCGGTGACCTGGCCATGGAGGTACGGCAGATAGTTAGCTAGCCTGGCCCCTGCCACCGGGCGGGTTTCCGCCTCCCAGTCCCGGCGGGGGAGGTACTGGGGATGGTGCCAGTCCATGATCGAGTGATACCAGCAGGGCCGGATCCCCTGTCGCCGGCAGGCGCCGGCCACCTCGGTCATGATGTCGCGCTTGAAGGGAGTGGAGCGGATACAGAAGCTGGTCAGTCTGGAGTCGAAAAGGCAGAATCCGTCGTGGTGCTTGGTGGTGATGGTGAGGTAGCCCATTCCGGCTTGCTTGGCCAGGCTGGCCCAGCGATCGGGATCGAATCCAGTTGGATTGAATCGGGCAATCAGCTTGTCGTACTCGCCGATCGGGATGTGGGCGTTATTACGAATCCATTCGGCGTAGTCGGTTCTCCCGCCCCATTCGCCGGCCAGTATCGAGTACAACCCCCAATGAATGAACATCCCAAACCGGGCTTCGCGCCACCAGGTCATGTCGGTGGCGGTTGGTTGCGGTTCCAGCCGGGTGATCCACTCGCGTCCGGGCCGGATGGTGGCCCCGCACAGCAGCGCGGCGGAGGATTGGAGAAAGGCCCGGCGGTGGAGCATTCAGCTGCCCGATGGTTGAGACAGGGTCAGTCCTTGAAGGGCGACTTCGAGGGACGGGACCGGCCGGGGCCGCCCGGCTTCCCCAGCAGTCGCTGCAGCTCTTCAAGGCTCAACTCGAAGGGATCGGCCTCGTAGCCCGGTGGGTCGATCCGCAGGATCTTGCCGGGATTGCCCTGGATCGGATGGAATTCCCACGCCGATCGGGTGATGTCCCGGACCTCCCACTCGTGGCCTTCAGGATCGGAGAAACGACGGTAGCCCATTCAGGCTCCTGAATTTCGCGGGTAAGCCGGCGGCTCTTCTGAACAGCTGAAGCGGCTGGGGGTAAACCGAAATGAAATGTCGCGCTAGCGACGATCGGGACAGTGCAGCCTCAGCGACGGGGAGGCAAGGTATCGAGATACTGCTGCCCGACGTACCCGACGCTCACCGAGTCGATCACTACCCGGTACCAGCCCTGCGCCAGTGAGTCAATCGAGACCACTTCGCCGGGCGTGAGGACCCGGAGAATGGTCGCTGTATTGTTTGGTTCGGCCCGCATATTGGCGTACACCTGGGCGATGCGCTGGTGCGCGGGATCGATGCTGATCGGCTCCGCTGCTGCCTGCGATGGCTCGGGTCTGGCGGTGTCGGGCGGTGGGGTCGTCGTGTCTCTCGCCTGCGGCCGGGTTGCCGCCGGGGGTTGGGAAGACGCTGGCGCGACGGCCCGAGTAGTGTCGGCCGGTGCCGCGGCGGGCGGCTTGGGAGTCGTGGCCGGTGCCGGAGCCCCAGCCGCAACGGCCGTCGTTTCCCGGGGAGCGGCGACGCTGGTGGATTCCGGTGGAACCGCGGCAGCCGTGGCTCCAAAGCTTGGCCAGAACCTGAAGGCCGCGAAGATGACCAGCGCGGTTAAGACCACAATCCCGGCGATTGAGATCGAGGTTCCCCGGGATCCGGAATCCCCGGGGCGCTCCGGCGCCCGCCCGAAGGCTCGGCCGCAGTGCTTGCACTTGGTGGCAGAGTCCGGCGACTTCTGAAGACAATTGGTACAGGTCAGAAAGGACGTCATAGCCCGCTCGGATCACAATAAAACCAGCCTGAGAGCATGTCAGCAATGCCGAATCATGGCACTGCCGCCGCCGGTGCGATGTGCCGTTTGACCCAGTCGACCCAGAGGCTGGCCCGCTCTCGGGAGTTCACCGGGTCGGCCGAGGCGTGAGTCCTCCCCTTGAAGCCGATGAACTCGGTTTCTCCACCGTTGTCCTTGATGGCACGATACAGCATGAAGGCCTGGGTCGGCGGGACCCGGAAGTCCTCCATGTTGGACATCACCAGGGTCGGTGTCTTGATCCTGGTGGCATAAGTGATGGGCGACTGTTCCCGGTAGGCCTGCACTCGATTGTCCACCCAGGGCGATCCGCCGAAGAGATAGCGAACCGTGATACTGCCGTCGCCATAGTTGTACTGGTCTTCCCAGCTGGTCACCGGGGCACCCGCCATCGCGGCCTGCCACTCGTCAGGGTAATTGCCGATCAGCCAGCTGGTCATGTACCCGCCATAGGACCAGCCGGTGACGGCGGTCCGTTTGGGGTCGACGTAGGTCCGCTTGCGCAGCATGGCCACCCCAGCCATCACATCGCGCCCGGGACCGGCACCGGCATCCCCGATGATAGCGGCCATGTAGGCGTTGCCCAGATTGTCGCTGCCACGATAGTTAGGCTGGAAGACCACCCAGCCCTGGGCTGCCATCAGCTGAGCCAGGGCCGAGAACTGGAGCTTGGACGCAGACTGAGGACCGCCGTGCACCAGCAGGACCAGGGGATACTGTCGGGTACGGGAGTAACCGGGTGGGAGGACCAGGACCCCGTCAGCTTCAAACTGATCCGATTTCCAGGTCACCCGCTCCATGCTGCCCCAGGCGACGTCCCCGGCCCAGCTGTTGAAGTCGGTCAGCCGGCGGGGCTTGGCCCCAGGGGTATCCATCACGTACAGCTCCGACGGCCGGTCAGGAGCAGTGGCGGTGAAGGCGATTACCGGACTGCGAGTCGCCACCGCGATGTCGTACCCGAAGGCGCCGTTGATCACCAGGTCGCCCAGCTCCAGTTTGCGAGCCGCACCGTCGATCGGCTGGATCCAGGCCCCCACACTGGTGCGGTCGTTCCCCGCGACCAGCAGTGACTTCCCGTCGGGCAGCCACTGGGCGCCGAAGAGATTGCGATCGATGGCCCGGGTGAGGCTTCGTCCAGCGCCACCCCGTGCCGGGGCAACCCACACTTCATTCTCCCACACCAGATCGCCCCGTCCCTCGCGGGGATACCAGTAAGCGATGGTGCTGCCGTCGGGTGAAAAGACCGGATTGTTCTCAAATCGCCGGGCGTCGCTGAGAGACCGAATCGCGCCGGTGGCGACATTCACGACTTGGACGTGGACCGAGTCCAGCTTACCGCTCTCCGGCGCCACCACTGCGACAAACGCAATCTCGCTTCCATCGGGCGACCAGCTCAGCGACGACGCGGGACTGCTGGGCGGCAGGACAAACTCCAGCGACCAGCTGCCGCTGGTGATCCGCCGGGCGACCGCGCTGTCGATATCGACCACCCAGATGTGTTGTGGCTGGAGGTTCTCCCGCAGGAAGATGTCCTGGGCCCCGACCTTGAACGTGGTGAGGTGTTTGGCCTCGCCTTCCCGTTTGGGCGGCTCGTCGGAGGCGGCGTAGGCCAGAGCCCGGCCATCGGGTCGCCAGCTGAAATGTTCCACTCCGGTCTTGTGGGACGTCAGCCGTCTGGCTTCACCGCCGGCCATTGGCATTAACCAGATCTGGCTGTTCCCGGCGCTGTCAGGGGCGATGAAGGCAAGGGTCTTCCCATCAGGCGAAAAATGCGGGCTGTTGGCACTACGACGACCGAAGGTCAGTTGCCGCTGAGCCCCGCTGGCGGTCTCCACCGCATAGAGCTCCGATTCGCTCTTGTCGGTTTCGTAGTTGGGACGGCTGACGCTGATCACCGCGGTGCGGCCATCGGGGCTCAGTTCAACCCCGCCGACCCCGACAAACTTGCGGAAGTGCTCCAGGGTAAACGGCTGCTGGGCCGCCAGCGGGGCCGCAGTGAGCATTGCGGCGAGGAGACCCGGGACCATGAGCGTTCGGGGCATGTTACCTCCGGCGAGATACAGGCTCATCGTTTGGCCTTCACCTTGGCTTCCAGTTCAGCGAACCAATGCTCGGCCAGGACCACGGCAGCGGCATCGTCTCCCGTGAGCTTCCTGATCATGAGGAAGCGCTGGCCATCGGGGGAGACATCATACTGCTGCCGATTGCGGGCTTCCCGGTAATCGGTCAGGGGGAACAGCGGGCGAGGGGTGCCCGCGACAAAAGTCGGTCCCGGCGGGACCGGCACCGCCATGAGTTTGCCTTCGCCGTCGCCTTTGAAGAAAAGCTCCCGCCCGGTATGAGACCAACGGACCTCGGTCCCGCCATTCTGGGAGACTTGCTGCGAAGGTGAGCCGGCCGGAAACGGCTCGACGTAAACTTCCTTTCGGCCGGTCCGGTCAGTCACAAAGGCGAGCCAGCGCCCATCGGGTGAGAGCGCCACGTTATTGGCGAGGAACTGCTGGTCTGCCACCAGCGGAATCAGGGTGGTATCGCCGGTCATCCGACGGGCTCTGATCCGCCCGATATTACCGTCTTCGTCCGACCGGAACACCAGCCATTGGCGATCGTTCGAGATCTGCACTTCCCAGAGGCCGAACTTGTAGTCCATCAGCAACCGGGCCGGAGCTGTCCCATCCACCGGCTGTTCATAGGCGTCATAGTCCTTCTGTTCGGTGCCATTGCGATTGGAGAGAAAGGCGATCGAACGCCCGTCAGCCGACCAGGTGGGGCGCCAGTTGACCGATCCGCTTTCGGTGATTCGCTGCCGAGTGCCGTCGGACCGGCGGATCCAGATCTGGGTGGCGGCCTCTCGTACCGCGACTGCGATCGTCTTGCCATCGGGCGAGAGGGCCGGATACTGAAAATCGGCCCGCCAGCTGGAGTCGATCGACTCGGCTCGTCCATCGCGAGACACCCAGACCAGCTCGGCCGGCGGGTTACCGCCAGCGGCGATGCTATACAGCACCATGCCGGAAGGCGAGAACGCAAAGCTGCCGGGAAGCACGTTGGCCAGGATGGGAACCGCGCTCGACGTAAGGGTGAGGTGCTTGAGGTCGAAGGTCGCCGCGAACAGCGCGCCGGCCCGGTCGGCGTAAATCAAATGGCCGGTGGGAGAATACCACGCCTGGATAGCGTCGGGTATCAGCAGTCTGGTGCTGTCGGCCGCGGCATCGAGCACATAGATGGAAGAAGCGACGGAGCAGTTGCCGGGACAGTTGGTGAACAGAACGCCCCGTTTGCCGGGGAGCGGAAACAACAGCCCGGAGTTACTGGTCGAGTTGGCTGGCCCCCAGGTGCGGGTGGTCCCGCCGTTTCCCGAGACAATCCGGACCTCGGCGTTGGCACCGACGTACAGGAGTGATCCATCCTCCAGCCATGCAGTTGAGGCGTAGATCGAATTACCGTCGCTCGAGAGGGTGATCGGCGCCCCGCCTTCCACCGGGATCTTGCGGACCCGCCCGCCCGGGACCTGGAAGGCGATCCATCGCCCATCGGGGGAGTAGGATGGCGACAACCCACCTTCGGTCCCGGCCAGCGGCCGGCTCTCTACTTCGCCCCTGAGCTTAATCCTGAGCAGCGAGGAATCGTTGACCGGGTCGGCGAAGACAATGCTGGATCCGTCAGGCGAGATCGCGGCCTGGGTCCCGATCCGGGAAACGCCGGGCGACAGCATCGATCCCAGCGAGTGGCGCCAGAGGGTGACTCGCTGGCGGCTGATCGGAGCTTCGGGTGGGGGACGAAGCCAGCCCCAGAGGGCGAGGGTGGATGAGAGGAGGATGATGCCGTACAAGACGGACCGACGGACCGATGGACCGGTCAACGACTCGGCGGCCTGCGAAGCGGTTGGCCGCCTGACCGTCTGACCGCCTGACCGCCCCTCCAACTCGGCTCCGAACTGCGCCGCACTGGCCTGCCGGTCGGCCGGGAGTTTGGCCAATGCGGTCAGTACGGCGTCCTCCACTGGCGATGGGACACTCTTCCGCTGCGAGGTGAGGCTGACGGGCTCGGTGGTCATCACCTTGGCGATGATGGCCTGGGCGGTGGGCCCGGTGAACGGCGGCTCGCCCACCAGCATCTCGTAGGTGACCACTCCCAGTGCGTAGACGTCGCTCCGGCCGGTGATCTCCCGCTCACCCATCGCCTGCTCGGGCGACATGTAGTGGGGGGTGCCCAGCGACATCCCGGTCTCGGTCATCCGGTTGCCGCCGGCGCTCGATACCGCCAGCGCGATCCCGAAATCGGTGACCAGGGCCGAGCCGTCGTGGAGCATCACGTTCTCGGGCTTGATGTCGCGGTGGATCACTCCATGACGGTGGGCATAGTCGAGGGCAGCGGCAACTTCGCTGCCGATCCGGACCGCATCGCTGATGGGGAGCTGTTTTTCGCGGGCGAGCCGATCCCGCAACGACTCCCCTTCGACATAGGGCATGACGTAGTACGCGGTGCCGTTGACCTCGCCGGAGTCGATCAAGCCGAGTATGTGGGGATGCTGCAGATTGGCGATGGTGGTGATCTCGCGGAGGAACCGTTCGGCGCCGATCACCGCCGCCAGCTCGGGCCGCAGGACCTTGATGGCGACCTTGCGGGAATGCTTGACATCGTGGGCCAGATAAACCGTCGCCATGCCGCCGGCGCCCAGCTCTCGCTCGATGCGATAACGGTCGGCGAGGGCAGCCCTCAGTGACTCCAGGCTCACCGGAGCACCTCCACCGGGATTGTCATTGCATCACCGCGAGCTGGTCGAGCATGGCGGCGGCCCGGGGGTCCTTTCGCAGCCGGTCGTAACGGGCCGACTGGGGAAACTGGACTACCCAGGTGTCGTGCCGGGCGATCGCCTGGCGCAGCAGCGCCACCGCCGCTTCGTGATCGCCCAGTTCCTCCAGTGCTGCGGCCACCGATCCAATGGCAGGGAGCCGGCCGCCCGCCCTCGCCTTGATCGCCGCGATCGTCTGGCGGGCATCCCGGTCCCGCCCCGCAAAGGCATAAGCGTAGGCCAGCAGGCCATGGGCTTCGTCGGTGCGTTCGGGGGGCAACAAGGCCACCTGACGCTCGAGCAGCGCCACTGCTTGAGCCGCCTGTCCCATCTGCAGTAACGCGTTGGCCTTCCAGGTCCAGGCCAGCATGAAGCTCGAATCCATGGCCATGGTCTCGCTGGACACCGATTCGGCCTCGGCAAAACGCCGCCCCTGATACAGGATCTGAGCTTCCCAGATTCGGGCAATCATGGACGCCGGCTCGAGTTCCCGCCCCCGCATTACCTGAGCCTGGGCTTCCTGGTACCGACCCAGACGGCCACTCAGCAACCCGTACCACCCCCAGGTACTGGCCACCGTCGAGTCGAGGGCAAGCGCCCGGCGAAAATTGAGCTCGGCCCGCTGGACCTCGCCTAACAGAGAGTATCCATAGCCCAATGCGGTATACGATTCCGCAATGGTCGAGTCCATCGCGATGGCGCGCTGGGCCGCCGCCACGGCACTGGTCAGGATCTCGGTAGTACTGTCCGCGACATAGGCGGGAAGCACTGCCAGCGACATCGCCAGTGACGCCTGAGCCCGGGCGTAACGGGGGTCCCGCGCCACGGCTCGCTGGAAGAGGACGATGGCCTGACGGAGATTCGGTGCCCCGCGCCGGTTGAACAGCACCTGTCCCTGGAGAAAGAGGGCATGCGCCTCCGGATCGCTGGTTTCCGCCCGCCTGGTGCTGGTCACCGTCGGTTGCTTCAGCGAACCGAGAAGAGTTGCGGCAACAGTGTCGGCGATTTCGTCCTGCACCGCGAACACATTTGCCAGCGGACGGTCGAACCGGTCGCTCCATCGGACCGCCCCGTCACTCGACACCAGGGTCACGCTGATCCGGACCTGGCCGGAGGATCGCTGGACCGTGCCGGTGAGCAGGCTGGTCACGCCTAACTGTTTCGCGATGGCTCGCTCATCGAGGCCTTTGGCCTGCAGCGCCCCCGCACTCACCCGCCCGATCACGCGGACCCCGGTGCGGGCGATGGCCCGGGTCATCTCCTCGGCCAGGCCGATACCGAAGTAATCGTCAGCCGGGTCGCCGCTCAGGTTCGCCAGTGGGAGCACGGCCAGCGACTGTTCGGCATCAGAGCTGGTGGCCTGGTCTTTCCTGAAAACAAGCGCAGTGCCTGCCAGCGCTGCGAGCAGCAGCACTGCACCTACCAGGACGCCGGTCAGCCTTCGACCCGGGGGCGGACCCGACACCAGCGCACGGGCCAGTGAGCCGCAATCGGGGAAACGGTCGGCCGGCGTCTTGGCGAGCCCCCGGGTTACCGCGCGGTCGACCGAAGGCTGGATGGTCGACCGGGTGGCGCGCAGACTGCGCGGAGACTCGGTCATCAGCCGCGCAATGATGATCTGGGACGTAGGGCCGGTATGGGGCGGCTCGCCGCTCAACATCTCGTAGGTCACGGCGGCGAGAGCATACTGATCCGAGCGGGGACCCAGCTCGCGATCACCGGAGGCCTGCTCCGGACTCATGTAGTGCGGCGTGCCGAGGGAGAGGCCAGTCTCGGTGACCCGGGACCCGCCGGCCTGGGCCACCGCCAACGCGATTCCAAAGTCGGCGATCACCGGCTGGCCGGCCTGGAGCAGAATGTTCTCCGGCTTCAAGTCGCGATGGATGACGCCCTGGGTGTGGGCATAGTCCAGCGCATTGGCCAGTACCGTCACCAGCCGGATCGTCTCCTCGACCTCCAGCTGACCCTCCCGGGTCAGCCGCGCCCGCAGCGTCTCTCCCTGTACATAGGGCATGACGTAATAGAGGAAACCGCCGGCCGAACCGGAGTCGAACAGGGGCAGCAGATTGGGATGCTGCAGGTTGGCGGTGACCCGGATCTCGGCCAGGAACCGCTCCGCGCCCAGTACTGCCGCCAGCTCGGGGCGCAGCACTTTGATCGCGACCTTGCGATCATGTTTGAGGTCGTGGGCGAGATAGACCGTCGCCATTCCCCCTTTCCCCAGCTCCCGCTCGATGCGGTAGCGGTCGGCGAGGGCGGCCCTCAATGACTCCAGACTCACCGGATCACTTCCGCCACGTAGATATCACTCTGCCGATCCTCAACCGGGAAAAACAGCTGTTTCCCATCGGTCGCGAAGAATGGGCGAATCGACTGCCAGGCGGGATCGTCCAGGCGCGCCAGAAGCCGCGGCGTCCCTCCGGCTGCCGCGACGGAGTAGAAGAGGGTCCGGTTCCCGGCATCGTGCGCCTTGAAATACAGCGTGTTTCCGTCCCCACTCCAGAGCGCCAGCTCGGCCCACGGGCCGTCGGGGCCCGGGGAATAGACATCCCGTGGCATGCCCCCAGTGGTGGAGACGACTGCCAGATGGGGCTGCCGCTCTGGAGGCGCCGGCGCATAGACAATGGTGTTCCCGTCAGGCGAAATATCGGGAAAGAGGCAGCGTTGTCGCAGCAGCTCGGGCTTTCCCCACTGACCCTCCGGCCCGCGCCGGACCGTCAGACATGGAGCCTCGCCGGTCTGATCCCAGAACAGGATGGCCCGACCGTCATGAAACCAGACGGGAAAGCTCTCCTGAGTGGGAGAGCCGGCGACGATCTGTGCCGGACCACCATTGAGAGACTTGACCGCGATGTCCCGGGTTCCGTTCCGCCACACGTGATAGGTGATCTCCTTCCCGTCGGGTGAGAGATCGGGTCCGAACTCGTCGGCCGAGTCGCTGGTGAGTTGCTCGACCTCCCCGCCGCCCACCGGGATCCGAAAGATGTCGGCGTTGCCCCGGAGGTTGGAGTCGAACAGCAGCCAGCGCCCGTCGGGTGAGACCCGGGGGAACTCGATGACCTGGTGACTGCTGGTGAGCTGGGTGGCCCGGCGGAGATCGGCCATCCCCGTGGACGGGATCGGCAGCGACCAGAGATTGGCATCGGCCGAGTACACGGTGTAGGCCAGGCGCGAGCCATCGCCCGACAGCGAAACGGACAGCGTGCCCAGTCCGGTGGTGATGCGTACCGGTGTCCCCCGCGCCCGGCCGGAGCTGCTCACATCCTGGGCGTACACATCCCGTGGACCATCGCGGGTCGAGACGAACAACAGGCGCCGGTTACTCTGCCAGACCGGACTCTGATTCACCACTCCGGAGGGGATGAGGGTACTCGGTGCCCCACCGCGTGCGGCAAACAGTACGATCGCGCTGGGTGAGAGATTGCCGAATCCTTGTCCCGGAAAGACCGATTCGACGTTGCCCGAGACGCAGGCGATCCACTTGCCGTCAGGCGACCAGGCACAGGAATGGGTTTCGTGGGCACCGCTGCCGACCAGGCGAGCCTCGCCTCCGCCGAGTGGCACAACCAGCAGGGAGTCACCCCGGACAAAGGCGATCTCGTTCCCGGCAGGTGACCAGGCGGCGCTGGCAATGCCAGGAATGGCGTTGGCCATGTTCAGGTCCCGGGGCGGTGCAACCAATGGACGAGAACTGCCTCCCAGTGCCGGCGCCACCGATACCCCATAGCGTGTCAGGAAGAGCAGATTGAGCCCGTCAGGGGACCAGGCGGGCTGGATTTCCACCGAACTGGAATCATCCGATAGCGGAATGGTGCGCCCGCCACCAAGGGGCCGAATGAAGATTCGCATCCGGCTGGGGGTCCCTTGTGCGTAGGCCACGAACTTTCCGTCGGGTGACAGCGCGGGCTGGATCTCGACGCCAGGAATAGCGGTGAACTGCTCGGTGCGGCCCAGCTTAAGGTCCGGCGCCCCAGCCATCCAACTGCGTACCGTCCAGAGGGCAACCAGGCAGACGATGGCGGCAATGGCCCAGAGGATGGTGCGCGAGGCCCCACGCCGCCTTACGGGCTGGGTCTCGGTGGCCCCGACCGTTGGAGTCAGCGCCTGAACAAACTGTGCCGCCGGACTGAAGCGGTCCGCCGGATTCTTCGCCAACGAGCGCGCCAGGGCCCCCGCCACCTCGGCCGGGACCGTCGGCCGGAGGTTGGTAATCGGCGCTGCTTGAGTAACAAGGTGCTGGCGCGCCACAACCTCGGCGGTTGGTCCCGTGAATGGCGGTTGGCCGCCGAGCATCTCGTACAACACGCAACCCAGGGAGTAGAGATCGCTGCGGCCATCGAGGCCAGGGTCGCCGGCGGTCTGCTCCGGGCTCATATACAGGGGGGTACCCACCGAAGTCCCGGTCTCAGTCAGCCTGGCCCCGCCGGCGCTGCTCACGGCCTTGGCAATGCCAAAATCGGCTACCACCGCATGGCCGCCTTCCAGCAGGATGTTTTCAGGCTTGATGTCGCGATGGATGATGCCGCGTTGATGGGCGTACCCCAGCGCATCGGCGACTTCGCGGGCGATGGTGAGGGCTTCTTCAATCGGCAGTTGCTTCTGCCGAGTGAGGCGCTGGCGCAGTGATTCGCCCTCTACCAGGGGCATGACGTAGAAGAGGATGCCATCGGCCGAGCCGGAGTCATACAACGGCAGGATGTGGGGATGCCGCAGGTTGGCCGTGGTCTCGATCTCGCGCAGGAATCGCTCCGGGCCCAGTACCATCGCCAGTTCGGGGCGCAAGACCTTGATCGCTACCCTGCGATGATGCTTGAGATCTTCGGCCAGATACACCGTGGCCATCCCGCCCTGACCCAATTCCCGCTCGATGCGGTAGCGGTCGGCGAGGGCCGAGGCAATGGACTCAAGTGGGGGATTCACAGGGGCTTAAACATGCGCGCCGAAGGCCGAACGCGCGAGAGCGACCCAATTTGACCTCTCAGCGGGAGAGGGTTGTTCAAGGTTGGGTGTGAGGGGCGGGGGAGCCGGGGCTGCTCCGCAGGGATGGCACTGGTCTAGGGTCAGCTAACTAGCACCATGGAAAGATTCTCAATCGAGCGTGACCGAGGCAAGTTCAGTCACAGTCCGTCCGGCGGCCTGCCCGCCGGACTTCTTTTTTCGACGCTTTTGCTGGAGTGTGTTATGCGGATGACTCGTTTCGGACTGCTGGTCCTGGCCGCGGCAGCGGTCGGTTCAGCGGCTTGCAGTGATGACAATAACGGACCCAGTGCGACGGCTAATGTCCGGGTGATCCACGCGATCCCCGACGGGCCGGCAGTGGATGTGCTGGTGGATGGCAAGACCGTGATTACGGCTCTCGATTACGGGGCGGCCTCGGCCTACTACAACGTCGCCCGGGGGACCCGCAATCTGGCGATCAATGCCACCGGCACCGCCAACTCGGTGCTGACCACCTCGGCTTCATTCAAGAAGGACTCCTCCTACACCGTTATCGCCACCAACCTGCTGGCAGCGCCTCAGGCCCTGATTCTGGAAGACGATCTCTCCAGCCCCGCGGCTGGTAATTCCAGAGTCCGGCTGGTGCACGGCGCCCCCGGCGCAGGATTGGTGGATATCTACGTGACGGCCCCGGGCGCCGATATCTCCGGTATCGCGCCGACCTACGCCAACGTGGCCTTCGCGGCCAACACCGGTTACACCGAAGTCCCGGCTGGAGACTATCAGGTGCGGGTGACCGCGGCCGGCAGTAAGACCGTGGCGATCGATACCGGAACGCTGACACTCGTGGCAGGGGAAACAGCTACTGCGGTTGCGCTGGATGATGCTGGCGGTGGGGCGCCGTTCTCGGCGGTAGTGTTCCAGGACGGGGAGTAGAGTTGGATCGTTCCATCGACGCGAAAACCTGAGTTTGCCCTGGGACGTAGGGAGTCAGGAATCTCCCTCTCCCAGGGTCTCATGCGTCTGCCTTTGGCGTCAGCTCGCTGGTACAATTTCGAAATGATCTCACTGGCCGGAGTCCTTCTCCTTCTGTCGGGGTCATTGAATCAGGGCGGGCAATCGCCGGGACCTCGCAACGGCCACGGGGCGGCCTACGACCTGGGTGACCACTCGCTGGTGGTTTTCGGCGGTGCGACCGCGGACGAGGTGCGGGGTGATACCTGGCGGTGGAAGTCCGGAACGTGGCGGCGTCTGGATACCCCCTCCCCATCACCTCGCACCTTTCCTTCACTGGCCTTCGATCAGGCTCGCAACGAGCTGGTGCTGTTCGGGGGGAATCGGGTGTTGTTCGGCGACAGTACCAATCCACCCCGGATGCTGGGCGATACGTGGATACTGCGAGGTGATCGCTGGCGCCTCGCCACAACCGAGGGTCCGCCACCCAGAGCCGAAGCAGTGGCTGTCTACGATTCGCGCCGGGGCCGGGTGGTCCTGTTCGGAGGGTACCATCTTGGTGAAGATGGCCGGACCCAGCGGCTGGGTGATACCTGGGAGTGGGATGGAGCGAAGTGGACTCGCGTCGCCGACATCGGCCCCTCTCCCCGCAATGGAGCGGCCATGGCCTTCGACCCGCAGCTGGGCCTGGTCCTGTTCGGGGGCAGTGGCGGCCCCAAGGGCGATACCTGGCGCTGGGACGGACGTCACTGGAACCGGCTGGGGATCCCCGATGTCGCCGGCCGGTTCAACTCGGTGATGGCGAGGGACCCCGGAACCGGGCGACTGGTCCGATTTGGCGGCTACGATGGGAAAGCCAGGGTGGGTGACAGCTGGGAACTGGGGGACTCGGCCTGGGAGCAGGTCGACAGCACCGGTCCTGCTGCGCGCAATCACTCAACGTTAGTTAGCGCGCCCGACCGCGGCTCGGTCCTGTTGTACGGGGGTCACAACGGCGATGAAGTATTTGGTGACCTGTGGGAGCGGAAAGGAGGACGCTGGGTGATACTCGAGCCGGCGGCTCCGGTGGTTCGGGTCCCGAATGGGCATTGACCGCCTCGTTCTCGCGGCTGAACGAGCTCCGCCACAATCTGATCCATCGCCTTAGCGACTGGATCAGCGGTCCCCACTTTCTCGCAAAGCCCGTACTGCGGCCTGGTACTCCGGTCGATTCCTGAGAAGCGCGATTCGGGGATCGGCCGGAGACAGGTAAATCCACTGCCAGTCACGCTTCTCAATCGATCGATTCAGTGCGGCAAGCGCTCGCGCGGTATCGCCCACCCCGGCGTAGGCCAGCAACATCGGGATTTCGCTCGGTGCGACCTTGGCACGACGCCGCTCCAGCGAATCAAGTTTGACGAGCGCCTCGGCCCGCTTGCCGTGACGAGCGTAGACCCAGATCTGGGAGGCGATCATGAACTGGTTCCAGGGATCCAGTGCGCGGTATTGATCCACCGACTTGATGGCCGCGTCATCCGGCCCGGCCAGCCCGTAGATGATGTGGCTGGCGGGGTGGTTATCCACCGTGGCAGAATCGAGTTCCCGGGCTCGCCGCAGGGTGACGCGAGCTTCCTGGTTCCGGTCAAGGTCGGTCAGTAGCGCCGCTCTGAGCACCAGGTCGCGAGCGTCGGTGCTGTCGCCTCGCTGAGCCAGTTCCTCGATGGCCCGGGCCGGCTCGCCGATCCACTCGAGTTGTCCGGCCAAAGCCTCTCTGCTGCCGAACGATTTGGGATCACGGCGCAGGACCTGATCCACCGCTCTCTGCGCCTCGGCCACTCGCCCCAGCAGCCGGTTGGCATAGGCGTACTGGAGCCACTCCTCGCTGCCACCGGGATTGAGGTCGATTGCGGTCTTGCTCTCTTTGAGGGCGGCGTCGAACTGGCCCGCGGCCCACAGTGCGTTGGCCAGCGAGCGATGGGCCTGGGGACTCAGAGGAACCTTCCGCACGGTGGCCCGTCCCGCCGCGATCGCCTCATCATTGCGCCCCGCCATGATCAAGGCATCGACCAGGTACCGCTCGAAGTCACGGTCTTCGGCGGGGAGTTCGGCGGCTTTCCTGAGCTGGTCGATCGCCTCATCCATCCGCTCCAGTCCCATCAGCGCAACGCCCAGGGTGATGTGGATCTGGACGTACTCCGGTTCGAGGCGCTCCGCCTGCCGCAAGGGAACCAGTGACTCCTCCAGCCGGCCAGCCATCTGCAAGATGTCGCCCAGATCGGCGTAGCACTGGGTACTGGAGGGATCCAGCGCGATGCAGCGTCGAGTGACCGCTTCGGCGTCGCCGAACCGGTAGGCATACTGGTAGTAATTCCCGGCCGACCGGAGCTGACCCGGGTTGAGCGAATCGAGCGCCACCATGCTGCGGCATGACTCGGGCACCGGAGCGCTTCGGGGCGTGCCCGCCAGCTCCAGAGGGCAGAGTTCCCGGGCCAGACCAGGCGACCAGGGCGTCAGCTCCCGGGCCCGGGCGTAGGCCGCGATGCTCCCGGCGGTGTCTCCCGTGGACAGCAGGAATGCAGCGTTGGCCCGGTGGGTCGGCGCCCCGTCTGGGTCGATCGCCTGGGCCCGGCGGAGGAAGCTTCGTCCCTCATCGCCCAGCGCCCGGAGTTGTTCATCCGATACCAGTCCTCGGGACATCGTGACCTTGGCGAAGGTGAGGCTGGCCCGGGTAACAATCGCGTCGTACAGGTTGGGATCGAGCAGCAGCAGGGAATCGAGCTCCCGGATAACCCGATTCAGGCCGTCCTGGCCATAGGCGAACTGACCGGGGAAGACTCTGCTGACCAGATGACTGTACTTCCGGTAAACCTCGGGATTCTGAGTCCTGGTAGCGGCGGACCCCGCGGCCCGGAGCACATCCGGCCGGGGGCCGCGGCCGATCGCGGCCAGCGCAACTCCCACCAGCGTATCGCGACGGCTGAGCAGGAACTGTTCGGTACCAGCCACACTGACGTGCCGGTTGCGAATGCCCCGCTGCGGCTCGTCCAGCGTGAAGCTGACGGTAATGGAATCGCCCCGGCGTTCGATCGCCGGCGCCACGATCACCTGGGCATTGAGCTGCCGGCTCACTTGGGCCGGGGTCAGCCGGCCGCCTGAGGTGATCCGGCGGGTAGTCTCGCCGCTGGTGCTACGGGTATTGGGCAGTGCGGCCAGGATGCGCCGCATGTCTTCGGCGAGGCCGTCGCTCAAATCGCGGAGGACACTGTCTGCCGCCGGGTAACCGAACGGAAGCACGGCGACGGTGACCGGTCCCGCGAGTAGCCGCGAACGGCGCCAGCCATAGACTCCCCCTGCCACCGCGATCAGTATCCCGGCCGCGATCGCGCCCAGCCGGAGCCACGAACGACGGCCGGTTGCCGCCACCCGGTACTGCCCCGATAGCGCGCCTTCCAGCGCGCTGGCGAAATCCGCCATCGACGAGAACCGCTGCTCCGGATCCGCCGAGATCCCTTTTCTAACTACCTGCTCCAGCGCCGGTGTGATGTCGTTGCGCTTGACCGAGAGTCTCGGCGCGGCATCGGTCATCTGAGCCAGAAACAGCTCCAGCCCGCCGCCCGCCATGGGCGGCAGCTCGGCAAGAAGCATCTCATACAACGTGGCGGCCAGACTGTAGACGTCGCTGCGGGCATCGACGGGAACACCCAGCCGTTGCTCCGGGCTCATGTAGGCCGGCGTACCGATGGCGATGCCGGTCTCGGTGAGCTGGGTAACCGGTTTGCTCTGGGGGTCGGTCGCGGCCGCCTTGGCGATCCCGAAGTCAGCCACCAGGGTGTTGCCGTCTTCGGTGAGAAGGATGTTCTCCGGCTTGATGTCGCGGTGGATCACACCCTGCTTGTGGGCAAACTCCAGGGCCTGGGCTGCTTCGCGGGTGATGCGAACGGCTTCCGGGATTGGGAGCCGGCCCTCATGGGTGATCCGGTCCCGAAGCGACATGCCTCGTATGAACGGCATGGTGTACCAGAGCTGGCCATCAGCCGTTTCGCCCGAGTCGTACACCGAACAGATGTGGGGGTGCTGCAGCCTTGCGGCGAGCCTGATCTCACGCATGAAGCGGCTGGAGAGTGCCGCCGAGAGCTCCGGCTTCACGACCTTGAGCGCGACCTGGCGATCGTGCTTCAGGTCCTGCGCCAGGTACACCGTCGCCATGCCGCCGGCGCCCAGCTCGCGCTCGATACGGTAGCGATCGGCCAGACCGGTGCTAAGCCCTTCGGGTGCCTCGCTCACCTTCTATTGCGACTGGTCGCCAGGTCCCGACGCACCGTCTGGCGCTTTCCCTTGATCTTGGTGGCCCGGAGGGCCGCGATCACCTGATCGGCCAGCGGCTCGGGAATCTCCACCAGCGAGTACCCGTCGGCTATCTCGATCACCCCGATACTCTTTCCCTCGATGCCCGCTTCATTGGAAATGGCCCCCACCAGATCACCGGGCCGCATGTTGGCTTTGCGGCCGGAACCGATGTAGATCCGTACCATCTTCAGGTCCGATTTCCGCTTCCCTTTGCCCCCACTGCGCGGCGCTTTCCCGGCTCGTTCATCACGGTGGGGAACGGCAACGGGCGGAATGTCGACCTCGTCAATCTCTCCGCCGGCCTGCGCAATGTGAGTCAGCTTCACCGCCGCTGCGGCGATGTCCATGACATCGCTCTCGGCCGAGAGCGACTCGACCACTACCCGGTAACGGTCGAGCTTGCCCTCCTGGATTGCTTTGCGAATCGATTCCCCGGTGATCTCGAGCTGCTTGGCCTGGGCGTCGAGCACCGTGGGCACCGGCGCTACCGTGATCCGCTGCTTGGTGAGCGACTCGATACTCCGGAGCAGCCGGTGCTCCCGCGGCTCGGCAAAGGTGATGGCGACTCCCTCGCGACCGGCTCTGCCGGTGCGGCCGATCCGGTGGATGTAGGTCTGGGGCGACTCAGGCACATCGAAGTTCACTACGTGGGTGATCTGCTCGATGTCGAGACCGCGGGCCGCCACGTCGGTCGCGACCAGCACGTCGACATGGCCGCCGCGGGTGCGCTTCATTACCCGATCGCGCTGATCTTGAGTCATTCCCCCGTGCAGCGCCTCGACCCGATACCCCCGACCGGCAAGACTCTCAGCCAGACTGTCTACTTCACCTCTGGTTCTGCAGAAAACCACAGCCAGCGTGGGATCCTCTACATCCAGCACTCGGCCCAGCGCGGCAACTTTCTGAGCTCGGGCCAGCATGTAAGCGGTCTGACGAACCTTGGGCAGAGTCCCCGCGGGAGTCTTCTCCCTGGCCAGCAGCACCCTGACCGGATTCTGCAGATGCCGGTCGGCGATCCTGGCGATTCTGGGCGGCAGCGTGGCGGAGAACAGTGCGGTTTGCCGCTCGGTGGGTGCCGCCTCGAGAATTCCCTCCAGGTCTTCCGCGAAGCCCATGTCCAGCATCTCATCAGCTTCATCCAGCACCAGGGCCGACAGGTTGCTGAGATCCAGAGTTTCCCGGCGAAGGTGATCGAGGGCCCGTCCCGGCGTAGCGACGACTACATGCACTCCCCGCCGCAGCACTGCGATCTGCTGGGAAAACGATGCCCCGCCGTAGATCGGGACCGTGCGGGCGTGCACCGCTCGGCCATAGCGATGAAAGGCTTCGGCGACCTGCATGGCCAGCTCTCTGGTCGGAACCAGAACCAGTACCGATGGCTGTGAAGCCGGCGGGGTACCCGATGGGAGTCGTTGGAGCAGGGGCAGGGCAAAGGCCGCGGTCTTGCCTGTGCCGGTCGCGGCCTGACCCAGGAGGTCACGCCCGGCGAGCAGCGGGGGAATCGCTTCTCGCTGAATCGGGGTCGGTTCCTCGTAGCCGAGCCCGGTCAGCGCATCGACCAGTGACGCGCTGAGGCCCAGACTGGCGAAGGTCACAGTCTTCGGATCGGTCATGGGAGACTGAACACCGCGCCATGGGGAACTCCGGCGACATCGAACCCCGGTCGAGACGCATCGGCCGGACGGAAGCTGGTGTCCAGCGCAAGCGAGCCGGTGGCCGAATCGAAGGTTGCCAGGAGTACCCGGCTCTTGAGCGCTCCGTACCCGGTGATGACCAGTCGTTTGGTGTTGGGCTCGAGGGAAATCCAGTGCGGTATGTCGCCCTCTCCCAGCTGGAGACGGGAGACCTCGCGGGGATGGGCCGGATCGGCAATGTCGAGAGTGACGACCGCGGGATAGGACGGCACCGTAACGATCCAGTAATGCCCGGTCCGCACCGGAATGGCGCAGTGGGTCTTCTCTTTGCGAGGGAAGGTAGCGACCAGCTTCCCCGAGGGATGGTCACCCTCGATGCCATCGAGCAGGTACAGGCCGCAATTGAAGGTGGAGACCATCACTGTGCGGCCATCGTCCAGCAATCTCGGCTCCGCAGTAAGCTGGTTCTCGTCGCCCAGAGAACCGGCCGGAAGCGTGACCGTATGCAACAGAGTCAGATCCGACAACCGCCAGATCTGAATCGCGTCGGAGGGGTAGGTACTGCTGGGGTCCATGTCGGTGGTGGTGCTGACGATCCGGTCCAGCGCGGGCACGATGGCGCCCGAGTACGGACGGAGGCCATCGGGAACTCCCGGACCACTCGCCGGGCTGGAGCGCACCACGGCCCCCGCGTTGGTCATCTCCACCAGCCCGCCTGGATGCATGCCCGAGGCATCGTGCGACATCTGAAAGGTGGAAAGAATGTTGCCGTTGGGGAGGCGCAGGAAGCTGTGTGGGTGACTGAACCCGGCCTGATCTCCGAAGTGTGCTGCGACCTTCGGTTTGGCGGGGTCTCTGAGGTCGAAGATCCAGCTCTGGCCACTGCCGAATCCGTTCACGAACAGCTGCCGATCGGCCGCGAGCTGATGCTCGGAGTGGTGCGGCACGTTCCCCCCACTCCCGACCGGCACGGTGGTGGCCAATGCCCCGTAGCGGCCGCTGTCAGGGCGGACATCGTACACCGCGAGGAAATCCGAGGCCGAGGAATCGGCGCCGGCGGTCCAGAGATAGAGGTACTCGCTATCGCCCGAGTTGGATCGGGCCGGCGAGGCGCAACCGGTGATGAGGCTGATGGCGGCGGCTGCCACGATCGCGGCGAGGGTTCGTATCATCGTCAATCGCTGGTCATGATGAACAGCGGCGCGCCGTCGAAGTTATAGATCGGCCGGAGCCGTTCGGCTTCGTAGTAGCGGGGCACGTTCACGACCTTCTTCTCCGAGGTGACGTTGGTGATCGGCACACTGTCGTAGAAGCCGCGGTGGATGCTGACCAGCCGGCCGAACTGATTCTGGTAGACCAGGTCGAGCGCCAGATTGCCGAAGGCCATCGGGACGATCGAATCGAGCGCGTCGGGATCGCCCGAACGCACCAGGTAGCCGAGCCGCTGGGAGATCACATCGATCCGGCGGCCCTGGTTGAATCGGGCCGAATACTCCTTGAGGCCGGCTGCCACCTGATCGCCGATGCCGCCCAGCTTCCGGTGACCGAACATATCGCTTTCTTCGCCTTCGAAGCTCATTCCCTCATGGGTGGTGAGGGTGGCGCCTTCGGAGACCAGCACGACCGCATAGCGACTGGGGTTCCGGTTCCGGTCTTCGGTAAGCAACTGCGCCAGCAGCTCGATGTCCACCGGGTGCTCGGGGATGACGCAGCGGTCCGCTGCGCCGGCCATGGTGGGTAGCAGAGCGGTAAAGCCGGCGTAGCGGCCGAAGACTTCAATCACCAGGAACCGCTCGTGCGACCCAGCCGAAGTGCGAAGGCGATGGGTGGCTTCAATCGTACGGGTGACGCAGGTGCTGAACCCGATGCAGTAGTCGGTTCCATAGACGTCATTGTCCATCGTCTTGGGAATGGCGACCACCTTGACGCCTTCATCATGTAACCGTTTTCCATAAGACAACGTGTCATCGCCGCCGATGGGAATCAGTACGTCGACACCCATATGCTCCAGGTTTTTGAGCACGGTGGGCGTAATGTCGTTGGTCTTCTCGGTGTATCCGGTGACATGGGACGGAACTCGTTCTCTCGGCAGATGGCTTGGCCGCGTCCTTGAAGAATGGAGAAACGTCCCGCCGGTCCTTCCTGCACGGTTGACCAGCGCTTCGCTCAGTTCCTGGATGTTGTCACTGTTGTCCGCCTTGGGATCGGGCAGGTAGTCGACCAATCCGGCCCAGCCGCGCCGGATACCAATGACCCGATGGCCGTCACGCAGGGCCCGTACGGTGATCGCCCGGATAGCCGGGTTGAGACCGGGCACATCCCCGCCGCCGGTCAGAATAGCAATGGTGCGCTTCATGTTACTGCCGCATCTCCTCCCACAACCTGTGAATGTGACGATCGATCCGGTTCGAGTCCATCAGGTCAAAGTGGGTAGTACCCGCCTCGGTAATCAATGATTCGGCCTTGTAGCCATCGCCCAGAAGACCCTCGTCAAGGTTGCGGAGTTGGAGCTCCCGAACCAGATCCCGGTACATCGGGGTATCCTCGAACACGCAGCGCAGGCTGCATCCTCTCGCGGCGGCCGCCCGGTACCACTCGGCGAAAGGCAGCAGGTCGGCCTTTTCAAACGGGGCCAGGATCCCGGCGGAGAAAGCCTGTAACGGGCCGACATCGCCCCGGAAGACGGGAACGATTTTCACCGCATACCGGCAGACGTTAATCCATTCGTCGAGCGAGCCCGCTCCCTCGGCGATCTTCCGCAGGATCCCCAGGAATTCCGCGTCGCCCTGATTGGTCAACTGGGCCAACCAGCTGGTCAGGAAGCAGGTTTGCCGAGCCAGGTTACAACCAAGCGACAGACAGCCGTCGATCTGTACCCAGTTGTCGGGGTCAGGGGCCGCCGCCACCCGGAGCGCCATGTCTCCACCGCTGGAGAATCCGGCGATAATGGTGAGACGGGGCTTCAGGCGGGTCACGGCATCCCGCAGCAACTCCCGCAGCAGCAGGATGTGATCGTCGATGGTGAGCCGGGGACGCCAGGTGGCCTCCGGCTCGAAACCGCGCAAGGTGGGTGCGAAGGCCCTGTAGCTGGCCCGGGTGAGTACCTCGGTGAACTGATCTTCCGGCTGCCCGGCAGGGATGAAGCAGACCAGCAGATCGGAGGAGACCCCGTTGTCGAGATAGTGCATCTCGGTGCCGATCAGCCGGGGATCAAAAGACGCGCGCGGGAGACGCCGGCAGATCGCTTCGGAAAGACGAAAACCGCGCTCACTCAGCGCCGGAGCGACAGTGGCTGAGCGGCCACCCGCCGGAGTGTCACCCTGACGCAGTGCGGCACTGAACTCCGTGGTACTGCCGAACCGGTCGGCCGCCAGCTTCTGCAATGCCGTGAAGACTGCGGCCTCCATCCCGGGGCTGACCGTCTCGCGCCGAGCCACGATCGACCGGGGCCGCTCGGTCAGAATTCGGGCGACGATCGCCTGCGCGGTGGGCCCGCTGAAGGGTGGCTCGCCGGTGAGCATCTCGTAGGTCACCGCGCCCAACGCGTAGACGTCGCTCCGGGCGGTAATCTCGCGTTCACCCATCGCCTGTTCGGGCGACATGTACTCGGGTGTGCCGACCGACATTCCGGTCTCGGTCATCCTGGTTCCCCCGGCTCGGCTGGCCGCGAGAGCAATGCCGAAGTCGGCAACCAGCGCGTTTCCTTCGTGCAGCAGGATATTGGCTGGTTTGATGTCCCGGTGGATGATGCCTTGGCGGTGGGCGTAGTCGAGCGCACTGGCGACTTCAGCGGCGATCCGGATGGCGTCAGTGATCGGGAGTTGCTTTTCGCGACTGAGGCGATCCCGCAGGGTCTCACCCTCGATGAATGGCATCACGTAATAGGGGCGACCTGTTGGGTCGCCCGGTACGCCCGGGAGGGAGACAACGCCCGAGTCGAACAGCGGCAGGATGTGGGGGTGGTGCAGGTTGGCCGTGGTGCGAATCTCGGCGAGAAACCGCTCCGCCCCGATCACCGCGGCCAGCTCGGGCCGGAGGACTTTTATGGCGACCTTACGGTCGTGCTTCAGGTCATGGGCCAGATAGACCGTAGCCATCCCGCCTTCGCCCAGCTCCCGTTCGATGCGGTAGCGGTCGGCCAGCGAGCGAGCCAACTCCTTCATTGTCTCTGCACCGTCCCTACGATCTGGTCCCACCGGGGGTCATTCCTGATCGACCCAAACCAGGGGGAATTGATGAAGGCAAAGATCTCATACTGGCCGGGCTTCAATCCCTCCCGGAGCCGAGCAAAAGCGGAATCGGGTTCGCCGAGATGGGCATACACTCCGGCCTGGAAGATCGGTGGCATCATCCGGCCCAACGCCGAACTCTGCCGGGCCTCGGCCAGCGCCTCGAGACCCTGGACCCGCCGGGCTGGATCCAAGAATCCGGTCCATGCAGTGCGGCAGAACGCCTCGGGTGCCCCGAGCCGGCTGCAGGCATCGATGGCCTGGTCTATTCGACCGGCAAACGCCGCGGTGCCGACGCGGTTGAATTGCCAGAACGGATTGGCCGGGTCCATCGCCACGACTCGATTCGCCATGGCGATGGCGCTGTCGGTCTGGCCGGTCATCGCCAACCAGACGCTCAGGTTGGCCTGCAGCACCGGTACCAGCGGATCCAGCGCGATAGAACGCCGGAGCGGAGCCTCGGCTTCGGCGAGCCGTCCCATCGACATCAGGATTTCCGAGCGGTCCTTGTAGGCCAGCGCCGAGCTGGGGTCGAGGGCAATCGCCTGGTCGGCAGTCGCCAGGGCTTCCTTGAACTGAAATTTGTGATACAAGGCTACGGCCAGAGCAGACTGAGCCTCCGGGAGCAGGCTGTCGAGCGCGACGGCTCGGCGCGCCGCTCGCTCGGACTCGGCAAAGGCGTCGGTTGCGATGAGGGTCGTGTCCCAATAGATCGGCAGCAGTCCGTAGGCTGAGGAGAAACCGGCCCAGGCCCGGGCATAGTTCGAGTCCAGGGAGATCGCCCGACGGAACTGAACGACTGCCTTCTGCAGATTGTCGAGTCCCCGCTGCTTGAGCAGAGCTCGACCCAGCAGCTGGGCATCGCGGGCTTCCGGGCTCTTGCTGTCGGCCTGTCGCAGGGCGGCCTGCTGAGGTTTCCCCACCTTGACTGCCAATGCCAGCGCGACCCGTTCGGCCACATCGGTCTGTACCGCGAAAACATCGGTCAGCTTTTCCTGATACGGCTCGCCCCAGATCTGTTCACCACTGCCGGAGCGCACCAGCGCCGGTACGATCCGAACTTCGGTATTGCCATTGGTCCCGCTGCCGCTGCGGGCCCAGCGCACCGTCCCGCTCAACGCGTAGGTGGCACCAAGTTCACGACCGATGTCCTGCGGCGCGCGATCACTCCCCTTGAATCGCTGAACGCTGTTCCGGGCGACCACCATTACACCGGGGATCCGCGCCAGCTGGCTGGCGATTTCGTCACTCACGCCGTCGGCGAAGTAGGCATCATCCGGGGCGCCAAGGTTCTCGAACGGGAGGACAACGATCGACTGCTTGCCAACCTTGGTGTATTCGATCCTGGTTCCGTACCAGTTCGCCACGATAGCCAGGACGACGACTACCGCTCCGGTGATGAGAAACTGCCGAGAGCGACGCTGCGGCTGAACCGCGCTACGCTCACCCGACGTAGTCGCAATGATCGAGAGACGACTGACCAGCTCCTCGGCCCTGGCGGGTCGTTTCTCGGGATTCTTGTCGAGACATTGCAGTACCAGCGTTGCCAGCTCGGGCGACACGGTGGCTGGTAAGGGCTTGGGGGTCTCGGTGATGTGGGCGGCGATCATCTGCTGGGCCCCGACTCGATCGGCGAAGGGATGCTTGCCGGTCAGCAGCTCATAGGCGACTACACCCCAGGCGTAGATATCGGCCCGCTGATCGACCACTGCACCAGCGGCCTGCTCGGGCGCCATATATGCCGGCGTGCCGATCGAGTTACCCGACTGCGTGATCGTCGCGCCGGCACTCTCCTGAGTCCTGGATGCATCCAGCGCCTTGGCAATGCCAAAGTCGGTCACCACCGCCGCACCGCCGGACATCAGGATGTTTTCCGGCTTGATATCGCGATGGACCACGCCTTCGCCATGCGCATAGGCCAGCGCCCGAGCCACATCCCGCAGCAGACCGATCGCCTCGGTGGGCGGAACCGGAGTGCCACTCGAGAGCCGGGCCCGAAGCGACTCGCCCTTCACGAACGGCATGGTATAGAAAGGAAGGCCGCCGGCCTGACCGGCCGCGAGCACCGGCACGATATTGGCCTGCTGCAGACGCGCGGCCAGCTTCACCTCACGGGCGAACCGCTCGGCGCTCAATCCTTCCGCCAACTCTGGCGCAATCACTTTTATGACCACGGTCCGGCCCAGAGCGGTCTCCTGCGCCAGATACACCCGTGACATCCCGCCACCGCCAAGCTCCCGCTCGATGGTGTAAGCACTACTCAGGGTTTGCTGGAGCCGAGCCCGCGGGTCGGTCATTTCTGCTGTTCCGCCAGCCGCTTCTTGAAGGCCGCTTCGGCATTGTCGATGTACTTCAGATATCCCTCCCGGTCGATAAACGGATCGACCGGGTTGGCCGCCTTCGCCGCCGCGGCCCGCTTGCCCGGCTGGCCGAAGAAGCTGCCGTGTGATGCCAGAAAAATGTCGGCTGGCAGAGCCCGTAGGGCGACGAAGCTGCGCTCGAAATCATCCCGGATCCCGGGGTAGACCTGCGGGTCAGCCAGCTGCATGAACGGAAGAATAGTCAGACTGCAGATATCGACTGCCAGCAGGTCGCGGTCGCCCTCATGAACCTGGAACGACCAGGAGGTGCAACCGGGGGTGTGACCCGGGGTGATATGGGCTGTCACTTCGGTGGGGCCGACTCTGATGACGGTGCCGTCGTTGAAGCGATGGTCGATCCGCGGGGCGGGGAAGCGACCTACCGGCAGCAAGCGAAATGGACCGAAGGTCGCCTTATCGCCGGCGCCACCGGACTCGATTGTCGGTGCGTCCTGCTCGCTGATCCACAACTCGGCCCCCGAGGAATCCTGCAACTCCTTGAGCCCTCCAGCATGATCGAAGTGGGCGTGGGTGTTGAGCAGGGCTTTCACGTCCTTGATGTCGAACCCCAGCTTCCTGATGCTGCCGATGATGAGCGGTGCGGTCTCGGGATACCCGCCGTCGATGAGGATGTGACCTTCCGGCCCGGTGAGGAGAAACGAAGTAACCCCGGTGGATCCGACCGAGTAGAGGTCGCCGGCGATGTGGAGCGGTGCGTCAGGAATCGACCGGTTGCGTTTGATGGCTGCTTGCCACTGGAAAAACAGAAAGCCGAGAAGCACCGCTCCTGCGCCCAGAGAAATCGATATCCAGCGTTTTCGTTTCACGTTCACATTTCACGTTTCACGTTTGCCGTTCCCCCGAGCCAGCCGCACCTCCTCGGCCGGGAAGACACGACTCATCCCTCCGCCGCCCAATTCCTTTTGGATACCGCAGGTCTCTCCGAGGGCGGCCTGCAGTCGCTGCTCCAGTTCTTTGATGCGGGCTTCCGGGTGGCAGGCTGAGCCGAAAAGTACGGTTTCCAGGGGTGTGCGGCTAGCCGGGAAAACGGGCGTCCGGTTCCACCGACTTGCCCCGCTTCAACTGCTGCACCAGCTTCTCCGTATTACCGGTATCCCTTCCTCTCGCCGAGCTTTTTTCCATGGAACTCGATCGTCGCAGTTTCGCTGCCCTGCTCGCCGGAGCCGCCCTGGGTGGGAGAGCAATGCCCCTGAGTGGCTGGGCCGCCGGCTCTGAAACGGCTCCGCCGGCCGATCCCTGTCACCCGCTGCCCGAGGTTGCCGCCCTCAGCAGGATGACCGACGGGGTCGCCCCGATCGGCGACTCCGAACGCCAGGCCCGCATGGCCAAGGCCCAGAAGCTGATGGGGGAGAGCAAAATCGGCGCCCTCCTGCTGGAGCCGGGCACCAGCATGTCCTACTTCACCGGGATGGGCTGGGGACAATCGGAACGGCCGTTCGTGGCGGTTCTCCCGGCCAAAGGCGACCTTGCCTTCGTCTGCCCGGGATTCGAGGAAGCCCGGGCCCGCGAGCGAATCAAGTTCACCAACGATGTGCGGGTGTGGCAGGAAGACGAGAGTCCCTACAAGGTCATCGCCACGCTGCTCAAGGACCGGGGGATCTCGACCGGTAGGGTGGGAGTGGAAGAGCGGGTCCGCTTCTTCATCGCCGACGGCCTTCATCAGGCGGCACCCGCACTGACCCTGGTTTCGGGCGACTCGATCTCGGCCGGTTGCCGGATGTTCAAGTCGCCCACCGAGCTGGCCTTGATGCAGAAAGCCAACGACGTCACCATGGCCGCGCTGAAGGTAAGCCTCTCGCAGCTCAAGGAGGGGATGACTCAGTACGACCTCTCAGGTATCCAGCGAGACGCTATGGTCAGGCTGGGCGGCGAGGATCCCTGGGTGCTGGTCGGATTCGGCGAGGCTTCGGCTTTCCCCCACGGCACGGTGAAGCCCCAGAAGCTCAAAGAGGGCGACATCGTCCTGATCGATACCGGCTGCGCGGTGCAGGACTACCAGTCCGACATCACCAAGACCACGGTGTTCGGGAAGCCGAGCGCCCGGCAGACCGAGATCTGGAATCTCGAACGTAAGGCACAGGACGCAGCCTTTGCCGCGGCGAAGATCGGCGCGATGTGCGGCTCAGTGGACGATGCGGCAAGAAAGGTGATCACCGACGCCGGCTTCGGCCCCGGCTACAAGGTGCCGGGTCTGCCGCACCGTACCGGCCACGGCATCGGCATGGACGGCCATGAGTGGACCAATTTTGTGAAGGGGAATACCACCAGGCTGCAGCCGGGGATGTGCTTCAGCGACGAGCCGATGATCGCGATCTACGGCGAGTTTGGAATCCGGCTCGAGGATTGCCTGTACATGACCGAGGACGGGCCGCGGATGTTTACGCCGCAGAGCCCTTCGATCGACAATCCGTTTGGGACAGCGTCGTAGG
>CAZOES010000033.1:25584-31727 GCA_964578865.1 uncultured Gemmatimonadaceae bacterium | reverse complement strand
GGAGCGGAACGCCGCCCAGGCACCGTGATAGAGGTGCAGACCCAGTGCCATCATCGCGACGAGGTAGAAAATCGCGACCAGCGGATGGCTGAGGCCGACCACCAGATTGTGGAAGATGTCCCCCTCGATGAAGCTCGGGTGAACGTCGCCGGTGGTGAAATGGAGCAGATGATAAGGGATGAAGAGCAGCAGCAGCACCCCGCCGATCCGCATGGTCCGGGATGCAAAGGTCGACATCTGGGGGACCTGCCTGGCGTAGCCCACCGGTCGGGCCTTCCGGTCCAGCATGGTGAGCTGGTAGGCCGCCACCACATGCAGTACCACGCTGACGAGCAACACTACCCGGGTGGCGATTACCACCTCGTGCAGCGGCCCGTGCAACATGGCGCCATAGGCGTTGATCTTCTCCGCCCCCAGGAAAAACTGGAGGTTGCCCGCCATGTGACCGATCACGAACCCAACCAGGATCAGACCGGTCACACCCATCACGACCTTCTTACCGAGGGTCGATTCCCAGAACCGCCGCAGCCGCTCCACGATATCAGCCCAGCGCTTTCATCGTGTCTTTGACGGCCTCGGCGCTCTTGTGGAGGGCAGCCTTCTCATCCGCACTCAGGGTCACTTCAACGATCTTCTCCAGCCCACCTTTGCCCAGCTTGCAGGGTACCCCGCAGAACACGTCCTTGAGACCGTATTCGCCGGTGAGCCAGGCGGCGCAGGGAAGAATCCGTTTCTTGTCGAGGACGATCGCTTCGGCCATCTGGACCGCGGCCGAGCTGGGCGCGTAGTAGGCCGAGCCGGTCTTGAGGAAGTTTACGATCTCGGCGCCGCCGTTGCGGGCCCGGGTGACAATGGCGTCCAGCTTGTCCTGGGCCAGCAACTGGGTGACCGGAATACCGGAGATGGTGGTGTAAGAGATCAGGGGGACCATGGTGTCGCCGTGGCCGCCCAGCACCATCGCCTGAATGTCTTCCACCGAGACATCGATGGCTTCGGCCAGGAACGAACGGTACCGCGCGGTATCGAGCACCCCAGCCATGCCAATCACCCGCTCGCGGGGGAACCCGGTCGCCTTCATCGCCACGTAGCACATCACATCGAGCGGATTCGACACCATGATGATGATCGAATTGGGGGCGACCCGCTTGATCTCCCGGCAGACCGATTCGACGATCCCCGCATTGGTCTTGACCAGGTCGTCCCGGCTCATTCCCGGTTTGCGGGCGATGCCGGCAGTAACGATGAACAGCTCCGAGCCGGCGGCGGCGTCGTAGCCGTTACTGCCGATCACCCGGCTGTCAAAGCCTTCGATCGGAGCCGACTCCCACTGATCGAGCCCTTTGCCCTGGGGAATTCCTTCGACAACGTCCACCATGACGACGGTGCGTGCGAGATTCTTTTCCGCAACGCGCTGCGCCGCGGTGGCGCCCACGTTGCCGGCACCGACGACGGTGATCTTGTTCAGCATGTGATGGATTCGCGAGTATAGAGTCTGGTTGACCGACGGATGGCCCGTCGTCCGGGCGGTAAACTTACTGCCCCACCGGGACCGGGCAAAGGGCGAGGCGTCGTCGGAAAACCTGGGTCAGCGGCGGCCTCGGCTGCGGCTTCTTCCCCTCGACCGGCTGCGGCCTTTGGCCCCTTTGGGCGGGGGCGCCTCACCCGAGGCTTCAGTCTCAGCGGCGGTCGCTTCTTCTCTCGGTGGGATATCGGTCACCCCCAGTTGTCGCAGACCTTCATAGAGTACCACGCTCACCGCGTTGGCGAGATTGAGGCTGCGGACATCGCCGGGCATCGGGATTCGGAAACAGCGATCGGGATGCTTCTCGAGGATCTTCTGGGGCAGTCCGTCGGTTTCACTCCCGAAGATCAGCACGCTGTTGGCGGCATACGGCGCGTCGCGATAGTCCCGTTCGGCATTGGCCGAGAAGTAGAGACTCCGCTCCCGGCTGATGGCGTCTCGGAAGCGAAACCAGTTGGGATGGACCCAGAGATCGACCCGGTCCCAATAGTCGAGTCCGGCCCGCTTCACCGTCTTGTCGTCGATCTTGAAACCGAGCGGCTCGATCAGATGGAGCGGCGTATCGGTGGCGGCGCACAACCGGGCGATGTTCCCGGTGTTGGGCGGAATCTTGGGTTCAATCAGCGCAATGTGCAGGGCCATGGTGGCTCAATGTTAGGCGTGGTGGATCAACCGCCCCGGGTGTGCATTTCCTTGTGGGGATCGGCCCGCAGCGTCCCGACCTGATAGAGGATGTCCCGCGTTCCTTCACCGGCCCGCTGCTCGGCGCCCCGATCTTCCCGGGCCGACCAGGCCGCGCGAATCAGGCCGGCCAGCTCCGCGTCGGTGGCTCCCTCCCGCAAAGGACCCCTTAAGTCGAGCCCGCCGGCGGCGTACAGGCAAAGGAGAAAGTAGCCATCGGCGGTCAGCCGGGCCCGGTCGCAGGTCCGGCAGAACGGTTCGGTCGTCGAGGCGATAATGCCGAAGACTGTCCCGTCCTTCAGCCGATAGCGGTCGGCCGGCGCCCGGCTCTGAAGATTCTCCTCCAGCGGTTCGATCGGGCCGTAGCGCCGGCTCAGCCGGTCCAGCATTTCCCGGCGGGACACCACATCGGCCATGCTCCAGTTGGTGGCACCCCCGACATCCATGTACTCGATGAAGCGAAGCTCGATCCCTCGGCCTCTGCCGAACTCGATCAATGCTTCCAGCTCATCGTCGTTGTAGCCCCGGATCACCACGCTGTTGGCCTTGATTCCGGTGAACCCGGCCATCCTGGCCGCGTCGATTCCCTCGATCACATCGGCGTGGTGGGAGGACTGAGCGAACTGCTTCATCCGCTCGGGCCGCAGGGTATCCAGACTGATGTTCAGCCGTCCCAGACCCGCCCGCTTGAGCGGCTCGGCGTGCTCCGCCAGCAGAATGCCGTTGGTGGTCAGGGCGATGTCGTTGATGTGAGGCTGCCGGGCCAACAGCCGGACCAGGGAAGCGAGATCGTGGCGCAGCAGCGGCTCGCCACCGGTGAGGCGAATCTTGTCGACTCCCAGCGGTGCGAAGACGCCGGCCAGCCGGTCGATTTCTTCGAAGGACAGGATGGAGGCGCGGGGCAGCCAGAGGTAATTCTCCTCCGGCATGCAGTAGCGGCACCGCATGTTGCAGCGGTCGGTGACCGAGATGCGGAGACTGCCGAGCGGCCGGGCCAGGCGGTCGACCACGTAATTCTGGTCGATCACTTGGCGGGAACCGGGTCAGGCCGAGTCGAAAGACCGGTGGGGTCCACCCACTTCACCGTTCCATCAGCGTAGTACTCCTTCTTCCAAACCGGGACTCGGCGCTTGAGCTCCTCGATCACATAGCGGCAAGCCTCGAATGCCGGAGTCCGATGGGCGCTGGCCGCGACTACCACAACGGCGGTGTCTCCGACGGCCAGATCTCCCAGGCGGTGTGACAAGGCGATCCTGACCGGCCAGCGGCTCTCGGCTTCGGCCACGATTCTAGCCGCCTCCGCCTCCGCCATCGGCTCATAGGCGGAGTATTCCAGCCGCAGCACTGCTTGTCCATCCTGGTGATTCCGCACCAACCCCAGAAACGTGGCGATTCCCCCGCGTTCCGGCGCGGATACAGTCAGGATCAGCCCCGGCATGTCGATGGGGGTGTGAGTCAGGAATCGCATCATCCACCCGCCAGCGGAGGAAGGAAGGCGATCTCGTCTCCACCCTTCACCACCGTGTTGAGGCGGGCGTGGGCCCGATTTACTGCGGCAAGTGGCTGGGTCGGAAGTCGATCGGCGGCGGGGAGCTCGGAGCGGAGCGCCAACAGAACGTCTTCAACCGTCGCTGGGGACGGAATGGTAAGGTCGACCTGGGATTTCCCGGCCTGTTCGGCGTAAGTCGCGAATAACAGCACGCGAACCGCGATGGTCCCAACCTTCTCCGAAGTGCTGCTCATGCTCCGAAAGATAATGGACGCTAGGGCTTAGAACGCGACGGGGCGGGTCCGAGACCCGCCCCGCAGGGACTAAGTGCCATCTATGGGGTGATTTCAGTCGGCCGAGCTATCCGCTTCCGCCTCGAACGGCTCATCCGCGACCAAAGCCCGCAACTCCTTGCTGGGCTTGAACACCGGCACTGGACGAGCGGCCACTTCCACTGGATCACCGGTGCGGGGATTGCGCGCCATCCGGGTCTTGCGGCGCCGGATCTTAAAGGTGCCGAAGCCGCGTACCTCGATGTTGTGCTGATTCTTAAGTGCTTCTTTCACCGCGTCGAGGAACGCGTCCACGACGCGAGCGCAGTCCTTCTTCGAGATCATAGGACCGGCGGTACGGGCGATGGATTCAGTCACCCGTTCGACGAGATCTGCCTTGGTCATTCTCTCCCCCGAGAGTCTGCGCGCGAGGCCCCAATTGGGACGTCGGAATACTTGAGAGACTACGGTCTTAAGCGTTGACTGTCAAGGGGTTGGCCCACCGGAGGGGGTCCGGGCGTGCAGCAGGCGGAGGAATTCCTGGAAATGGGGGTAGGCGTCGTGGGGTCCGGGAGAGGCTTCCGGATGGTATTGCACAGCGAACACTGGAAGTTCTTTGTGGCGAATGCCTTCCACCGTTCCGTCGTTCAGATTGCGATGAGTGACCTCAAGTCCGCCGGCTCCGGGCACCGATTCGCCCTCGCCCCGGACCGCGAATCCGTGGTTCTGTGACGTTATAAGTACTTTACCAGTAAGGAGATCCCGCACTGGGTGGTTACCACCCCGGTGACCATAAGGGAGCTTTACGGTCCGACCACCGAAGGCCAGGCCCAGCAGCTGGTGACCGAGGCAAATCCCGAAAGTGGGAAGGCCAGTCGCAGTCAATTCCTGGATGTTCTTAACGGCGTAGCGGACTGCGGCGGGATCCCCAGGGCCGTTGGAGAGGAAAAGGCCGTCGGGTTTGAGTTCCTGTACCTGAGCGGCGGGCATCGAGGCGGGAACCACACTCACCCGGCACCCTGCCGCCGCCAGCATCCGCACGATGTTGCGCTTTATCCCATAGTCATAGGCCACCACGTGGGGGCCATCGGAGCCTTCACTCCAGCGTTTCGAGACCGTGGCGCGGGAGGCCAGGTCCAATCCCTCCATCGAAGGTGATTCCATCAGCCTCAGGGTCAGGGCCGGACTCGGTTCCCGCCCCTCGGCGATGACACCACGCATCGCGCCCCGCTCCCGGATGTGCCGCGTGAGTCTCCGGGTATCGATGTTCTGGAGCACCGGGATCCGCGACTCCGCCAGCCAGTCATCCAGGCTTCGGGTCGAGCGCCAGCTGGAGGCTCGGCGAGACATCTCTCGCACGACTACCCCGGCCACCTGGGGAGAACTCGACTCCATGTCGTCGAGATTCACTCCGTAGTTGCCGATCATCGGCGCGGTCATGACCACGATCTGACCCAGGTAGCTGGGATCAGTGAAGACTTCCTGATAACCACTCAGGTTGGTGGTGAAGACCACCTCTCCAAAGGCGGCTTCGAGGGGACGGAGGCTGCTTCCTCCGTACCAGGTGCCGTCTTCCAGCAAAACAAACGCGGGGCGATCGGTCATCCGGTCACCCCGCGTCGGTCGAAGCAATTCATCGGTCGCTAGTTGTTCGGCTTGGCGGGCTGGGGAGTGGCCCCGTTATTGGCCGGGGCGCTCTGAGTCGGCGCCGGATTCGTCGCCGGCTGGTTGGGGGTCGGGGCGCCCGGCGCTGTCGTCGGAGGCGCGGTCTCGATCGGCAGACTGGTCGACGGCACCGCCTGCTGCTGTTGCGACTGCCGGATTCGGTCGAGCACTTCACTGCTGCTGCCGCCGCCGGCGGGAGCAACCAGGGAGATCACCAGCGCCAGCGCCATGAAAAGACCACCACAGATCCAGCTCATCTTGGTGAGCAAGGTGGCAGCCTGACGCCCACCCACGACGAGGTCCGTGGTCCCGCCGCCAAGCGAAGCCAGTCCACCGCCCTGGCCGGCCTGGAGCAGCACGACCGCGCCGAGCAGAAGCCCGTCGAGGATCATGAGGGTGAGCAGGAAATAGTACATATCGGGTCCAGTTTGAGGCCGGGCAAACTTAGTCGGGAGACCGGTTTAGCGGTAGGGCGTCGAGCGGTCAGGCGGTCAGGCGGTCAGCGAGATCGATG
>CAZOES010000033.1:0-25484 GCA_964578865.1 uncultured Gemmatimonadaceae bacterium | reverse complement strand
CGCAGATCACCTATTTCGAGTCGATCAGCTTCGCCCAACCATCCGGGTCCAGGCTCGCCCCACCCACCAGCACGCCGTCGATCTCTGCCTCGGCCACCAGCGAAGCGACGTTGCCCAGATTCACACTCCCGCCATACAGCACCGGCATCCGAGAAGTAGCGCCCAGCTTGGCGAGCTCAACCCGAATCGCCTTGTGAACAAGTGAAGCGTCCTGTGGCGTGGCATTGCGACCGGTCCCGATGGCCCAGACCGGCTCATAGGCAATGAGCACTTTGGCAATGTCGGCGGCCGAGACACCTTCGAGGCCGGCCCGCAGCTGCCGGATGCAAACCGCTTCGGTCTCGCCGGCCTCACGCTGTTCCAACTTTTCGCCGACGCAGAGCATCGGCGTGAGACCGGCGGCCAGAATCGCCTTCACCTTCTTCCCGGTCTCGGCGTCGGTCTCGCCAAATACATGGCGCCGCTCGGAGTGGCCCACTAATGCTCCTTTGGCCCCAGCACCCTGCGCCAGTGGAACCGATGTGGCCCCGGTAAAAGCGCCCTTGGGCTCCCAGTGAACATCCTGGGCACCGACCTTAACATCAGAGCGTCCCACCAACGCCTCGGCCGTGACGGCGATGGAGACCGCCGAGGGGAAGAACCAGAGCGAGCGCCCCTCAACCGGCTTGGACTGGGCCAGAAATTTCTGGGCGAACATCCGAGCCTCTGCCGGCGCCGTATGCATCTTCCAGTTGGCCGCGTAGATGAGAGGCTTCATGCGTCGTCCAGCGCAGCGACGCCGGGCAGAACCTTCCCTTCCAGGAACTCGAGCGAGGCCCCTCCCCCGGTCGACACGTGGCTCATCTTGTCGTCCAGGCCGGCCTGCGCCACCGCTGCAGCCGAGTCACCACCGCCAACCACGGTGATCGTGCCCTTGCCGGTTGCGTCGGCCATGGCGTGGGCGACTGCAAGAGTGCCGTGATCGAACGGCGGCGTCTCGAACACCCCCATCGGACCGTTCCAAACCACGGTCTTGGCCTTGGCTATACGGGCAGCGAAGTCGTTCTCCGCTGAAGCGTCGATGTCGAACATGGCCCAACCGGCGGGGATCTTGTCGCGAGGAACCGACCTGGTGGGCGTGTTGGCTTCCAGCTTTTCGCCGATCACTGCGCCCGTCGGGAGAACCAGCTTCTTCCCTGCTTTGGCGATCAGCTCTTTGGCCATCTCAACCCGGTCGGCCTCCACCAGCGAGTTCCCTGTCTCGAGACCCATCGCCTTGAAAAAGGTGCAGGCCATGGCACCACCGATGAGAATCTCATCGACCCGGGGCAGCAGACTCTCGATCAGATCGATCTTCCCCGACACTTTGGCGCCACCCAGGACCGCAACGAACGGCCGCTTGGGATTGTCGAGCGCTCCGCCCAGGTATTCCAGCTCCTTCTCCATCAAGAAACCGGACACCGCCGGTTTAAGCAGCTTGGCCACCGCTTCAGTGCTCGAGTGAGCCCGGTGGGCCGAGCCGAAGGCGTCATTTACGTAGAAATCACCCAGGGCCGCAAAAGCCTTGGCGAGTTCGGGATCGTTCTTCTCCTCGCCGGCGTGGAACCGGGTGTTCTCGACCACCGCAACGCCACCCCGAGGCAGTCGCTTGGTAGTGACCACCGCGTCGGCGGCCAGGGAATCAGCGATGAAGGTGACCGGCGCACCAAGGAGCTTTTCCAGCTCGGCCGCGCAGGGCTTGAGGCTCTGCTTCGGATCTACCCCTTTGGGCCGGCCGAGATGGGATAGCAAAACGACCCGGGCGCCTTTGTCTCTCAGAAACTTGATGGTCGGCAACGAGGCCCGGATCCGGGTGTTGTCGGTAACCACCCCGTCTTTCACCGGACAATTGAAATCGACCCTGACAAGGGCGCGCCGGCCATCCAGCCCGCCCGCTTCCAGCGATCGGAGCGATCGCTTCATAGCGACTTGCCGATGTAGCGCATCAGGTCGACGCAGCGGGCCGAGTAGCCCATCTCGTTGTCATACCAGGACGAGACGTGGACCAGATTGCCATTGATCACGTTGGTCTGGGCCGAGTCGACCGTGCTGGACATCAGGTTGCCGATGTAGTCGACCGACACCAGGGGCTCGTCGGAAACGTCGAGCACCCCCTTGAGCGCGCCGCCGGCGGCCGCCTTGAACGCGGCGTTCACCGCTTCAATGGTGGTGGGCTTCTCCACCGTGCAGGTCAGGTCGACCACCGAGACATCGCAGGTCGGCACCCGCAGCGAAACCCCGTCGATCTTCCCCTTCACTTCCGGTAGCACCAGGCTGGTGGCCTTGGCGGCGCCGGTGGTGGTCGGAATGATCGAGAGCGCTGCGGCCCGGGCCCGGCGGAGATCCTTGTGGGGCAGATCGAGGATCTGCTGGTCGTTGGTGTAGGAGTGAACCGTGGTCATGAACCCGTTCACGAACCCAAAGTTGTCCAGGATCACCTTCACCACCGGCACCAGGCAGTTGGTGGTGCAGCTGGCGTTGGAGATGATGTGGTGAGACTTGGGATCGTACCTGGTGTGGTTGACCCCGTAGACGATGGTGATGTCTTCGTTCTTGCCGGGAGCCGAAATGACCACCTTCCTGGCGCCGGCGGCGATGTGCCTGGCGGCCTTGTCCTTCTCGGTAAAGATGCCGGTCGACTCCAGCACGATGTCGACACCCAGATCCTTCCACGGCAGAGCCGCGGGATCCTTCTGGGCGAAGACCTTGATCGAGTCGCCATTGACGATCAGGGAGTCGTCCTTGGCTTCCACGGTCCCGTCGAACCGCCCATGCACCGAGTCGTATTTGAGCAGGTGGGCCAGAGTCCTGGTGTCCGTGAGGTCATTCACGGCCACGAAATCCAGCTCCTTGGCTCCGACCTTCTTGGCGGCTCGAAGCACGTTGCGGCCGATCCGGCCGAACCCATTGATGGCGACTTTGACTGGCATTTCGGTCTCCGTGAGGGAGAATTCGTCGTTGTCCGGCTAAGGGCTAAGAGCTGAAAGCTACAGTGCCGGTGGAAAGCACTCGATAGCGCTGAGCTATTAGCTCTTAGCCCCGGTAAGAAAGGATCAGCCTACCCTAAGGGAGGCACGGCCCGCGCAAAGGTAACCGCTCCCACCGTTCTCGCTCCACCCTCGAACAAAGCCTGAGCTACCGCCAGCAGGGTAGCCCCGGTGGTGAACACATCATCCACCAGTACCACAGGCGCCGTAATCCGGCCGCCCGGCGCGAACGCACCGGTGACGTTGGCCTGACGGGCTTCGGGGGCTAGCGCCGTCTGGGTACTGGTCTCCCTTACCCGCCGGACCAGGTCTGCTCGCACCGGAAGACCCAGCCGTGGTGAAAGGGCGCGGGCCAGCGCCTCGGCCTGGTTATAACCCCGCCGGCGCATCCGTCCGGCTGAAAGCGGAACCGGCACCAGAACAGTTCCCGGTGGGGCCTCTACCACCGGAGCGACAACCATCGCCAGGGATTCACTGATCCGGGGCCAGGAGCCGTACTTGAGGTGGTGCGCCGCCGAACGGGCCAGCTCATCCAGCCACACCGCGCTCCGCACCGGCCCGAAGTCTTCGGGCCAGCCGGCACAGACTCGACAGGGCTCCGCTGGGCCGGCCTGAGGCTGACCACAACGAGCGCACAGAGGTTGGGGGAGTCTCCGAAAGCGGGAAAGACAGAGGCCGCAGACCAGCGGGTCGGCCGGCTGGCTTACCGGCTCCTGGCAGAGCAGACAGGCACCGGGAAGCAGCCAGCGTTCGGCCCGTTGGAGAACTGTCAGGGTCTCAGCGAAGGGCCTCATTCACCGCTGCCCGCATCACTTCGACCGGAGGATCTTCTTCGGGGAACCAGCGCTTGAACGCGGCCGCACCCTGGGCCACCAGCATGGCGCGGCCATCGGAGGCGCGAAGGCCGTCCTGGCGCATTTCCCGAATCCAGGCGGTCTCGCCCCGGCTGTAGACCATGTCAAAGGCGACCTGGGCATGGGGAGCCACATCGAGCGCCAGTGGGAGATGGTCGCCCGGCTTGAGACCGAGCGGCGTGGCGTTGATCAACACTTCGCATTCGTTGGCCGGGACCAGGGTAGCCCCCTGCCCTTGAGCCCACCGCTCGAAGCCCAGTCTGCGGTTACTGTCCCGTGAACGAATCGCGATCCTGGCGCCCCGCGTCATCGCGGCGGCCACAGCTGATCGGCTGGCTCCGCCAGTCCCCGCGATCAACCAGGCACTGGGCGGAGCCTCCAGAAGGTCCAGCGCCGCAAGCACCCCATCCACGTCGGTATTGTCTCCCGCGACCTCGGCCCCGTTTCCCCAGAAGGTGTTGCAGGCACCCAGCTCGGTGACTCGCCGAGTCGGCTGGGTGAGCGTACTGGCGGCGATTTCTTTGTGGGGGACGGTGACGTTGCCACCGCCGCCCGCCTGGGCCAGCGATCGCATCAGTGACGGCAGGCTCTGGGGATCGACTCGAAGGGCCACGTATACCGCGTCGAGGCCGAGGGCCCGGAACGCGGCGTTGTGCATCGCCGGAGAGAGGGAGTGGGCTACCGGGTCGCCCAGGATGGCGAGGACCCGGGTCTTACCGCCGATCACCCAGCCGCTCGCGTTCCAGCCGTTCGACCACCCCATCCAGCAGCGAGTCCAACTCGACGAACGTCTCGCGGTACCCTTCCAGATCGCCGCCGAACGGGTCGCGCACTTCGGCCTCGCCCCCCGATCGTCCGGCGAATTCGCCCAGCAGGTGAGCCTGAATACCGGCCCCCAGCTGCTCCACCCTGGCCCGATGATGGCGAGCCATGGTGAGAACCAGGTCGGCGGTAGCTACCAGGTCCCGGGTCAGCAGCCGGGCCCGATGGGCCGAAAGATCCAGTCCGTGTTCCAGCGCAACGAGGTAAGCCCCCTCGCTGGCGGGCGCGCCGTCCCAGGCACCGGTCCCGGCCGAACCCACCTCCACGCTGTCCACGCCTCGCTCGGCCAGCTTCTTCCGAAGCAGCGCCTCAGCAAGTGGACTCCGGCAGGTGTTCCCGGTGCAGACTAACAAAATCAAGCTCATCGTCGGCTTTGCTCTCTTTTTCGTGAGACGTGAGACGTGAGACGGAACTACTGATACTCGGGACCGGTTTCCCGTCCTACGTCTCCCGTCTTACGTCTCCCATCTCACGTAGTACCGCCTCAGCCAGCCGGAAGTCCTCTTCCGTGGTGACCTTGAAGTTAAGCGAAGAGCCTTGAACCAGCCTGACCGGTACACCCAGCCGTTCGAGCAGGACGGCGTCGTCAGTACCTCGCAGCCCTTCGCCGCGGGCCCGGGCATAAGCCTCCTCCAGCAGTCCACGAGGGGCACCCTGAGGAGTCTGGGCCCTCCAGAGTCGCTCCCGAGGGACCGTAGCTCGCACGGTAAGTGAGGCATCGTCTGGCCCTACTTCCTTGACGGTATCACCCAGAGGAATCGCTGGCACCGCCCCTGCGCCGTTGCGGGCCACCCCAATGACTCGGTCGATGGTCGGGCGATCAACCAGGGGCCGGGCGGCGTCGTGCACCAGCACCAGCTTGCAGTGGCCAGGAAGGGCCGAGAGACCGTGCGCGACCGAGTCGCTCCGCTCGGCACCGCCGGCGGCAAGGGTGAGCGAATCGCCGACCAATCCCGCCAGCCATGGCGGCGGCGAGGTCGAGTCGGCGGCTGGAAGTACCACGACGATGTGTTCGACTTCAGGATGTGAGGCAAAAGGGCGGATCGCTCGCAGCAGCATGGGTACTCCGGCCAGCTCGCGGTACTGCTTGGGAACAGTTCCTCCCATGCGAACGCCCTGCCCTGCGGCGACCACCACCACACCTACATCACGCGGCAAGAGCCTGCACCAGTCGGTCGACGTGATCCAGGCCAACGAGGGTGAGCCCGCTGACCTGGGTGCTGGTCCGTCCGGAGACGAAGACCCGTGTGAACCCGAGACGGGCTGCCTCGACCAGCCGCCGTTCGACCCCACCGACCGGGCGGATTTCACCACCCAGGCCCAGCTCACCCAGAAAGAGCGCGTCGGGCGGCGCGGGACGATTCAGCACCGAAGAGAGCAGCGCTGCGGCCACCGCCAGATCAGAGCCAGGCTCAGTGAGCCGGACGCCTGCCGTGACCTGCACGAATACATCGAGATCAGCGAACGAAGTACCGCCCCGGCGCTCCAGCACTGCCAGCAACACCGCGAGCCGTTTGTGATCGAGTCCAGTGGCCACCCGCTGAGGGGTACCGAACCCGCTTCTCGCAGCCAGAGCCTGTACTTCTACCAGCACCGGGCGAGTTCCTTCCATGAGCGCGGTGACGGCGCTTCCGGTTGAGCCAGTTGCCCGGGCCGCAAGGAATAGTGCTGAGGGATTGGCGACTGGCTCGAGGCCGTGGCCGGTCATCGAGAAGACCCCGATCTCGTCCACGGAGCCGAACCGGTTCTTGGTAGCCCGCAGCAGGCGGTGGTCCAGGGTGGCCTCTCCCTCGAAGTAGAGCACCGTGTCGACGATGTGCTCCAGGGTTTTGGGACCGGCGATGCCACCGCCTTTGGTGACATGACCCACCACGATCACCGCTGCCCCGGTTTCCTTGGCGAAGCGCATCAGCCGGGCGGCGCATTCGCGGACCTGACCCACATTGCCGGGCGCGCTTTCCAGGAGATCGGTATAGACCGTCTGGATCGAATCGAGAATGAGGAGATCGGCCCCGAGATTCTGCGCCGCATCGAGGATCGCTTCCAGCCGGGTCTCACCCACCACATGGACCGGCCCGGCATCCTCCTCCAGGCGCGCGGCCCGGAGCCGGATCTGCTCCGGCGATTCCTCACCGCTGGCATAGAGGACCACCCGGCCATTGGCTTCCAGCCGGGCGGCGGCCTGCAGCAGCAGAGTGGATTTCCCGATGCCCGGTTCGCCTCCTACCAGCGTCATCGAGCCGGGCACAATGCCGGAGCCGAGCACGAAGTCGAGCTCGGGGAGACCGGTGGACCAGCGGATCAGCCGGCTCTCCGCGATATCGCGGAGTCTGGCGGGGGCCGCCGCGGTGCTGGAGGAGACCGGCGAACGAGAATTGCGACCCGGGGGAGTCTTGACGACGGCGATGGGCTCTTCGGCGACCGTATTCCAGGCCCCGCAGGCTTCGCACTTCCCCACCCACTTGGGGTGGTCGTGGCCGCATTCGGTGCAGCGGTAGACTGATCTTGGTTTCGCCATAGGGACAGCTGGTCTGTTCGACGGTCAGGACGGTCGGGACGGTCGGGTTATGCGATTCAGATCTCGCGACCGTCGCTCAACCGTACTCCGGATCCTCCCGTTCGGACAGGCTGGAGAACCGGGTGAACTGCTTGTGGAAGTACATGTCGCAAGTGCCGGTGGGGCCGTTACGATGCTTGGCCACGATCAACTCGGCTTTGCCTTCATTGCTGTTTCCCTCTTTGTCCAACGGCTCATACATCTCGGGCCGGTGGATGAACAGCACGATGTCGGCATCCTGTTCGATGGCGCCGGAGTCGCGCAGGTCGGATAGAATCGGCTTCCGCTCTCCTCCCCGTTGCTCCGAAGCGCGGGATAGCTGCGAGAGTGCGATGACCGGGACTTCCAGTTCGCGCGCCAGCGCCTTGAGCGAGCGGGAGATATCGGAAATCTCCTGGACCCGATTCTCGGCGTAGGCCGGGCTCCGCATCAGCTGGAGGTAGTCGACCACGATAATGCCGACATCGTTCTCCATCCGGAGCCGCCGAGCCTTGCTCCGCATCTCGAGCAGCGTCAGCGCGGGGGTATCGTCGATCCAGATCGGGCAACTGGAAAGTACCCCGGCCGCCCGGGCCAGCATGGTGAAGTCGGTATCCGACAGGGTTCCCCGCCGCACCCGCTGACTATCAACCCGCGCTTCGGCGCACAGCAACCGCTGCACCAGCGATTCCTTGGACATTTCCAGCGAGAACACCGCGGTTCCGACTCCGGTACTGGCGGCATGGGCGGCGATGTTCAGGCAGAACGCGGTTTTGCCCATCGAAGGCCGGGCCGCCACGATCACCAGATCGTTGGGCTGGAACCCGGTGGTCATGTCATCCAAATCTTTGAAGCCGCTGGCCACACCGGTAACCTGTTTCCCCTGCTGATGGAGCTTTTCAATGCGCTCCATCGTGGGCCACAGCATTTCCTTGAGCCGGCTGAAGCCCTCGGCCTTGCGGTACTGGGAGATCTGGAAGATCCGCGACTCGGCTTCGTCGAGCAGCTCGGAGGCGGGCAGGATCCCCTGATAGGCCTGGGAGACGATGGCGGTGGAATTCTCGATCAGCTGCCGCAGCACCGCCTTTTCCCGAACGATGCCGGCGTGGGCATCGAGGTTGGCCGCGGTGACGGCGGCATCGAGCAACTCGGCGAGGTAGATCTCACCGCCGGCGATCTCCAGCTCGCTCCGGCGTTCCAGCTCATCGCGAAGGGTGACGTGGTCGATGACCACCCGCCGCTCAACCAGCCGCCGCATGGCCCGGAACAGCCGGCGATGGCCTTCCTTGTAGAACAGACTGTCATCCAGCAGCTCGACCGCGCGCAGGGCGGCGTCCTGATCGAGCAGCATGGCGCCCAGTACCGCCTGCTCCGCCTCGTTGCTCCAGGGGGCGCCGCGAATGTGCTCTGCGGCAACGCTGGGTTCCGGGGAGGAGTTGAAAGACGGGAACGCTGTCATCTAGATGGCAGTCTGGACGAAAAGGTGGGGCTTGGCAGGGCTTCAGAATGAATGCTATTGACCTCCAACGTGGAATTCAATCAGTGGAATGTTTCGATGTTTCCCCCATCTCTTTCCACATCAAATCACCAATCAACAGCCGTTGAGCGTGGATAACGTTCCCGCCACGAAGGCACGGAGCCACGGCCTGCAACGGAGGCACGGAGATCACGAAGTTCCACACGAAGGACAAGCAATCAAGATTTCTTCGTGTTGGCTCCGTGAATTTCGTGGCTCCGTGGTGAGCCGTGGCTCCGGGTACTCCGTGGTGTCGACTCAGGACTCGAGCAACTGCCGAGCGATACGGACGTCGTCCCAGGTCGGCTTCTTCCAGTTGGGATTGCGGAGCAAGGCCGCGGGATGGTAGGTGACGATCAGGGGAATACCGGCAAAGCGGTGCACCTTTCCCCGCAGGCTGGTGAGGCTCTGCTTTGTATTAAGCAGCCACTCGGCCGCGGTGCCACCCAGCGCGAGGAGCACCTTTGGTTTTACCAGCGCTATCTGGCGATTGAGGTAGGGCAGGCACGACGTCGCCTCATCGGGCAACGGCTTCCGGTTCCCCGGTGGCCGGCACTTCACGATGTTGGCGATGTAGACGGTACTCCGGGGACACTCGATGGCGCCGAGGATCTGATCGAGCAATTGACCGGCCGCCCCCACAAAGGGCCGGCCGGTTTCGTCTTCGGTGGCACCGGGCCCTTCGCCGATGCACATAAGATCAGCGGTGGGATTCCCCTCGCCGGGCACCGTATTGGTCCGGGTCTGACAGAGCACACACTTCTTGCAGCCGCGGATCGCCTCGGCCACCGCATCCAGAGTTTCCAGCCTGGCGATCTCGCTGTCGGCGAGTCCCCTGGCCGGAGGCTCGATGATGAGACCCGGGCCGGGGATGGGCGGAGCGTCTTTGCGCCACTTGGCCACCATCGCCGAAGTGGCAGGCTCCGCGGCTTCGTTCCTCGTTCCTCGTTCCTCGTTCTCGATTGGAAAATCCATCCTGCGAGGTGTCATTCCGGCCTCTGAAATGGGCTGGTCGATGGTCGGAGTGGCAACTTCGGTTCGAGGAACGAGGAACGAGGAACCACCCGGCGGCAAGTAGATCTCAGCGCCGCCCAGTTCAGCCTGCTGGGCGAGGTATCGAGCCAGGTCAGACAAGCCGACCCTCCACCGCGTCCAGAATCGCGTCGGCCACGACTCGCTTGCTGGAGAGCGGAACGTTCCTGCTGTCGCCCTCGCGGTCGATAATCACCACCCGATTGGTGTCCACTTCGAAGCCGGCGCCCTGCTCCAGCGCATCATTCACTACAATGAGATCGAGCTGCTTCCGAGCCAGCTTGGCCTTTCCCTTGGTAACTGCGTCACCAGTCTCCAGCGCGAATCCCACTATCACCGCGCCTTTCTTCCGTACCGACAGGGTCCCGCTCAGGATATCGGCCGTCGGTTCCAGGGCGATCGACGCGGCGCCATCCTGGCGCGGCCGCTTGGTCGAGGCCGGATCGGAAGGACGGTAGTCGGCGGGAGCGGCGGCCATGACCAGCACATCGGCGGAGGGAAGTGCACTCCGGACTGCCGCTTCCATGTCCGCGGTAGACTCGACTCGGATCAGTTCGACCCCGATCGGAGGTGCCTGATCGGCCGGCCCGCTGATCAGGGTCACGCTGGCGCCCCGTTCCCAGGCCGCTTCGGCCAGCCGGTATCCCATTCTGCCGCTGGAACGGTTGGTCACCAGTCTCACCGGATCGATCGGCTCGCGGGTTGGGCCGGCGGTTACCACCACCCGCTTTCCGTTCAACCGGCCCCGGGCAGCGACCAGGCGAGCGGCGTGAGCCATGATGGTTTCCGGCTCACTCATTCTTCCGGGGCGCTCAGAAGGCCCCTCGGCGAGCGCACCCACCTCGGGCCCCACCAGCGTGGCTCCCCGCTGCCTGAGCAACGCAAGGTTCGCCTGAGTCGCCGGATTGGCGTACATCTCGTCGTTCATGGCGGGCGCGAGCAGCAGCGGACTGGTTCGGGCGAGAAGGAGAGTAGTCAGGAGATCGTCGCCCAAACCGTGAGCCACCCGGGCCAGCAGGTGAGCCGTGGCTGGGGCCACGATGATCAGGTCGGGGTTCTGAGCCAGCCGGATGTGCTGGAGGGCGGCATCACGGGTCCAGAGGCTGGTCAGGACCGGCCGGCCCGAGAGGGCTTCAAACGTCAGAGGCCGCACAAATTCGGCGGCCCCGTCGGTGAGGATTACGTCTACCTTGGCGCCCGCCTCAGTGAGGCGACGGACCAGGATGCAGCTCTTGTAGCTGGCAATCCCGCCCGACACCCCCACTACGACGTGGCGGCCCGACCACACGGTCAGGCCTCGGAGCGGCGCCGGCGGGAAATCTTGTACTCGAGATCGCCGACGCAGAGCGCTTCCAGCGCCTGAGTGGTGAGCTTGGTGGTCTTCTCGGTCAGCCGCTCTTTGGGGAGCTCGTTGATGTGCCGGGCGAACTTGGCCGCAACCAGCACGCCGAGATACTTGTTGCCGGCCTGCTTGGCGGCTTCGGTCGGAGTATAAATCTTCATGTTACCCTCTGTTTCGTCTTTAAAGCGTGAAGCGTGAAATGTGAAACGTGAAAAGTGGTCAGTCATGAAACAATGAATCCGTTTCACTTTTCACTTTTCACTTTTCGCGCAGTTACAGTTTTTCCGCCTCCGCCTGAATCTCTCGGCGGATAGCGTCGACCTTGGCATTCAGGCCATCTCGTCTGGTCGCCCGGCGAATCTCGGCACTCAAGATCGATTCGACATCGCCGACCGCTCGATCCAGTTCGTCGTTCACCACCACGAAATCGTATTCCGGTACCGCCGACAGCTCTTGGTTGGCGATCTCCATCCGCCGTTTGAGTGCCGCGGGCCCTTCGGTCTGGCGGCCCTTGAGCCGTCGCACCAGCTCGGCTCCGCTGGGCGGCAGCACGAAGACCAGCACCGCTTCGGGGTAACGCTGGCGCACCTGCCTGGCCCCGGCCACTTCGATATCCAGCACCACGTTCTTCCCGGCCTTGAACAGCCGTTCGACTTCGCTTCTCAGGGTACCGTACTGCTTTCCGTTGTAGTTGGCGTGCTCCACGAACTCGCCCGCCGCCACCCGCCGGTCGAACTCGGCGGTATCCAGAAACCAGTAATCCCGGCCGTGCTCTTCACCGATCCGCTTGGCGCGGGTGGTGGCCGAGATGGAGTAGCCCAGGTCATCACGCCGGTCCAGCAGCCGGCGAGCGATGGTGGTCTTGCCGCCGCCCGAAGGCGAGGACAGAACCAGCAGGAACGGTTTCACTCGAGATTCTCGAGTTGTTCCCGGAATTTCTCCAGTTCGCCCTTCATGAGAATCACCTGCTGGAGAATTTCGGCGTCATTCCCCTTACTGCCCATCGTGTTCACTTCGCGGCCCAGTTCCTGGGCCAGAAATCCCAGTTGTTTTCCGGCCGGTGCATCAGCGGCGAGGGCCTTGCGACAAGCCGCCACGTGGGCCGCGAACCGCACCAGTTCCTCGGTGATGTCCAGTTTGTCGGCGATGAAAGCGACCTCCTGAGCCAATCGCTGTTCATCCACCTGGCGACCGTCGAGCAACTGGGTCACGTTCTGCCGGAGCCGGTCCCGCTCCCGCACCAGCCGTTCCGGCGCCCGTCCAGCAATCACCCGGCTGGACTCTTCCATCAACGACAGCCGATGGAGCAGTTCGTCGGCCAGCACCTGGCCTTCCCGCCGCCGCATCGTTTTGCAGTCGGCCACCGCCAGCGCAATCACCGGCTCCAGCTCGGTCCAGGCGATCGCGGTTTCTTCCTGGTGGGCCGGGACGATCACATCGGGCTGACGCAGCACGGTGCTCAGGTCCACATCACCGGGCAGGCTGAGCGACTGCTTGAGCTGGTTCAGCGCTTCGACCACCGCCCGGGCCCGCTCGACGTTCACCGTGAATCCGGCAACTTGACGCTCGGGTGCCTCGGTCCAGCGGACACTGACGCTGATGTGCCCGCGATCGAAGTCTTTTCTGAGCCGCTCCCTGACTTCCCCTTCCAGCGCCGCAAACTCCTGCGACAGCTTGAGCGACGGGTTGAAGTGCCGGTGGTTGACCGTGCGAATCTCCACTCGCACTCGGCCCCCGCCCACCGGACCATCCGCCGCCCCGAACCCCGTCATACTGTAGGGCACAGTGGCTCCGATTCCGGCCGTTAAGAAGCGGCGAAACCTAATTGAGAGATGGAGTTAGGGCTAGTCCGGCGATCGGGAGACGGGAGATGGGAGACGAAACTGATGAATAGCCGTGCGCTGAGTTCCGTCTCCCGTCTCCCGCCTCCCGTTTTTTGACGCTTACCTCTCACCTGCACCAGTATTGAAGAGATCGAACGCCGGCGGCGCCATGCCGTTGAGCCGGAAGTAGCTCACCAGCTCCCCCCGGGTCCATACGCTATGCTCATGAGCCAGGGCGAAGATCCGCCAGCGAGGCATCTGCTGCTTGGCGAAGGCGGTCGCGCCGGCGTAGTCGGCCTCGGAAAGGCCTTTGAGGACATCGAGCGCGTAATCGTAGGACTTCACCACCAGGGCTCGGAGGGCCGGCTTCTGATTCAGGTAGGCCGTGCTATCGCCCGGGTTGGGCGGTGGACCACCTTTGGCCCGCGAGGAAAAGCCGGCGATCGGGATAGAGGCATGGGCAATCTGCTGGGCAAAGTCTCGCACCTCGGGAACCGGTTTGAAGTGGAGGAATTTCTCCGGCATCGAGTCGACCATCGCGAGGGTCATTCGCCGCTCGCGCTCCAGGTCGGCGATCTGCTGCTCCCGGAAACCGGCGGGCGGTGCCTGCTGGGCCAGCAACGGCACGGCGAGAAGGGACCAGAAAACCACGGAAGCGGTACGCATGAGGTCTCCCGAAAACAGGTGAGGTCGTACGGTGGCGGCCCTGCCCACGTACGACCTCGCCCGCAGCATCGTTCCACCAATTCGCAGCCGATTGCCCATCCCTGCCCCGGCGACGCGCGATTCGCCCCTAGTTCTTGAACTCCCAGCGGACCCCGAAGGTGCTGCCGAAATTGAGGATGTTGAATCCCGGCACGTACTGCTTCCGGCTGGCCTGCAGGTTGTAGCGATCCCAGTACAGGATGAAACTGTCGAGCCGGATCTCGATCATGGTTCGCCAGAACGAGGCACCATCGAGTTTGATCGGTGTTCCCCCGGCGTCCCGCCCGATGATCCCGTCGCCCCAGGTCTCGTAGGCCACCTGTGCCTTGAAATCGAAAATTCCGCTGGGAAAGGTGCGCCAGAACTTGGAGCGGATCGTAGCGCTGGTCATCGAATGGGTGGCCGGGAGACCCTCGGGTGTCGCACCGCCCCGCGGATCGCTGTACCACCCTTCGAGGGAGAACCATTTCCGGGGCTGCAGCCGCCACTGCAGGGTGTACCAGTCGGTGGCCGGCCCAGGGGCGATCGAATCGATGCTGGGACGGAAGGAGCGATAGGCTACCGGCCGGAATTCGGCGGTGTGGGCGAAGCCGGCCTCCACTCCGAACCAGGAGCGTTGCCACCCGGCCGTGGTCTGGTAGTCGCGAACATCCTGAGCCGGCTGATCCAGCAGTGCCGGCGTGGCGACGACCTCGCCGACCCTTCCTGAGGCGGTGAACTGAAAACCCAGCGGCAGGGAGAGCCCGGCGCGGGCCCCGACCCAGCGGCTGTGACGGTCAACATCGTGGGTCTGATATCCGGCCTCGCCGGCCAGGCTGAAAATCCCGATGGGGTTCCATCCCGCCTCGGCCGAGAAATCCAGCGGGGTGATGCGAGAACGATTGAAAGCTCGGGCCGAAATGCCAAAGGCCCGGGTCCGCCAGGCGGCGACCACCCCACCTTGCCGCAGTTCGTCGTCCACCCCCGAGCCCTTGAACGTCGTCAGTCCGACGATCCCATCGACTCGCAAACCCAGATCGTCGGGGCGGCTGCGCCAGAATGCCCGCAGATGGGCGTCGTTGCGGCGACCCTTGAGAGCCAGTTCGATGGTATCGGTAGTACCCACGAACGCCTTGCGGTCGGGAGTCGAGGTAGTGAACTGGGCTTCCACCCCCACACGGGGGTTGGGAATGAAGTCGAGCTCGATTCTCCCATTGGTAATGTCGAAATCGCTGGAGGCACCCGTGGCCGTGGGCGCCACCATGCGCTCGCCGCCGACCGAGAACCCGATGCCCATGGGGAAGCGATACTCGAGGGCGCCGATGTACCGTGCGATACTCTTGTCGCCCGAAGTGATCCCTACCCGTGAGCCAGGCGCCTGGCTGGCGTGGCGCCGGGAAAAGAGACTGACCCGGAGGGAACCGGGGTACTTCATGATCTCCACCCGCTCGAACTGACTGAGCGAGAAGTAGGAGGGATCCACCCCGAGGCTATCCGGCCCGATGGCCACGTAGGGCAGCCCGTCGACGTAGTACTGTACCGAGGCGGGCCCTCTCCCCCGATAGTTAGGGTACTCGGTCCGTCCCAGCCACCCGCCCCGCCAGAGATAGACCCCGGGAACCCGCTGAATCAGATCGCCCACCGTTTCGGCCAGCGCCCAGTCCAGCGAATCCCGCTCCAGCACGATTCGGCTCGAGGGCGGGAGCGGTCCTGACTGTCCTACCAGTGGCAGCACCGGCAGGAGGATCGAGTTCTTCAGCTGAGCCTTGAGATACTTCTCGGTGGTGTTGACCGTGTCTTTGAGAAGGGAATCGCGGGGGATGGTGTCCAGTGGGATCTGGGCCTGCAGGCTGCCGGCCAGCAGGAGAAGCCCGAGAATCGGGAGACGGGAGACGGGAGACCGGAGACGGGCTGGCATTATGCTATGCTACCGTCGACCGACGCCTGGTTGAGCGGTCGGGTCATTCTCAGACCTGAACGCAGCGCCGTCTCCCGTCTCCCGTCTCACGATCGACCAGCCCGCCCCAGCACCAGCTCGGCAAACAGCCGCATGCAGTTCCCAGTCGGTCCCTTCACCCGGGTGGCGTCCTCGCGGTCGCTATACGCGGTTCCGGCAATATCGACGTGCGCCCAGGGGTAGCCCGAAACGAACTCCCGCAGGAACCACCCGGCCGTGATGGTCCCGGCCGGCCGGCCGGCCGAGTTTTTCACATCACCGATATCGGACTTGATCATCTCACGATAGTCATCCCAGAGCGGGAGCTGCCAGACCCGTTCACCGGAGCGCTCTCCAGCCTGACGAACCTCTTCAATCAGCGCATCGTCGTTACCCATGAGACCGGAGGCAATCGGACCCAGCGCTACGACCACTGCGCCGGTCAGGGTAGCCGCGTCAACCACACACGCGGGATTGAACTTGCGGGCATAGGACAGCGCGTCGCACAGAATCAGCCGGCCTTCGGCATCGGTATTGATGATCTCGATGCTCTTCCCGAAATGCGTCTGGATCACATCACCCGGTTTGACCGCGGTGCCGCTGGGCATGTTCTCGGTGGTCGGCACAATGCCGACCACATTCACTTTCGGCTTGAGTCTCCCCAGCATTTCGAAGGTGCCCAGCACCGCAGCGGCACCAGACATGTCGTACTTCATGTCCTCCATCTTGTCGGCCGGCTTGATGGAGATGCCACCGGTATCGAAGGTGACGCCCTTCCCCACCAGCACGACCGGCGCTCCGCTTCCCCCCTTGTACTCCAGCACAATGAAGCGGGGCTCTTCGGCTGAACCCTGCGCCACGGCGAGGAGACCACCCAGCTTCTCCTTCCTGATGGCCTCGAGGTCCATTACCGTCGCAGCGAAACCGTAGCGCCGGGCCAAGTCCTGAGCCTGGTTGCCCAGATAGGTCGGAGTGCAGGTGTTGCCCGGCAGCACTTGCAAGCCGCGGGTAAAGGTCTGACCCGCCGCGATAGCGGCCCCGACTGTATGGCCCGAGTCGATCGCGGCGGTTTCGGCCGGCGCCAGGATCACGCCCTTCTCCAGCTCCGGCTTCTTTTCTTCCGGCGGCAACTTCAAATCGTTGTAGTGCCAGACACCGAAGCTCAAACCCTCGCCCATAAGCTGTCCCGCATCCCGCGGGGTGAAGCTGCCCAGTGCCTCAGGGGCCAGGAAAAGGGCCATGCTGGCAACGCCGGTGGTGCGGGCCCGCTTTCCGGCTGCGGCTGAAGCCCGCCGGAGGATGTGGCGGGTCAGGTCTTCCGGCTTGCCCAATCCAATCATGACGATCCGGTTGGCCGGCCCGGAGGGATACAGGACTGCGATTTCGTCCTTCTTGCCGGTGAAGTCACCCGATGAGTAAAGCCGCCCCAAGGCTCCACCCGCCTGCTGATCCAGCCCGGCCAGCGTGGCTGGAAGACCACCGGAGGGAACCAGCACGGCCAGCAAAGGAGTGGCATACCCGGCGGGAGCCGCGGCGGCGACGGACGAGGTGAAGGACATGGTGAACTGGGTTGAGGTCGGGAACGGTCGGTTGGCTTTGAGAGTCGGGAGTCTAGAGTCTGGAGTCAGGAGTCTAGAGTAGTGAGACTCCCGACTCCTGACTCCTGACTCGGTCTTAACGTCGCTTCCGGATCGGTTTGTATTCCAGGTCGACCGGACCAATATACTCCGCCCGCGGGCGGATCAGTTTGTCGTCCTCATACTGTTCCATCACGTGAGCCACCCAGCCGCACATCCGGCTCACCGCAAAGACCGCGGTAAAGAGGTCGGCCGGGAAACCGATGGCCCGATAAAGCGGCGCCAGGTAGAAATCGACAATCGGGTACTGGCCGGTATCCCGGTTGACCACCAGCTCCAGTTCTCGCGCCGTCTTGAACAACGGCCACCAGCCGGCCCGCTGGCACTCGGCTTCGGCCAGATCCCTCAGCAAGCTGGTGCGGGGATCTTCTCCCTGATAAACCTGGTGGCCGAAGCCCGGGATCTTCGACTTCCGAGCCAATCGTTCCCGCACCCAGTCGGCCACCTGCTCCGGGGTGCCGATCTCTTCCAGCGCCGACATCACGTTGCGAGTGTGCCAGCCATGGCGCGGTCCTGCCAGGGCCGACATACCGGCGATCACCGACCCGAACAGGTCGGCACCGGTTGAAGCAGTCACCCGGGCAGCGAAGGTCGAGGGATTGAGTTCGTTGTCGGCCCGCAGTACCAACGCCACATCGAGCGCCTTCACCGCCGAAGCCGGCGGCGTGGTACCCAGCAGCATGGCCAGGAAATTCTCGGCGTAGCCCAGACTCTTCCGCGGCAACACCGGTCGCTGGCCGGTCCGCATCCGGTGATAGGCCGCAACGATCGTCGGCGTCACACCCATGAGCCGGAAGCCCTGGGCCAGGGCATCGTCGCGATTGGGTGGAACCTTGATCGGGTGCTCCAGCGCGACCTGAGCGAGGATGGCCCGCAACGCCCCCATCGCATCGGTGCCCGCCGGCAGGCCGCGCAGACTGCGCAGTGCGTTGGTCGAGAGTTTCTGCTGCGAGCGCAGCTGAGCGCTGAACCAGCGGAGTTCCGAGTTGGTCGGAAGGGTGCCCTGGACCAGCAGCGACGCGGTCTCTTCGTAGGTCGACCGTTCACCCAGGATCCGGACATCGTAGCCCCGGTAGGCCAGCCGTCCATCCTCCGCTGAAAGCCGGCAGACCCTGGAGGAAAGGGCGATGACGTTGTCGAGGCTCATCCGGCTCCACCCGGGCGTTCGACCAGATCTGGCACCATGGGCCGGGTGTGGTTGAGATACTCCTCCTGATACATCCGGATCAGCTCAAAGAAGTAGGACAACGCCAGCGGTCCGATCAGAATCCCCAACAACCCGAAATACCCCACCCCACCGATGGCTCCGATCAAGGTGATCAAGGGGTGAATCTGGGCGTAGCGGCGAAACACTGCCGGCCGGATGACCACATCCACGTTGCCAATCACCACCACGCCCAGAACGACCATGACCGTGGCCGCGCCATAATGTCCATTGAAATAGAGCGTCGCCGCTGCCGGACCCCAGACCAGCCCGGCTCCCACGATCGGCAGGATGGCGAATACCACGGTCACCAGCCCCCAGAACAGCCCGTTAGGCAGGCCGGTGAGCCAGAAACCGAGGGCTACCAGTGCGCCCTGAACACAGGCAATGAGCCCGGTCCCGATAACGGTCGAAATTGTGACATCCCTGAACCGGTCTCTAAGGATGTCCGCATTGCCTGACGAGAATGGGATGTAAGGCTTGATGAAACTCCAGGCCGATCGATCTCCGGTCAGCCCGAAGTAGAGCAGAAACAGGGCGATGGTCAGGTTGAGACCCAGCCGGGTGGCTGTGCCTAGCAAACCGAAAGCGGAGGCACCGATCCAGCTGACAATTTTCTCGCCCAGTCCAGCGAGCTTGGGACCCAGTTCAAGATCCCCGAACTTGAGCTCCGAGAGCCGGTCGAGCAGTGGTCCCCGGATGACGCTGGTTGCAATGCTCTGCGCCTGACCAGCGACCAGGCCGGCGAACGAAACGGTGGGGATCACCAGGATGAGCAGGGCCAGCAGAACGACGATTCCGGCGGCCAGCTTCGCTGGCATCCGGCGGCTCAGCCATCGCTGGAGCGGGAGAAAGATCACGTAAAGCACCATCCCGCCTACCAGCCCGCTGGCGAATGGTGCAAGGGCGATCAGCAGGGCGCAGCCCAGCAGCAGGATCAGGAACGAAGCGCGCTGATGCGCGGTGTCCAGAAAGGCCATGGGGGTCAACTTAGCCACCCCATGACCGGGCACAAGCTATGTCGCAGCAAGGGGATATTGCGAGTGAACGGAGCAGCATCGCCCAGCATCCTGGCCCGCATCAAGCCCTCCGCTGAGCCGCACGGATTCACTCCGGCGGAAGTGGATGAGTTGATGCAGGACATTTACGCCCGGGGAGACCGACTCATGGTCGGCTTCCTCGCCGGTCACATGCTGCTGGCGCTGGCGCTGGGGTTGTATCACGACACCTGGCCCTCGACCCTCCTGGTCGGCGGCATTACCCTGGGCGGGTTCACCCTGCTGGCCCGGTGCTATCCTCGGACTTTCTTTACCCGGTCCATGGCCAGTGTGGCCCAGCAGGCGTTCGTGGCGCTGCACATCTACCAGATGCATGGCCAGCCGGAACAGCATTTCTGGTTTTTCACCGCCTTCACCATGATGATCGTTTACCAGGACTGGGTCTGCATGTGGCCCGGCACGGTGCTGATCATCGCCCAGCATACCATTTTCGCCTGGCTCCACAACGCCGGCTATCCGGTGCACTTCTTCCCGGAACAGCACGTGGGCTTCACCAAGCTGCTGTTCCACTACGGCATCGCGATCGTCCAGGTGGTCATTTGCGGCTACTGGGCTCACCTGCTCAAGCAGCAAACCCTGGAAGACGCCTGGCAACGGTTGCGGCTGGCCCTCAGCGGGGAACGGCTGGAGGAGCAGCTGGCCCGGGTCCGTACCTCCGAGCAGGCGCTGCAGGCCACCACTCTGGCACTGCAGGAAAGCACTCGGCGCCAGCGCGCCATCCTTGACAACATCACCGATCTGGCCTGGGTCAAGGACCGGGAAGGCCGCTACGTCGCGGTCAATCGGGCCTACGCCACCGCGCTGGGCAAGCCACCGGAAGCGATTACCGGATCTACCGATCTCGATCTCTTTCCCTCCGATCTCGCCAGGAGCTACGTCGAGGGTGATCGGCAGGTGCTCGAAAGCGGAAACTGGGTCCGGCTGGAAGAGGAGTTTCTCGATCGCAAGGGCCAGCGAATCAAGTTCGAGGTGATCAAGACCGCGATCATCGGCGAGTCGGGTGAGCTGCGAGGGACCACCGGCATTGCCCGTGACATCAGCGAACGGGCCCGGGTGGAAGAGGAACGCCGGCGGCTCGAGGCCAAAGTGCTGCAGAGTCAGAAGCTCGAGAGCCTCGGCGTGCTGGCCGGCGGTCTGGCCCACGACTTCAACAACCTGCTGGTCGGCATCCTCGGCAACGTCGGGCTGGCCCGCAACGAGTTTCCGGCTAACCCGGCTGGACACGAGACCCTCGAGCGGGTGGAAGCCGCGGCTCTCCGTGCCGCCGACCTCACCCAGCAGATGCTGGCCTACTCGGGGAGAGGAAAACTGATTGTCGAGCGGATGGATCTCTCGCATCTGGTCAATGAGATGGCCGAACTGCTCGGCGCCGTGGTCTCGAAGAAAGCGGAGTTCCAGCTCAATCTCGGCAAGCGGCTCCCGCCGATCGAGGCCGACCCCACCCAGGTGCGGCAAGTGGTGATGAACCTGATCACCAATGCGTCCGACGCCATGGGCGGCAAGGAGGGAATGATCCGCCTGACCACCGGGTGTATCGAGGCCGATCGCGACTATCTCGATGCGCTGGAGGCCGACTCCAGCCTGGAGCCTGGCACCTACGTCTTCCTGGAAGTCAGCGACAACGGATCCGGCATGGATGCCGAGACCATCAAACGCATCTTCGATCCTTTCTTCACCACCAAGTTCACCGGCAGGGGACTGGGCCTGGCCGCGGTGCTCGGCATTGTCCGAGGCCATCGCGGAGCGATTCGAGTCCTCTCGAGAGTGGGACGGGGCACCACCTTCAAGGTCCTGTTCCCTGCCCTCAACGGGGTGGCGACCCAACCTGCCGCTCGCCCGGCCCGGCTCTCCAACATCAGGGGTGAGGGCAACGTGCTGGTAGTGGACGACGAAGAAATTGTGCGGGACGTGGCTCGCCGGGTTCTCCAAACGGTGGGTTATACGGTTCAGACCGCCAAGGACGGCGAGCAGGCGATCGAAATGGTCCGGCCGGACCCTGGCGCCTTTGACTGCGTGGTCCTCGACATGATGATGCCCAGACTCTCGGGTCTGGAAACCTGTCGCGAGTTGCACCGCTTTGCCCCCCGGCTGCCGATCCTCCTCTCCAGCGGCTACAACGAGCAGGATGCCACCAAGGACTTCGGGAGGACCGGACTCTCGGGATTCGTTCAGAAGCCCTACCGGCCCGACGAGCTGATTGAGGGCGTCTACCGGGCGATACAGGCAACCGCGGCTTCCAAACGCTGATCATCCCACCAGTTGTGTTCGGGGGTACCGCCGCTGCATCCTTTCGGTGGGTGGCTGCGTAGGTGTTTCAGCCCCGAAACGCTCCTCGCTCTTCCGCTGGAGGTCCGATGCCCCGCAGGTCGAACCGGTTGTTCTTTGCGCTCGCTCCCCTGACCGTCGTGGCCTTCTTCGCCGGCCGGGCCAGTGTCGGCGACGGTGAGCGGCTCTTCAAGTCGGTCTTCAGTATCGTCTCACGTGACGCGGTCGACAGCCTGCCGGACGATCGGATCTACCAACTGGCCGCCCGCGGCCTGGTGGCCAGCCTCGACGATCCTTACGCCGGGCTTCAGAATAAAGACGAGTACGGCAAGTTCAGCCGGAACTTGCTGGGGAATGCCTACGGAGGACTGGGACTTCGGATTACCAAGGTCCGTGGTGGCCTCGCCGTCTATCGGGTCATTCCCGGCGGGCCGGCCGAGAAGGCAGGGGTCGAACGGGGCGACCGGATCATCTCCGTGTCCGACAGTTCTGCGGCTTCCTGGGACGTGTCCCGGGCCTCCCAGTCACTCACCGGAACTCCGGGCAGCGATGTGAAAGTGGTCTTTGCCCGGGGCAAGGACGGGCGAACCTATTCCAAGGTCTTCACTCGCGCCGTCATTCATCCGCCGGCCGTTCCCTTCGTGGCGATGCTGCCGGGTTCCGTTGGATACCTGCCGCTGCAGCGTTTCAGTGATCAATCCGCCTCCGATGTGGCCACGGCGCTGGAACAGTTGCGCCGGGCCGGTGCCCGACGGCTGGTCATGGATCTGCGGGGTAACCCCGGCGGGGATCTGGAGCAGGCGGCGCAACTGGCGGGCCTCTTCGTCGGAACCGGTAAGCCGGTGGTCCGGGTCCAATACCGCCGCTTCGCCGATACCCTGCAGGCTTCTCAAGGCCCTAATCTGCTCCCCACTCTGCCCATGGCTGTGCTGGTCGACAGCCAGTCTGCTTCGGCATCGGAGATCGTGGCCGGCGCGCTGCAGGATTACGACCGGGCGCTGGTGGTAGGGACCACCTCGTTCGGCAAAGGGCTGGTTCAGGGTGTCTATCGACTGCAGGACGGCTGGGTTCTCCGCCTTACCAGCGGCCATTGGTACACTCCCAGTGGCCGGTTGATTCAGAAGACCGCGGCCGATTCCATCCCCCGTTCCGATCGTCCGGTGTTCCATTCGATTGGCGGGCGAACCGTGCTGGGCGGCGGCGGCATCACTCCTGATATCGAGGTCCCCGGTCAGGTGACGCCCGCCGCCGAACAGGCGCTGGGCCGTCAGCTTAATTCCAGGGCCAAGGACGCCTCGGCGGTGCTCGACCAGTACGCCGAAGAGCTCGAGGGTCAGGTCACTGCCGGCTTCACGGTGCGCCCCGAATGGCGCCAGGAAGTGGTACGCCGGCTCCGCGCTGCCGGTCTGACTATCGACGACTCACTGGCCACTCGTGGATCTGGTCTTCTCAACCGGCTCCTCGAATCTCGCATCGGGCTCTTCACCGATACCGATTCCACCGCCTTCCTTCGCTCCTTCTCGGACGATCCTCAGCTGGGCCAGGCACTCGAGCTGCTGCGCCAGGCGCGGGATCAGTCAGGGCTGTATGCGGTGGCGAGCAAGGTTCATCCTGAGGGGTGAGCGGAAGAGGCGGCAGAGGCGGAAGGGGCGGAAACTCAATGAGCTTTCCGCCCTTCTTTCTTCCGCCCCTCCGCCTTTTCCGCCCTTTCCGCCCACTAAGAGTCACCCAACTGCTAGATTCTCAGTATGTGGCTCCTCCGCGCCCTGCCCCGGCTGAGCGGCTGGATCGTGCACAGCATGCACCGGGTCACCGCCATTGAAGGAGCCATCCCACCGGTGGGTCCGGTTCTCCTCGTCGCCAACCATCCCAGCGGGCTGATCGATCCGCTGGTGGTAACCGTCGCCGCGCGGCGGCCGGTCCGCTGGCTCTCCAAGTCGACCCTGGTCTTTCATCCCCTCATGGGCTGGCTCTTCCGGGCGGCCGGCTGTATCCCGGTCTATCGCCGGCAGGACGACCCGACTCAGATGGACCGCAACGCCGAGGCGTTTAAGGCGGCGGTGGAAGCCTTCGTCGGTGGCAGCGTGGTGGCGATGTTCCCCGAAGGGATCAGTCACCACAGCCCCGGACTCGCGCCGATGAAGACCGGGGCCGCTCGGTTGGCCCTCGCAGCAGGTGTCCGACTGGGTGGGCCCCTACCGATCGTGCCGGTGGGAGTGATTTACCGCGATGCCCCGACCTTTCGGTCGTCGGCCGGTGTGGTGGTTGGAGCCCCAATCGACTGGAGTGATCTCGCGAGCCGAGGCCCGGAGGATCGGGCAGCGGTAGATGAGCTCACCGACCGCGTGGGTGAAGGACTTTCTCTAGTCACCCGCCACCTCTCCACCTGGGCCGATCAAGCAGTAGTTGAACACGCCGCAGCGGTGTTGGCGGCGCAGTCGCCCACTATCCAACCGCCGCCTTCCTGGGTCGCCCGTGGAAGCGGGATCCTGGCTCGGATGGATGCGGATCAGGATCCAGAACTTCCCTCGTTGCGCCAGCGGGTGCGGGCCCATGCCCGAGCGTTGGCACGCCTCCGAGTTACTCCCGCCGAGCTGGCCAGCGATAGGGGACCGAGAAGTCCGCGATGGTGGCGTGGATGGAGAGCCCCCTTGGCAGCGGTGATCTGGCTGGTTGGCCGGACCTGGACCTGGCCACCGTACCGGCTCACCGGCTTGCTCGCGGAGCAGCTCGCTCCCGATAAGGACATCGTCGGCACCCTCAAGGCCGCCACCGGGATCCTGTTATTTGCGCTGTGGATCATCCTGACTGCAGTGGGAGTGGGTTACCTGGCCGGCTGGCGCTGGGGCCTGCTGGCAATACCGCTCGGCCTCGGTCTCGCGTTTCTGACCCTCAAGCTGGAGGAGGCCCGACTGTCCGCGGCTTCAGCGGAGCACGCACGAGCCTGGCGGGCTCGCAAGTCCGAGCGGGTTCAAGTACTGCGTGAGGAGCAGCGAGAGCTGGCGGGAGAGCTTGAGAAAGTGGTTGAACGGCTGGGCGCCAGAGACCTGGAGTAAGACTTCACCAAGGCCACACGTCGGCCGCCGAGGCTGGATCACGATATAGTGTGACTATAGACGGCGGTGGGCTCAATATGGCGAAATGCCCCAAGGTAGGTGTGCTTCCCCAGGACAACTCCTCCAATGCCAAGAGAGCGTGCCCCAACCAGCATGGCCCCCTTCAAGGTAAATTGGCCCGGCCGATACCACTTGGTACCTCCCCCGGGACCTGCCAGGAACCAGTCCTACCGGTGTTTCCCTGCCCAAAGCTTTGGCTATCCAGCTGAAATTGATGTCATCCTGAGTCGCCCTGGGCTTTCCGGAGACTCAGTTAGTTGTGCAGCAGGCCGAGGGGTCGGCCTGGGTGCGGTGGTACTGCTCCTCGTATTCTGCCGGGGGCACATAGCCCAGGGGTTCGAGCAGGCGCTACGTGTTGTACCGCGCCACACATTCCAGAGTGGCATACTCCACGTCCTCCAAACTGCGCGAGGGGCCCGCGTGGCGATCACCTCGGTCTTGTAGAGGCCGATCACGGTTTCGGCCAGGGAGTTGTCGTAGGAGTCGCCGCGGCTCCCCACGGAGGGCTCGATCCCGGCCTCGGCCTGGCGCTCGGTGTAGCGGATCGCGAGGTACTGTACGCCCCGGTCACTGTGGTGTACCAGCGGGCCGTCGAGCTCCCGGTCGTGGACCTCGAACACCACCGACTGCCGGGCCGGCACCATCTGGCGGTGC
>CAZOES010000032.1:6999-31841 GCA_964578865.1 uncultured Gemmatimonadaceae bacterium | reverse complement strand
ACTAGCCCACTAGCCCACTAGCCCACTAGCCCACTAGCCCACTAGCCCACTAGCCGTTAGACCGTCAGATCTTGCGGAGGGTTGCCTGGCGAGGTGACCAGCCGGTACCCGGCCTTCCAGGCAGTGAGGATGTAACGCGGTTCGTCGGGGTTGGTTTCCAGCTTGCTGCGGAGTGCTGCGATGTGACTGTCAACCGTACGAGTCACGATGGTCTGGTCGTAGCGCCAGACCTGATCCAGGAGCGCCCGCCGGGAGATGACCGCCCCATTGGCCCGCAACAGCGCCACCAGCAGATCGAACTCCTTGGGTCGCAGCGAGACCGGTCGTCCTTCGCGGGTGATCACCCGGGTGGCCGGCTGTACTTCGATCGAGTCGAATCGATAACGCTCCGCCAGGGTGCTGCGGACCGGATCAACCGTCGAAGACGGCCGCCGCAGCAGGGCCTCGACCCGGGCCAGCAGCTCCAGCAGACCGAAGGGTTTCACGACGTAGTCGTCCGCACCGGCTCGCAGCGCCCTCACCTTCTCCGCTTCCCCGCCGCGGGCCGAGAGAACCAGTACCGGAAGGCTGAATCCTTTGGCCCGGATGGACTGAAGCACCTGAAATCCATCGAGCCGGGGGAGCATCAGATCGAGAATCGCGACTTCGGGCCGCCAGTCGTCGGTGCGGCGAACTCCCTCTTCACCGTCCGGGGCAATCCTGACCTCGTATCCCTCCAGCTCGAAGTTCCGGCGCAGCCCCTCGGCGATCTGCCGGTTGTCTTCCACAATCAGAAGGCGAGTCATGTGAGGACCGCCTTGGGCAGAGATGCCGAGTCAGATCGATCGGTGCCCTGTCGAACTCCGGCGGGGAGGCGCACCGTGATCCGGGTTCCCCGGGGATGGTTGCTTTCGATCGCAACGGTCCCTCTTGAGACACTCACCAGTTGTCGCACTACGGCGAGTCCCAGGCCGCTCCCGGTTCGATTGCTCTCCTGAGCTGATTCCAGCCGGACAAAAGGCTTCCAGACACGCTCCCGGTCAGCCGCGGGGATCCCGTCACCCTGATCGGCAACTACAAGAGACACCCACTCGGCATCTCCTTCGCCACTCACAACGATGGTCTGGCCGGCAGGACCGTAACGCACCGCGTTATCGATCAGATTCAGCAGCACTTGTCGCAGGGCCTGGGCATCGACTCGGACCTGCAAGTGGCTCCCCACCTCCACCTGAAGCAGCGCGCCCCATTCCGCTGCGATAGGCCCAAAGCCCTCAACCGTATCCTGCACCAGTGGCGCGAGGGGTTGATCGATTGGGGTGACCGGCACCAGCTGACGTTCGGCTCGGGAGAAGTGCAGCACGTTATCGACCAAGTGCTGGAGCCGTTCGGTCTCGGTTACGATCTGGCGGAGCGCGGAGTCGCGTTCGCTGCCATTGCGAATCCGCCCGAACAGCACCGTCTCAGCCGAGAGGCGGATCTGAGTCAGAGGGGTTCGCAACTCGTGAGTAATGCCGGAGGTGAAATCGGAGCGGAGCCGGGCCAGATCCATGGTGCGCCAGGTGAGCCATCCGACCAGCAGCAAGAGTCCCAGCGTGAGCCCAGCCGACAGGAGAATTGCCTTGGCGGGCGATCGCGGCACCCCACCCACCAGCAGCCGATCGGCCAGGGCTGGATTGAGTGTAGCAGCGACCTTGAGCTCGCCCCGGCGAGCACTCAACTGCACCGAATCGGAGAAAGTGGAGCGGTAGGCCACCGGGCTCTGGTAGATCGGGCTCCCTTCCGGTGTCGACACGGTGAGGGTCACGTAGTCCCTGTTACCGGTCTCACCGGAAAGGAAACGGGGAGGCAGCCGAGTCTCGTTCCAGGCCCGCTCGAAAATTTCGTGAGCCACCACCGAAGTGAATACCGAGAGCCCGTAGATCTGGCGGGGAACGCCCAGCGAGTCCCGCAGCGTGGTGGCGTAGATCATACGGCTGCAGTTGGGATCATCCAGAGTCAGACCGGCAAAGCGAAAGCGCTCGGAGGACAGCGAGGCCATACGAGGAACAACCCGGGTGAGCCAGTCGGGTGTCGCGGAGACCGTCTTCCCGTTCTGATCGACCAGGAGGTAGGTCGAGTCCGTCAGGTTAATGCGGAACCAGGCTTCCGGCCGCAGCAGCGGAACGCAGTTGCAGGGATCCGAGGCCAGCTGATCGGGGACCTGGGCCATCTCCCGGAGATCGGCCAGCCCGTTGCCGGGACGCTCGAGCTGCTGGAATCCGAGCAGGCCAAAGGCCGGCATGAGGGCCTGACGCAGCAGCGACTCGGCCGTGTTGTTATATCGATCGAGCGCCACCCCGGCAAAATCATTCAAGGTCGACTCGGCCGCGGCCTGATGCCGCTGGGCCGAACGCCAGGACAGGGTGGCCAACAGCACGATCGACAGCACGGCGACAGCGATGCCACCGGCCAGAAATCTCCCGGAAACGACTCCCCGATTCACTGCGTCTTGTCCGGCAAAGGTTCTCCTCTGATTGAACAGTTACGCAGGCGCGGCATGTCGAGTGAGGGGAGAGCGTCTCAGCGCACAACATTCGCACAACTGCCCCGGCCAAACCCCGTACTCTCCGGCAAATGATCCCCATCCGGCTGGCCCTGATCGCCTCCGCAACACTGATGGCCTCACCCATCCCAGCTCCGGCACCCTCCGCGGTTGTCCTGCGAGAGGTCACCGTCATCTCGATGACCGACAGCCTGCCCCGACCGGGGCAGACCGTGGTGATTCAGGATGGCCGGATCACCGCCATTGGTCCGGTCGGGTCGGTGGCAATTCCTGACGGCGCCACCGTCTTGCCGGTCCCCCGGGGGGCCTTTGTCCTGCCGGGCCTGGCCGACATGCACGTCCACATCTTCGATCGGTCCGAGCTGTTGATGTTCCTGGCGAACGGTATCACTACGATCCGGAATCTTCACGGTATCGAACGGCACCTGGCCTGGCGCGACAGCCTCGATCAGCATCGCTGGCTGGGACCTCGGTTGCTGACATCGGGGCCGATCCTCGATGGATCTCCCCCGACCCGGGCGACCAACGTCGTACTCAAGGATCCGGAGCAGGCCAGGTTGGAGGTCGCCACCGAGGCGGGCAAAGGCTACGACTATATCAAGATCTACGACAACCTCCCGCTCGATCTGTACCAGGTGGTAGGGCAGGCCGCCAGGCAGCGGGGACTCACGATGATCGGCCACTTGCCCACCCCGGTGGGACTCGATGGATTGTTCCGTAACCAGCTGCAGGCCGAGGTTCAGCATCTCGAAGAATTTCTCCCGTTCTTCGATGGGGGCCGGAATCTTCGGCTGCTCGATAGTGTGAGTCGGTCATTGGCCCGGCTCAAGATTGCCGTGGTGCCAACCGTCTCGGTCTTCACCAGTGCCAGGGACCAGAGCTTCGATGTGAAGAAACTGGAGCAACGGCCCGAGATGGCTCTCATGAACCCGGTCACGATGCAGCAGTGGGGCTGGTCCGAGATCGCCCACGCACGGCTAGGACAGAAGCAAGACCAGGAAGGATTCGGACGGGCGGTAAAATTCTTCCTGCACGACTTCCTGCCCAGTCTCAAAAAGGCCGGGGTGATCATCGTCGCGGGGACCGATGCGCCGATTCCGATGATCGTCCCCGGGTTTTCGCTGCAGGGTGAACTGGAGTCATATGTCGAGGCCGGATTTTCCCCCTATGAAGCCATCCGGACCGCCACCATCGATGCGGCCAGAGTGCTCCCGGCCAAGCGGACCGACCTGGCCGGGTTTGGCACCATCACCGTGGGGGCGCCGGCCGATCTGTTGGTGCTCTCAGCCAACCCGTTGATCGACCTCAAGAATCTGCGGCGCCCCCTGGCGGTAGTGGCCCGCGGAGTGTGGAGCTCGCGGGCCGAGCTGGATGCGGCAATGGATAGTCTGCGGCGCACCCGGGTTAAGGGGTGACGCGATTCAGGGTCAACGAGAGCGCAGGCGCCCAGGTCGCGCCTTGGTCGCCGGAGGTTTCCCACCGCTCACTCACGGTCACCTCATCGACCGGCTCCCAGGTAACCCGGACCATCTGATTGCGGCCTCGTTTGACGACCCGGGTCCCGGTGAACACCATGTTATTCCCTTCCAGTTGACCGATCAGCGCGATCCGCATCCCGTTCTCGTCGATCCAGGTGCGATGCCATTGCAGCGAAGGGAAGTGGAAAGCGGCGAAGGCGGTGCCGCGATAGCCATGGCGCCCATGGAAGTTCCACTCCAGCAAGCAACCCGTCAGATCTTTCTGGACCGAGAGTCTCCCCAGTGAGCGGCCCCGCTCGTCGGAGTCGCGCAGTTCCCAGTCACCTACGATGAAGTCAAACCAGTGGAACCGCACCCGGGCGGGGGAGTCACAAAAGCCGTTGGGGGTTTCAGGGGTGGGCGTGAAGCTGCGTTCCTTTCGATAGTCGCCATCGAAGACCGGGTTCCAGGTCTGTCGTCCGTCCTCGCTGACTTCCCAGAACTGACGCACTCGACGGGGGGAGAGTCTGCTCCAGGTGATCCGGTTGCTGATGATGGGGCCGCCGATGAAGCGGGGCGTGTCACCCGACATGCTGATCTGCCCGGGTGAGCTTTCTCCTTCCAGAATGATTGCCAGCCCGGTTGCGTCCATCCACAACTGATTCCACTTCCCTGAGCCGGCATCGTAGGTGTTGATGCTGCGGCCTCGACCGCCGGCGGCGTCGGTCCAGTGCTCCTCGATGGCACAACCCTTGAGCTCGCTTGTCACGCTGTTGGTCCCGCCCAACTGACCATCCTGACCGTAGACGTTCCAGTTGCCCAACCAGAAATCGAAGGCCCGGAAGCCCCGGGAATCGCACCCGTCGAGCGGTGCATCACCCAGTCCATAGAGCGGAATCCGATCGTCGTACTGCCGATGGGACGCCTCGCGCGTAACAAGGGTTGTGGTGGGCGAAGTAGGAACCGTGCCGGGATTACAGGCGAGGACCCAGAGGACGGAAATGGGGTAGAGAGAGCGGGCGATGCACATGGGAACCCTTTTGGTTGGGGGCGAGGAGCGATGCGCCCCAACCCTACCGCTGGTCCCAGCCTGCTATTGTCATCGGTCGGTGTGAGTGTAGTCTGGAGGGTGTGCTGCACAGGACGTTGACATTTGGAGAGCCGGAGAAGCTGCGCCACAGATTACACAGATTTTGCCAGCAGATTACACAGATTGTCCTGAGTGGAGACAAGCTCCGCAACGTCGCTGAGAACACTATTTTTGGGTTAACTAATCGCAGTTCCGGATCTCCTGGAGAAGCGGACCCTCCTTGAGAGCAGTTCACCCAAAAACTGGTACTCGGCGACGCGACGGGGGTTTGAGTAGCTGCTTCACAATCTGTGTCAATCAGCGGTTAGAATCTGTGAAATCTGTGGCTCCAGCAGGTTTCGTCGATCGAGTCGCACTTTACCAATAGAGGTTCTTGATGCGCCGGCTTTCTGTATTACTCCTGCTACTGCTTCCCAGCACTCTCTCGAGCCAGACGCTGGGGAAGATCGACTTCCCCAACTCGGGAAATCCAGCCGCTCAGGCTCCCTTCCTCAAGGGTGTACTCCTGCTCCACAGCTTCGAGTACGAGGACGCGGCGGCGTCATTCAAGCAGGCCCAGCAGGCCGATCCCGATTTCGCGCTGGCCTACTGGGGTGAGGCGCTGACCTACACTCACCCGCTCTGGAATCAGAAGGACTCGGTGGCTGCCAAGGCCGCGCTGGGACGGCTGGCACCCACTGCGGCCGCCCGGAGCGATAAAGCGAAGACCCCGCGGGAGAAACTCTACCTCGCCGCGATCGAAGCGCTGTACTATGGGGCCGGATCGAAACCCAAACAGGACTCGCTCTACAGCGACGCGATGGAGCGGCTGGTCAATGCCAATCCCAAGGATGACGAGGCTCGTTCCTTCTACGCCTTGTCTTTGATGGGGTTGAGCCAGGGCGTCCGTAACACTGCCGCTTACATGAAGGCCGGGGCGATCGTCGAGGAGATCAATCGCAGGAATCCGCTGCATCCGGGGGCGCTGCACTACATCATCCACGCCTTTGATGACCCGGTCCACGCGCCGCTGGGCTTGTTTGCCGCACGGGAGTATTCCAAAGTCGCGGGCGATGCCGATCACGCTCAGCACATGACCACTCACATTTTCCTCGCCATGGGAATGTGGCGGGAAACCGTGAGCCAGAACGCGATTGCGACCGGAGCCGATACCACCCTCTGGCGGCCGGGGCACTATACCGCCTGGCACAATTACGCCCTCATTCAGCTGGGCCAGTTCGAGAGCGCGCGGCACTACCTCGAGATGGTGAAGCGCAACCTGGCGACCGGCATCAACGCCGGGCGGCAGAACTACCTGCTCACGATGCGGGCCCACTATGTGATCGGCACGGAACGATGGAACGACGGGGTGGCCGACTGGATTCTCGACGCCCCGCAGACACCCAGTGTTCCCCGGGCCCTCGATGCCTATGCGGTTGGCATCTCCCAGCTTCGTCGGGGCAAGCGGGCCGAGGCGGAACAGTCGTTGGCCCGGCTGGAGGGAATCGCCAAAGCGGCCAGCGCGGACAACAATTACATGGGTAACGCCAAAGTACCCCAGATTCTCGCGGGGCAACTCAAGGCGCAACTCTGGTGGGATCAGGGAAAGAAGGTTGATGCGATCGGCCTGCTTCGAGCCGCCACCAAGGAAGGCGACGCGATTCCCTTTGAGTTCGGCCCGCCCGATATCGTGAAGCCGACTCACGAGCTGCTGGGAGAACTGCTGCTCGCCAATGGCAATCCGATCGAAGCCCAGACCGAGTTCCTCAAAGCGCTCGAACTCACGCCCGGGAGATCAATGACCCTGGTCGGGCTCGAGAAAGCCGCCAGTGCCGCGGGCGACACCGCCGTCGCTCAGCGGGCCCATGCGCAGTTGCAGGACAATTGGCGGGAGGCCGATGCGGCTCTGGTGCAGCAGCTCAGCCAGCGACCGGGAGGGCAGTAGTTTCGCAATTCTGATCAAGACGAATCATCTAAGGTGAACCGCCCGTATTGGCGGTTCACCTTTTTCTTCGTCCCCGCTACTTCCTCAGGTTCGTCTCATGTTGTTTCGCTCTGCCCGTCCGATCCACCCGGTGTGGTTCACTCTTGCCATCATTCTCGCGGCCTTACTTCCTGACTCACTCCCGGCTCAGGCTGACGGGTTCGAGAAAGCCGAGTTTGCGGCCCGGCGGGCGAAACTGCTGGAGAAGATCGGAGACGGTGTCGCCGTGGTGTTGGCGGGTGAACAACACGTTTACAACGTGCGCTTCCGGCAGGCACCCGACTTCTATTACCTGACCGGACTGGAAGACCCGGACGTGGTCCTGATACTCAACGGGGTCACCAGGAATGTTGCGGTCTTTGCGGCCAAGGGCACCGCGCTTCGGGACGACTCGACCGCCGCGGCCCGGATCGGGATGCCGGTGCTGCCGCTGGAGAATTTCTTCGCCTTCTTCAGCTTTGCCTCCGGCAATGAGAACGCCAAGCGGCTGTACCTCCAGCTCACTCCGCCGGACGATCAGCTCCACGCCCGATTTGAAGTCCGGTTATTCCAGGGGCAGGCCTCGGACAATCCGCTGCTCGAGCGGGAGCCGCCGCTGGCGGGAGCACACCGCAAGTTGATGCGCGCGGCTCCGCAGCTCGCCCCGGCCGATCTCTCGCCCATCCTCGATGAAATGCGCTGGGTGAAATCTCCCTATGAGATCTCCCGGCTGCGACAGGCCGGCGTCGTCGGCGCCAAGGCGGTGGCCGAGGCGATTCGGGGAACCAGGCCGGGGATGTACGAGTACGAGCTTGCCGCGGCGGCCCAGTTCGTCAACACCAGAAACGGTGCCCGCGGCGATGGCTTCCTGCCGATCGTTCCTTCCGGCCCCAACGCGCCGGAAGTGCATTACGAGAAAAACACTCGGCAGATGCAGGCGGGCGAACTGGTCTACATGGACTACGGTTCGGATTGGCAGTACTACACCTCGGACATCACCCGGGTCTGGCCGGTCTCCGGCAAGTTCACCGCCGAACAGGAGAAGATGTATCGCTGCGTGCTGGAAGCCCGCGACGCGATTATCGCCGCCATGAAGCCGGGCGTCACCTTGAATCAGCTCAAGGAAGCGGCGGTACCGGTCTACCAGAAGTACGGCTGGCTCGACGCCTACAATCAGAGTGGCCGCTACATCGGCCACTTCGTCGGTCTTTCGGTGCACGATGTCGGCGGCATCAGCGGCTCATGGCTCACGCGCCCGCTGGTTGCCGGGGTGGTGTTCAACGTCGAGCCGATCCTGGAGTTTCCCGCCAAAGGGACTCACCTGCGGTTGGAAGACACCGTGCTCATCACCGCGAACGGAGCGGAGAATCTGACGGCGGGAGTTCCGGCGGCGGTGGACGCGGTGCTGGCGCTGCAGCGGGAGAGGGGGGTGAATTCGGGGACGGCGAAGTAGAGATGGCCTCGGTTCGTCGGATGAATCGTCGCAGCCGAGGCGTGCCATTGCGTTGTCGCGGCCAAGAGCCGTGAATGAAGTATCGAGCTGCAAGGAAAACCACGAGGCACCCGAATCCCCTCGAGACCGAGCATATCCTCCAACCGCTTGCCTCATTTGCAGTTACCGTGTGGCGGTCGTATATTTCGCCAAGTCTCGTTAGGGGGATACCATGAAGGGACAGATCTCCGAGCGGCTAAGCCGGATTCTCCGCAGCGCCACCGGTCGGGCCGCCTTGCTGGAGCAGCTGCGAAACGGCCGGGATGGCGTGATTCGGGTCGACGGGAAAGTCTATCAGTTGCGTTCCACGGAGTACTTCGGATTGGGGCGGGCCACGGCAAAGAGCTAGTAGATGAACTTTGCCTTCCCCGCCCTTCTCGCTTTTGTCCTGCTCCTCCCCGGAATAATCCTTCGCTTTTCGTACGCTCGCGGCTCGTGGGGCTGGTCCAGTCCCATCTCCATGCGGCGGCTGAGTGACGACTTCGCCTACGGCGTGGTCTTCTCCATCGCGCTCCATTCAGTGTGGCTCGGGCTCGCAACGTTGGGGGGCCATCCTGCCGACCTCAAAGCACTCCTCGCGCTCATGGCCGGGAATTTTGGGCCCAACAACGCGCTCCTCCCCGAAACCCTGGAAGCCTTCTCTCCCTACTACCTCTGGATCGCAGCGTACTTCCTGACCCTGTACGCCTCGGCTGCGCTGCTGGGTTATGTGGGACACCGAGTAGTCCGGGCGGCCCACCTGGATCACAAGACCAAGCTTTTCCGGTTCAACAACTACTGGTACTACATGCTGCGAGGCGAAGTGCTGCTCTTCGCCGAGAGCCGGGCCGAGGAAGTGGAGCCGCCGGACGGGGTCTATCTGTCGGCGGTGGTGAGCCATTCCTCCAGGAACTACCTGTACCGCGGGCTGGTCTACGATTTCACTTTCGATGACGACGGAACCCTCGATACCATCGTGCTGACCGATGCACAACGGCGCGACCTGATGGAAGACAGCGTTCCAGGAACCGATCCGGTGCATCCTGATGACGATCCCCGCTACTACGACATCAAGGGCGACTACCTGATCCTGCAGTACGCCCGGATCGTCACCCTCAACCTCGACTACTTCTGGCTCACTGAGGCCGGCCCCACCGAAACGCTCCCGGCCTGATCCGGCGGCTGCCGCAACAACATTATTCTCCTCTTGACATCCCATAGGACGGCTGGTATATCCTGTCTCCTATGGGATAACCAGAGGAGCCCATGGCCAAAGCCGATATCCTGCAGGGCACCCTCGATCTCATCGTTCTCAAGCTGCTGCAGAACCAGCCGGCCAACGGCTGGGAGCTGACTCAGGCGATTCAAACCGCGTCGGGCGGGGTATTGAGCGTCAACTATGGCACGCTGTATCCCGCCCTGCACCGGCTGGAGGCGCGGGGCTGGATCTCGGGCTCCTGGAAAGTCAGCGAGAATGGTCGCCGGGCCCGCTTCTACTCGCTTACCACTGCCGGTCGACGGTCGCTCACCACTGAGCAGAAGGATTGGGAGCGCTTTGCCGGGGCCCTCAGCCTCATCCTCCGACCCCAAGGAGGGGGCCGATGATTCGCCGCCTTTCCGCATGGCTGCGCTCTCTGGATCCGCGTCATGAAGCCGAAGCCGAGCTGGACGAGGAGCTGAGTTATCACCTGGAGCAGGAGACAGCCAGGCTGATTAGGCGGGGCTTCGATCCGGAACGGGCCAGGCTTGAAGCTCGACGGACTTTTGGGAGCGTGGCCTGGCTTAAAGACGAGTCCCGGCAGGCCTGGGGACTGAATGCGAGAACCAGGAGATACCTGACCGACCTGACCCGCGATATCCGCCACGCCTGCCGGATGTTCGCCCATCGTTTCGGATTCACCCTTACAGCCATCGTTCCGCTGGCTCTGGGAATCGGGGCGGCCACTTCCATGTACAGCGTGGTTGATGGGGTCATGCTCCGTCCGCTTCCATTTGCCCGACCGGATGAGCTGGTGGCAATCTGGGGAACCGAAGACGCCTGGAAAGAAGACCAAGGTCGCTCGATTGATTGGAACCGGGTGGTGCTGGGCAAAGCGGATTACACCGCCCTCGCTGAGCGGTCGCGAACCCTCTCCAAGGTGGCGGTCTGGGGGCGTTCGGGCGGAATGCTGGCAGATGGATCAGGTGCCTTCTCCCCGGTCCGAGGCATCATCGTGTCGGCCACCATGCTGGATGTACTGGGGGTTCGGCCCCTGCTTGGTCGCACCTTCCGGCCCGATGAAGCAGTTCGGAACGGCTCCAGCGTGGCCATGCTGAGCTTCGAGGCATGGCAACGCAGCTTCGCCGGAGACAGCGCCATCGTAGGACGCAGCATCAGCTACGATGAGAAGCAGTGGACCGTGATCGGTATTCTTCCGCCCGGCACCAGAGTCGATCGAGCCGGCGCTCCGCCGTCGATCTGGATTCCCGCTTTTCAGAGCGAGTACGATGATGTCGAACGGCACAACCGCAATTACCGGGTGCTGGGCCGGCTGGCGCCAGGCGCCACCATCGAGGCGGCGAGCGAGGAAGCGGGGCGGATCATCGCAGCGGTGAAAACCGAATGGAAGGGAAGCCCCGAGGGAACCAGTGGAAGAGCCCTCAGCTATCAGGACGATCAGACCGCGTCGATCCGTCCTTCGCTGATCATTCTCTCGGCTGCGGTCGGCCTGCTGATGCTGATCGCCTGCGTGAATCTCTCCATCCTTCTGTTCGGTGAGGCGGCCCGCCGCCAGCCGGAGATCGCAGCCCGTACGGCGCTCGGCGCCGGGCCCGGCCGGCTGGTCCGCCAGCTGCTCACCGAAAGCATGGTGATCGCAGCAGGTGGAGCCCTACTCGGTTCATTGGCCGGGTGGGGCCTCACCCGGGTCCTGATTGCGATGGCACCCCGCGGTATCCCCGGTCTGCTGGATGTCCACTTCGATCTTCGGGTGTTCGGCTTTACCACACTCTGCGCGGCCGTAGCGGGTCTGGTTTCGGGTGTGCTGCCGGTGTTCGCTCTGCTCCGTTGGGGCTCCTATTCGTTGATCGGCGGCTCAGGCCGGCAGACCGCGAGAGGAGAGCTGGTGATCCATCGGGCTCTGGTTGGGGCTGAAGTCGCCTTGTCGCTGGTGATGCTGGTGGGATGCGCGCTGCTGGGTCGATCCCTGATCCGGCTTTCCGAGGTCGATCCTGGATTCAATCCGCATGGTCTGGTGACGGTAGAGCTGACTGCACCGAGAAGTTTGTGGTGGGATAGCGCGGCGGTGGTGAGCTTCACCGGGCAGGCGGTGCGCGAGCTGGCCGCGATCCCGGGAGTCGCCTCGGTGAGCGGGGCCAATGGCGGGCTGTTCAACGGGAGTTACAGCAGCTCGCCAATTAAGGTGGTCGGCCGGCCGGAAGATCAGGTCTTGCGGACGGTTCAGCAGCGGGTGGTGCTGCCAGAATACTTCCACACCCTGGGAGTGCCGCTGGTGGCGGGACGGGATTTCAGTAAAGAGGACAACGCCTCGTCAACCAGAGTGGCGATCATCTCTCAGGCGGAAGTGCGGCGGGATTTCCCCACCGAATCGCCGCTCGGGCAGCGAGTGACCTGGCAGGGCCAGGAATGGACCGTGATCGGAGTCGCCGCCGACGTGCACTACAACGCACTGGACACCGATTTCCAGCCCACCATCTATATCCCCAGTCTGCAGTGGGCCGGAAACTGGATGCAATTCATGGTGCGGGCGACCGGGACCGCCGATGGCACACTGCTCTTCAAGGCGATCAAGCAACGGCTTAGCGCAGTCAATCCGACCATCGGATTCGCCGCCGTCGATCCGGTGCCGACCCTGGTGCAACGGTCGTATGGAGAGGAGAAGTACCGTGCCATGCTGGGCTCGCTGTTCGGTGTGGTTGGCACCGTGCTCGCCGCCTTCGGCATGTTCGGGGTAATCTCGCGCACCGTCGCCCGCCGAATGCGGGAGGCGGGGATTCGCGCAGCGCTGGGTGCGCCGTCGAAGTCACTGACTCGGCTCATGCTCCGCGAGACAGTGATTGGAGCGACCATCGGAGTGGCAGTCGGAGTTCCATTGGCGGCCTGGCTGGCTCGAGGTCTCACGCCCTACCTGTTCGGAATCGGGAGTCTGGACCCGATCGCCTACTTCAGTGCCCTGGCCGTCTTTGCGCTCGCGGCGCTGGTCGCGACCGTACCCCCCGCTCGACGGGCCGGGCGAGTTGATCCTGTCCAGGTACTCAAGGCCGAGTAAGTCGGGAGACGGGAGACGGGAGACGGGAGACGGGAGACGGGAGACGGGCCAGAAAGTAAGGTGATGTCATCCCGAGCAAGCCAAGGCCCGAGCGGAGCGAAGGACCTGGCGCGTGGAGGGACCTCAAACTCAGAGGATCCTGCCAAGGCAACTCGGAGATCCCTCGACTTCGCTCGGGATGACATGTTCCAGGCTAGGCCCGCTGTTTTCGGACGCGCAACCAAACGGTTGCGCTTTTTTATTCGAGGTTGTATCATATGCAACGTAACTGTTGCATGTTTTCAAGTCACTGCCTTGCGAAACGGGAGCGGCAACAACCTATGACTGCCCAAACTGAAAGCCCCAAATCCACCGACCGGATCGAGAAACGTTTCGAGGTAAACGCCAAGCCTTCCCGGGTGTGGCGGGCCCTCTCCAATGCGGAAGAGTTCGGCACCTGGTTCGGGATAAAGCTGGATCGCCCCTTCACGCCGGGAGCCACGGTTCACGGCCGGCTGACCATGCCGAACTACGAGCATGTCACCCTCGAAATGGTCATCGATAAGATCGAGCCGGAAGGCTACTTCTCCTATCGGTGGCACCCCGGCGCCATCGATCCCAACGTCGACTACACCGTCGAGCCGATGACCCTGGTGGAATTCCGGCTCAAGGAAACCGCCGGCGGAACGGCGATCGAAATCACCGAGTCGGGTTTCGACAAACTCCCCGCCAACCGCCGAGCTGAAGCCTTCCGGATGAACGAGGGCGGGTGGAATGGCCAAAGCAGGAAGCTCGCCAACTATGTCGCCTAGCCGAGGATCGGCGGCGCTGCAGGCTGCGCCGGTGTTCGCGGCACTGGGCGACACCACCCGGCTCAGCCTGGTGCGCCGCCTGTCCACCGAGGGGCCGCTCTCCATCACTCGCCTGAGCGAGGGAAGCGGCATGACCCGGCAGGCGATAACCCGGCACCTGCACTCGCTGGGGGACGTGGGTCTGGTGCGTGACAGCAAGGAAGGACGGGAACGGGTGTATTCGCTCGATCTCAAGCGGCTCGAAGTCGCCCGGGATTATCTCGATTACGTCTCGGCGCAGTGGGATGCGGCCGCAGCCCGGTTGAAGGCGTTCGTGGAAGAGACAGACTAATCCATCACCAATTGCAAGCAGAGGAATCGTGGTAAACATCGTGCACAAGATCGGATTCAAGGCGCCCATGGCGAAGGTCTATGATGCCATCGCAACCGCCCAGGGCGTAGCCGGATGGTGGAGCAGGGATACGACCAGTACCGCCACGATCGGTGGAAAGCTGCAGTCCCGCTTCAGGAAACAGGATGGAGCCGTGCTGGGAGTTATCGACTACGAGACTACCAAGCTTACGCCCAACCGTGAGGTCCGCTGGCGGGTGACCGACGGGCCGCCGGAGTGGATCGGAACCGACCTGATCTTCGAACTCAGTCAGGACGGCGACATGACCATCCTCGACTTTGGCCACCGGGGATGGAAAGAGGAAGTCGATTTCACGGCCCACTGCAGCATGAAATGGGCAGTGTTCCTGCTGAGCCTGCGGGATTATGTCGAGACCGGCAAGGGAAAGCCTTCGCCGGACGACATGAAGATCGACACCTGGAACTGACCTCACGGGTCGTGAGTCGTGGGTCGTTGTGACCCGCGACCCACGACCATCAGGCAATAGACCGAACCACTCCGCCATCAACCCGGAGGGCGGCCCCGGTCGTCGCCGACGCCTGAGCACTGCACACATACGCAATCATCGCTCCCACCTCGTCGATCGTCGCGAATCGCTGGATGATCGACGAGGGTCGGGCCTGAGCGAAGAACTCCCGCTCCACCTGGGCCGGAGTTTTCTGTTGATCCGCCGCCAGCTGCGCCACGAAAGTCCCCACACCCTCAGACGAAGTCGGCCCGGGCAGGACCGAGTTCACCGTGACACCGGTTCCGGCCAAGGTCTCGGCCAAGCCCCGCGCGACGGCGAGCTGAGCGGTCTTGGTCATCCCGTAGTGGACCATTTCAGCGGGGATCTGCAGCCCTGATTCACTGGAGATGAATACGATTCGACCCCAGTTGTTCTTGCGCATCGCTTTCACATAGTGCCGGGACAACCGGATCCCGCTCATCACGTTGGTCTCGAAGAAGCGCAGCCAGTCCTCGTCGGGGATCTGCTCGAACGGCTTGGGCTCAAAGATGCCCATGTTATTGACCAGGATGTCGACTTCAGGCAGCTGCTTGATGAGCGCCGCGCAGCCTTTGGCGGTAGCCAGGTCGGCCGAGAAGCCTTCGATGTTGCCATCGGGCACCAGACCCTGCAGCTGGCTGGCCGCCTCCTGTACTCGCGCGGGAGTGCGACCGTTGATCTTGACCACCGCACCCTCGCGGGCGAGAGCCGCCGCGGCGGCAAAGCCGATTCCGGCGGTGGAGCCGGTGACCAGCGCGAGCTTCCCTTGAATACCTAGATCCATGGCTTGCCTTGAGTAAGTTGGTTCGACGCTAGTCGAATCTAGCGAGGACCGGCAGGAAGGATCATTGGCCATCGCCATGCAGCGGCCTGCAGAAAGGTCATACCGGGAATTCGCCCCGGCCCCCGACTTGTCGGGGTTTGTCGCCTGTGGCTGGAGTCACCGGCTCCGCCAGCGGGCCGGCGGCGCCGGTATGCCGGTCGTGCCTGATGGCTGTGCCGACATCATCATCTGCAATGATGACCCGCCGGTCCTGGTCGGCCCTGACACCCGAGCCCGCTGGCCTCATCTCCTGGATGGAATGGAAATCGTGGGCCTGCGCTTTCGGCCCGGTGCGCTTCGTTCCGTGCTCGGCTCAACGGCCACGGAACTGGTCGATACCAGCCTGTTGCTGGGTGAGATCTCGAGCGGAGCGCAACGACTGGAGACTCGGCTGTTGGAGTCTCAGACCCTTCAGGACCGAATCGGTCTGCTGCAACAGTGGGTGCGAGAGAGAGTGCGGCTCCATGCCCGCGATTTCGCAGTGATTCGGGCTTGCCGGCTGATTTCCCGTCCGGGAGCCGACCTGACTGAGATCGCCAGAGATCTGGGCTGGAGTACCCGCAAACTTCGGCGGGCGTTCCTCGAGGCCTGCGGTTACGGACCCAAGACCATGCAGCGAATTCTCCGGGTTCAGCAGGCGACCCGGCTGGCCCGTCGCAGCGGCAGGCAACTCCGCCTCAGTGGCCTGGCTGCCGCAAGCGGCTTTGCCGATCAGGCCCACATGAGCCGCGAGTTCCGCTCGATTACCGGTTACACCCCCGCCGCTTATCTCCATCAGTCGGAGCCGCAGCTGAGCCGCTGGCTGGAAGCCGATTGGCCCGATTAGAGCGCATTGTCCGTTTTCTTCAATACAGCCTGAGCAGGTTGGCGTACTGTCACAAGGCTGGTTCCGATCCACGCATTGAGGATTCGATATGCCCGCTTCCGCCCTGAAAGTTCTGTTCGTCGCCGGCTTTGGGCCAATAGTGAAAGATCCGGCCGCCAGCCGGGCGTTCTACCGGGACACGCTGAGCCTGCCACTCGAAGCGATGCCCCACGACGAGAACTATCTCCACGCCGAGAAGATGGATGGGGTCCGCCACTTCGCCCTGTGGCCGCTGGCGGAAGCGGCCCGATCATGTTTCGGAAAGCCGGAGTGGCCCAGCTCGGTGCCGGAGCCGAAGTCGTGGCTCGAGTTTGATGTGGAAGATGTCGGGTCGGCGTCGGCCGAACTGGAGCGGCAGGGCTACCAGCTGCTGGTCAACAACCGGAAGGAACCGTGGGGCCAGACGGTAACACGGTTATTGAGTCCGGAGGGGATCCTGGTTGGGTTGACGCTGACGCCGTGGCTGCGAGGGTGAGGGATCCCGTTGTCGCGGGTAAACCCGCGGCTCGGCGACTGAATCGCTAAAGCGATTCTATCCCAGGACTGCTCGCAGCATCCCGCGCGCTTCGTCAACGATCCGAGCAAGGTGGGCAGAGTCGCGGAAACTCTCGGCGTAGAGTTTGTAGACATTTTCGGTGCCGCTCGGGCGGGCAGCGAACCAGCCCTGCGCAGTGGTCACCTTGAGACCGCCGATGGCAGCGCCGTTTCCCGACGCCTTGGTAAGCTTGGCGCTGATCGGATCCCCTCCCAAAGACCCCGCAGTGATCGCCTCGGGGGTGAGCTTCTTGAATCCCGATTTCTCGGCCGGGGTGCAGGGCGTGTCGATCCTGGTGTATACCGGCGCACCCAACCGGGAGGTGAGGTCGCGGTAGTGTTCGCCGGGGTCTTTGCCGGTGACCGCAGTGATCTCGGCTGCCAAAAGGCAGAGCAGGAGTCCGTCCTTGTCGGTGGTCCACACCTTTCCATCGCGCCGGAGGAAGCTGGCGCCGGCGCTCTCCTCCCCGCCGAAACAGCAGGTTCCCTCATACAAGCCGGAGGTGAACCATTTGAACCCGACCGGCACTTCCAACAATTCCCGCCCCAGCTCGGCAACTACCCGGTCGATCAGCGCGCTGGAGACCAGGGTCTTGCCCACCCTGGCACCCTCGGGCCAGTCATTCCGGTGGGTGAGCAGGTAGTGGATCGCGACGGCGAGATAGTGGTTGGGATTGAGCAGACCCGACGAGGGTGTCACGATCCCATGGCGATCGGCGTCGGGATCGCTGCCGAAGGCGATCCGGAATTGGTCTTTGAGTCGTACCAGACTGGCCATCGCCTGGGGACTGGAACAGTCCATCCGGATCTTGCCGTCGTGATCCACCGTCATGAAGCGGAAGGTTGGATCGACGGCGGTGTTCACCACCTTGAGGTTGAGCCCGTACCGGGCGGCGATGCGGGGCCAGTACTCCAGCGATGAGCCGCCCAGCGGATCGACCCCGATAGTGATGCCGGCCTTGCGAATCGATTCGAAATCGATGGCCTCTCCCAGTGCTTCTATGTAACCCGCTGCCAGATCTTCCCTCAGCGTGGTAGGAGCCGACAGCGCAGCCTCATAGGTGATCCGCTTGACCCCGCGGTTGGCGTCTTTCAGCAGGGCATTGGCCCGATCCTGCATCCAACTGGTGATGTCGGTGTCGGCTGGTCCGCCATTGGGCGGGTTGTATTTGAAGCCGCCGTCGCTCGGTGGATTGTGGCTGGGCGTGATAACTATGCCATCGCAGACGTTCCCCGTTCCCGGCTCCCCGCTGAGTATTCCAAGTTCCGAGTTCCGAGTTAGAATCGCGTGGGAGACCACCGGCGTTGGGGTATAGCCGTCGTCCTTCTGAATTACGACGGCCACTTTGTTCCCGGCCAGGACCTCGAGCGCGGTGCGTTCCGCTGCGTGCGAGGCGGCGTGGGTGTCCTTGCCGAGTATCATCGGCCCGTTGATACCCTTGCTGGCGCGATACTCACAGATGGCCTGGGTGATGGCCAGAATGTGAGATTCTGTGAAGGTCCCGTCAAACGGGGTGCCGCGATGGCCGCTGGTACCGAAACTCACTAACTGGGTCGGATCGTCGAGATTGGGCTGGTGCGTGTAGTAGTCGCGCTCCAGCCGGGCCACGTCGATGAGGATTTCGGGTGGAGCGGGCTTGCCGGCAAGGGGATGCATGGTCACCGAATAGACCCTCTACAGGGGTAGGCCGCAACCCACTCTCGCCCTCCGGCGTTTTCGACCCCATCTTGAGGCAGGCGGCCTTAGCCTCCATGGCGGGCCTGAACCAGTAACGAGGAGACCCCGATGACTGTCTCCGATCTGCGCACCACCACGGGTCCACTTCCCCTGCTCGGCACCAAGCCGCGTGACGAGGAACTGGATCTCTTCGGCCTCACGCACGTGGGTAAAGTGCGCAAGAGCAATCAGGATCATTTTCTGCTGTGCACGGTGCACCCGCAGGTGCACATGCACGGGACCAGTCTCCCCAACGCCGACGATCTCCCGCTTCGAGGCCAGCGGCTGGCGACCATCATGCTGGTGGCTGACGGTGTGGGAGGAACCACCGGAGGCGGAGAGGCCAGTCAGCTGACGGTCGAGTCGATCACCCGCTACGTCTCCGGCGGTCTGGCCTGCTATCACGCGGCCGGGTCGTCCAAGGACCAGGAATTCGAAGAAGCGCTTCGTACTGCGGCCTTCGAGGCCCACGCGGCGGTGCGGGCCGAAGCGGCCAGCCGGACCGAACCGGGCCGGATGGCCACCACCATGACCCTCGCCATCGTCATCTGGCCCTGGGTTTACGTGGTCCAGGTGGGAGACAGCCGCTGCTACCATTATCTCGACGGCAAGCTGCGTCAGGTTACCCGGGACCAGACCATGGCTCAGGCCCTGGTCGATGAGGGTGCCCTTCCCCGCGAAAGCCTGGAGACCTCTCCGCTCAGCCATGTCCTGGTCAGCGCCATCGGGGGCGACTCCGCCACCCCTGAGGTCAGCAGGCTGGATATCAAGAATCGGGACTCGGTCCTGCTGCTCTGCAGCGACGGACTGACCAAGCACGTAAGTGATCAGGAGATCGCGGCCGAGATCGGCAAGATGCAGTCGTCGGAGCAGTTGTGCCGGACCCTGCTGGACAAGGCGCTGGAGCGGGGTGGCAGCGACAACATCACCATCATCTCTGGCCGGGCTCCCCGGGCCGGGCGAAATTCTGGTAATACTCAGCCCCGGGCTACTTAGAAAGCCAAGGATTGCTGGAGCCACAGATTTCACAGATTTGCCTGCAGATTGCGCCGATTATTCCGCGAGGAGTCAATCTTCCGTCGCCTCGCTCAGAAACTGTGTTCTTGGTCAACGAATCTCACACTCAAGTCGGCTTGTCGAGCATGGTAGATGAGACGATTAGTTGACCACAATTACCCACGTTAGCCACGTTGCGAAGGTCGATCGGCGCCGGGACAATCTGTGTCATCAGACAAATCTGTGAAATCTGTAGCTCCAGCGATTGATGGCTTGTTAAGAAACCGTCCCCAACACACGAACAAGAAAGCTGAACTGATGCGCGCTCCCGCCAGTCGAGTGCTTACCGGTCTCGCCCTCTTCTCTCTGTCCTGTGCCCCAGCCGCTTCGACCAATAACCCCGACTCGGTCCGATTGGCCGAACGGGCCCAGAACGTCACCATCATCCGGGATGACTGGGGGATCGCCCACGTGTACGGCAAGACCGACGCCGATGCAGTGTTCGGGATGATCTATGCCCAGGCCGAGGATGACTTCAACCGGGTAGAGACCAACTACCTCAACTCGATCGGGCGGCTGGCGGAGGCGGAGGGAGAGAAGGTAGTGATCCAGGATCTCCGCCAGAAGCTGTTCATGAACCCGGACACTTTGAAGGCCCAGTACGCCGCGAGCCCCGATTGGCTCAAGAAGCTGATGGATGCATGGGCCGATGGGCTCAACTACTACCTGCTCAAGCACCCCGAGGTGAAACCCCGGGTCATCACCCGCTTCGAGCCCTGGATGCCCCTGTCCTACAGCGAGGGAAGCATCGGCGGCGACATCGAGAGCATTTCCCTGGCCCAGCTGGAGGACTTCTACGGAAAGGGACCCAAGACCATTTCCCGGGTCGAGTCGCCCTATCCCCCGGAACCGACCGGATCGAATGGCTTCGCGGTTGCCCCGGCCAACACGGTCGACAAGCAGGCCATGCTGCTGATCAACCCCCACACCTCCTTCTTCTTCCGCTCGGAACTCCAGATGGTGAGCGAACAGGGGCTCAACGCCTACGGTGCGGCAACCTGGGGCCAGTTCTTCATCTACCAGGGGTGGAATGACCGGCTGGGCTGGATGCATACCTCCAGCGGAGTCGACGCCATCGACGAGTTCTCCGAGACCATCATGAAGAAGGGTGATAGCCTCTTCTATAAGGTAGGAGCGCAGGAAAAGCCGGTATCGGTCGAGAAGATCGTGGTTCCTTACACCGACGCCGGAGCCACCAGGCAGAAGGAGTTTACGGTGTACCGGACCGAGCACGGGCCGGTGGTTCGTGAAGCTGGCGGGAAGTGGATCGCCGTGAGCCTGATGCAGGAGCCGGTCAAAGCGCTGGAAGAATCGTACGGCCGGACCAAGGCGCGGAACTACGAGGAATTCAAGAAGACCGTCGAATTACAATCCAACTCATCCAATAACACGGTCTACGCCGACGCCGACGGCAACATCGCCTACTTCCACGCCAGCTATATCCCCAATCGGAATCCCAGGCTCGACTGGAACCGGCCGGTGGACGGGAGCAGCCCTGAGGCGCAGTACAACGGCCTGCTCTCGGTCGACCAGATTCCCACGGTCAAGAACCCAGCCAACGGCTGGATTCAGAACACCAATAACTGGCCCTGGTCAGTCTCGGGGAAGTTGAGCCCCAAACAAAAAGACTTCCCGGCCTATGTCGATGTCTACCCGGAGAACCAGCGTGGTATTCATGCTATTCGGGTCCTGGACGGGAAGAAGGACTTCACGGTCCAGGGCCTGATCGACGCTGCATTCGACAGTTACCAGCCTGCTTTTGCCCTGATCGTCCCTCAACTGATCAAGGACTACGACAAGCTGCCGGCGAGCGACTCACTCAAGGCCAAGCTCAAGGAGCCGGTGGACTCGCTGCGCCACTGGGACTATCGCTGGTCGGCCACGTCGGTCCCGACAGCGGTTGGGGTGTACTGGGGAGAGACCTTCTATCGGAAAGCATCGAACGAGGACGAGAGTGAAGACAAGGACATCTACCAGTACATGGCTACCGGCGCCAAGGCCGTCACTCGGCTGGGTGCGCTCAGCGAGGCGGTGGACAAAATGTCCGCCGACTTCGGCAGCTGGAAGACACCCTGGGGTGAGATCAACCGGTTCCAGCGGCTGACCGACGACATCGTTCACGTCTTCAACGACACCGCGCCCAGCATCCCGGTGAAATTCACCTCGGCTCGCTGGGGTTCATTAGCCTCCTTCGGGGCCCGGTGGGACCGCCCCACCAAGCGATTCTTCGGGGTGTATGGGAACAGCTTCGTGGCGGTGGTCCAGTTTGGTGATTCGGTGCGTGCCCGGGCGGTCACCGCCGGCGGGGAGAGCGGCGACCCGAAATCGAAGCACTTCAACGACCAGGCCGAGCGCTACGCCAGCGGCGACCTCCGGCCGGTGTATTTCTACCGGGATCAGCTGAAGGGGCATACCGAACGGGAGTACCATCCGGGAGAATAGGTCGGGGGTCGGGGGTCGTGGGTCAGGTTACGACTCACGACCCACGACGTTTTCTCCACTCGACCAGCCCTCAAAACCGCGGTAACTTTCCCACCTTCCCAATCGGGTTGCGATCTGACCGACCTCCGTAGCGCGGTGCAGTCTGCCCTGCCCAGCTACCGGCTCGAACGTGAGCTGGGGCGTGGGGGCATGGCTACTGTCTTTCTGGCCCAGGATCTCAAGCACAAGCGACCGGTCGCGCTCAAAGTTCTGCACCCGGAGTTGGCTCACGCCCTCGGCCCCGAGCGGTTTCACCGGGAAGTGGAGCTGGCGGCCCGGCTGCAGCATCCCCACATCCTGACCGTACTGGACTCTGGTGAAGCTGGCGGGCACCTGTGGTTCACCATGCCGTTTGTGGATGGTGAATCGCTGCGCGACCGGCTCACCCGGGTCCGCCAGCTGCCGCTGGAAGAGGCATTGCGGATCGGCTCCGAGGCGGCCAGAGCGCTCGACTACGCTCACCGGCACGGGATCATTCACCGCGACGTCAAGCCGGAGAATATCCTGATCACCGGTGACGGCGACACGCTGGTGGCGGACTTCGGCATTGCCCGGGCCCTTTCCAGCAATACCGGCGAGCATCTGACCGAGACCGGAGTCGCAGTCGGCACTCCGGCCTACATGAGCCCGGAACAGGCCACCGGTGAACGGCAGCTGGATCCGCGCTCCGATGTCTACGCCCTCGGCGCGGTGGTGTTCGAGATGCTGGCCGGTGAGCCCCCCTTCACCGGTGCCACCGCGCAGGCGGTGATTGCCAAGCGGTTCCAGGGCGAAGTGCCCAGTGTGCGCGCGGTCCGGCCCAGTGTTCCGGTCCAGATCGAGGCGGCGATTACCAAAGCGCTGGCTCCGGTCGCGGCCGATCGTTTTGCCACCGCGGCCGATTTCGCCAAGGCGTTGGGCGTCGCGACCACTTCGACGGTCACCGCGGCGCGGCCGAGTGCGCCGATCGCCCGGCCGGCCGAGGCGAGCCGCAAGAGACGGATCCCGGCGGGGTTCGCTTTTTTGGTGGTTGGATTTCTGATCGGCGTCGGGGCGTTGTTCGCCTGGAAGCGCGGGGGCCACACCGGAACACCCGGCTCGCGGGTGATTGCCGTGCTTCCGTTCGACAATCAGGGCGACTCGACCCAGGAGTATTTCGCCGACGGCATCACCGACGCGGTGCGAGGCAAGCTCTCGGCACTTTCCGGCGTGCAGGTGATAGCCGGAGCCAGTTCAAAGCCGTATCGTCACTCGGAGAAGCCGCTGGCTCAAGTGGCCGGAGAATTGGGCGCCGACTACTTGCTGATGGCCAAAGTGCGCTGGGCGAAAAACCCGGATGGCACTGCGCAGGTGCAGGTGACGCCTGAGCTGATCGAGATCAGCAGCGGCAAGCCCACCACCAAGTGGCAGCAGGCCTTCGACGGCAACCTGACCAACGTCTTCAAAGTTCAGGCAGACATCGCAGGACAGGTGGCCGGCGCGCTCAATGTGGCGCTGGCCGACAGCGTGAGCCAGAAGCTGGGCAACCGGCCGACCGCAAACCTCCCGGCCTACGATGCGTTCCTCCGGGGCGAGCAGCTCTTCGTGACCCTCGGCGCCACCGACCCCGTCACGCTTCGCCGCGCCGTGACCTACTATCAGCAGGCGGTCGGCCTCGATTCGAACTTCACCCTGGCCTGGGCCCGCATCGGCCGGGCCGAAGCCCTCCTCTACAGCAATGGGGTCCCTGATCCAGCCCTGGCCGAGGCATCGCTTCGAGCCATCAATCGGGCGCTGGCACTGGAGCCGAATTCGCCGGATGGGCGGCTGGCTTACGCCGGGTACTTCCGCGACATCACCGGCGAGATGGCAAAGGCGCGGGAGCAATGCGAACTGGTGCTTCGAGTGGAACCCCAGAACGCGACCGCACTCGGCTCCATAGCCGTCCTGGACGCCATTGTGGGTCAGTGGGACTCCGCACTGGTCCATGCCCAGCTGGCGACCCGACTGGATCCCCTCTCGGTAACTTCGGCCCTGCGGCTGGGGAGTACCCTTCGCAAGCTGGGCCGATACGACGAATCGCGGAGGGAACTGGACCGTGGACTGGCCAGAAACCCCGGGGTTTTGGCACTTATCGAGTCGCGGGTTATGGTCGAGCTGCGGGATGGAAAGCTGGATTCGGCTCGAACTGTAGTCCGAGCCGCGATGCACCAGACTGAACCTGCTGCGCTGGTGGCCTACCTGGCGAACTACTGGGACTTGTTCTGGGTGCTCGACGAACCTCAGCAACAGCTTCTGCTCTCGCTCACCCCGGCCGATTTCGATGGCGATCGCTCGACCTGGGCCATCGTCATGGCCCAGACCTTCTGGATGCGAGGCGAAAAGGGAAGACTCAAGAGCTTTGCCGAAAGTGCCGTCGTCGCGACTCGCGAGGTGCTGAAGACGGCACCCAACGATCCCCAGCGTCTCATTTTCCTCGGGTTGAGCCAGGCCTATCTCGGCCAGAAGGCCGAGGCGATCCGGAATGCCGAACGCGGCGCCGGCATGGTGCTCCCGAGTCAGGATGCAATCACCGGCGCGTACTATCAGCACTTGCTGGCGAGGATCTACGTGCTGTGCGGCGAAAATGACAAAGCGGTCGACATTCTGGAGAAACTGCTCAAGAACCCGTACGACATCTCGCCCGGCTGGCTCCGGATCGATCCCAACTTCGCGCCGCTCAAGGAGAGTCCGCGGTTTGAGAAGCTGATAGCCGGAAGGACGTGAGACCTGAGACGTGAGACGTGAGACGGGAGACGGGAGACGGGAGACGAAAGACGTGAGAGGGATAGGGAACGAGGAACGCTTGAATTTGAGACCAAACGCGTTTCTGCGATGCTTGGCTTAACGAATCTCGAAGTGATATTCCCCCGACATTGGGGGTGGGTACCTCGGCGGGACTGATTTTCGAGCTACCAAGAACTAGTCGACCGACCGACCGTCCGTCCGTC